>NZ_JBRKJK010000009.1:0-182368 GCF_052983295.1 Porticoccus sp. GXU_MW_L64 | reverse complement strand
TCTTCTTACGGTGTTTCTCAAAGCCATCTGTCAGGGATTGTTGGCGCATCGGTATCTCTGGTTTGTGGATATGCTGCTATTATCGCTCAAACGATGAATTAATCAGAGTTGCCTTAGAAATTCGATTAACTACTGTGCCGCATAGACGGTACGTATTTTTGAATGGCTTGTGTAGATATGTCCTTTACCCCCCAACTGTCTATCCTTCCTGAAGCACAGCTTAGTTTGTGGGATGAACTTGATGACGTTCCTGATAGTTTTACTCTCTATGGTGGGACTGCCATTGCCCTATATTTGGGACATCGAGAAAGTGTTGACTTTGATTTCTTTAGTACAGAGCCTTTTGAGCCGAATGAACTTTATAACTCGATTTCTTTTTTGCAAGGCAGTGAAATTCTACAAAGTGCTCCCAGTACGCTGACATGTCTTGTAGAGCGGGGTGGTTATGTGCAGGTATCATTCTTCGGATTACCAGCAATAAAATCGGTAAAATCACCACATCTTCTCGAATCACCGGCCATAAAAATTGCTTCCTTGGTGGATTTGGCTGGAATGAAAGCATCGGTGGTGCAGCAAAGAGCTGAATTAAAGGACTATGTTGATATTGCCGCTCTGATTGAACAAACAGATATCGATTTGCCGGCGGCGCTGTCGGCTGCTTCGAAGATATATGGAGCGGCCTTTAATCCGCAAAGCACATTGAAGGCTCTGGTCTTCTTTGAAGATGGTAATCTTCACAACTTGTCAGAGTCTGTTAAAAGCCAGCTTGTGCAAGCGGTTAAAACGGTTGATTTGGATAAGTTGCCAACCTTGTGAAATTGAACCATGAGATCATTGCCAATCAATGATGAGTACAAATCGATTGCCAGAAAAGTGATCTGGTTTGAACCACCAGAAAGCGCCCTGGCTGATCCGGTACGTTTTGTGGCGTATGCCATGACCTATGGCAGCCACGATACCATGAAAGCATTGCGTGAATATTATTCAGATGATGAGATGAGAGAGGTACTGCGCAGTGTGGCCCCAGGTATTATTGATGCCAGAAGTTGGTCGTACTGGCACCTGGTTTTTGACTGCTACCCGCCGCCGCCAATACCGCAGCGAATTCTCCGTTAAGACGCTAAAGCCACGAGGTTGCTGCGTTGCTGGCGGCTCCTCGAATGACGACCAAAGAAGTCACTCCTCAGTCTGCCACTTCTCCATAAACCCTTTTGCCCCTTCCTTGCCCAAATAGCGTTTTAAATAACGTGTGGGCATTTTGCGCAGGTCTACCAGAATCAGCCCGTCCAGTGAGTTGTTGAGCACTTTGTTGACCGAGAAGCAGACAAATTTGCCGTTCAGGGACAGGTAGTGGCGCAGCAGGGTGGGCAGGCCTTTGTCCGGGTCGCAGCGCCCCACCAGTTTGTTGAGGGCGGAGACGTGCTTGAGGGATTTCAGCATCGCCGGTGACCAGGGTTTGTTGGAGACTTTCAGCGGCACGATGGGGGTGACGTCTTCCATGTATTCCTGATCGGCGGGGAAGGCACTGACCATGCTGTCGGCGATCAGGGCGCGGGCGAAGTTGGAATACTCCCGGGAGATGCACACGCCGCCAAACAGGGTGTGGAATTGGGGATTTCTCGCTACGTAAGCACCGATGCCGCGCCACAGCAGGTCCAGCACCATGGGGTGTCGCTGGTAGTCCGGGCACACGAAGGAGCGGCCCATTTCCAGGGAGCAACCCACTTTGTCCAGATAGGCGCGGTCGAAATCGAACAGAGTGCGGGCGTACAGGGCGTCCATGCCGTGTTGGTCGGCGATGGCGTGGGGGTGGCCGATGCGGTAGCCGCCGGCAATGCAGTGTTGGTTTTTGTCCCAGACAAACAGGTGCAGATAGTTGGGATCGAAGCGGTCGGTGTCGAGAGCGTTGCCAGTGCCTTCGCCCGCTTCGCGAAAGGCCACTTCACGGGCGATGCCGATTTCGGTCATAACCGGGCCCAGGCGGTCGTAGGGCACGCAGTACACATCGAACGGGTCGTTTTCAATCAAACGAAATTCGCTGAGGTTTTGCAGGTGCTCCTGGGCTTCGCCCGGGGGCTCGGGAATTTCTTCAAAGCCCATGTTGGACGGGGTTTGGCAGCGCTCGTATTGCAGATTGAGAAAATCTGTGGCCAGCCGCAAGTAGTCGGTGATGGCGCGGCCATTTTCCAGGTGGCGCAACTCTGCCGGAGTGATGGGCTCGCCGATGGTCAGTGACAAAGTGCTGTTTTGCTTGTTGGTCAGCTCACGGGGCAGCATGACGGTGCGCAGTTTGGGGTGGATCAGCCCAAGAGAGTAAAACAGTTTGCTGTTGTAGCCGCCCACGTGAATGGGCAGGCAGGTGGCGCCGGTGCGTTGCAGCAACTGCCCTGCCAAGCGATTCCAGGGGCGGTCTTCAATACGGCGGTTGCGCACGTTGATGGCGGATACCTTGCCCGCCGGGAACATCAGCAGTGCGCCGCCTGTTTCCAGGTGTTTGGTGACGGTGCGCACGCCGCGCAGATTCTCTTTGGTGGCGTTGGTAGACAACACATTGACGCCCACAAAGATGGATTGAAACTCGGGAATGCGGGTCAGCAGTTCGTTGGTGAGTACCTTGATATCCGGGCGGATGGTCATCAGCAGTTTGGTGATGGCAATACCTTCCAGGCCACCGAGTGGGTGGTTGGCCACAATCAACAGGGGGCCGGTGCGGGGAATTTGATCCAGCTTGCTTTCGCCGCCGGGGGTGTGCAGGCGAATGCCCAGGTAATCGAGGGCAAAATCCAGAAATTCTTCGGTATTGGCGTTTTCCGGGCGCTGCTCGTAGCAGGCCGCCAAGTGGTGCAGGCCGAGAATGCGCTCTACTGCCGCCGCCATGGGGCGGTTTTTCAGGGTGACACGAAATGGATTTGCGGTTGCCATAACTTTATCCTGAGTAGCTTTATCCTGAATGATTCTGTCCTGCATAGTCGCGTAGGGCGGATTAGCGTAGCGTAATCCGCCGATTGTCTTGATCGTTCAATCGGTGTCCGGGTATTGTTTCACCAGGGCGCTTTCCTCTCGCCAAGCGTGCCACAGGGCCAAAACCCCCGGGGTTTTAACGCCGCGCCGACGGTTTTTGGCGCCGATACGAAACAGGGTGCCGTACTGGAACAGCAGGGCACTCCAGGCATCCCGCAGCTTCGCGCCACTGTCCCAGATATGCAGTGGCTCCGAGTTGGCACCGTTGATTTCCACAATTTCCAGGCCCTCGCCACGGCTCAGGCTGTCGATGTCGGGAAATTTAACATCCAGCCGGCCGTAATAAAAATCGGGCAAGCCAGCGAGGATATCGTCCAATGTTTGCCGTAATGTGTCAGTGATAAATTCGCTGCCATCGCGAAACACCGCGCCTTTGCAGTGGCTGGCAGAAAATATCAACCGGTAGTGTTCACCGGCTGGAATCACCGAGTTCAACATATCCCGGTGGCGGTCTTCATACAGGTGTTGCAGCAGGCTGATGCGCGGGTCTTTGGCCATCAGCTGCGCCAGTGTGCTGTGGCCGTCACCGGTGACGTAGGGGTTGTATTTGAGCGCCAGGGAGATAATTTCTCCGCGATCGCTATCCGGGTGGCGAATGTAGAACACTCCCGCTTCCGGTTCACAGCTGGCCAGCTTTTGCACCATAAAGGTGCTGCCTTTGGGGTAGCTGCTGAGGTAATCCGACAGTTCTTGCTCTGTTTCCAGCAGGCACACTCCGGCACCGCGGCAGCCCAGGTCCGGCTTGCCCACCAGCGGCAGGTGCAGTTGCTTTGCTTTAAGCTGCCTGTGAATGCTCGCCAGGTCGTCCGCAACGTTATCCCCTACTGTGTGTGTGATAAACGGCAGAATGTACTCCTGGCTGGCGGCATTGGCGGACGCCATCAGATCACTTTTTGAAAAACCCACCATGCCAGACAGCCTGACATTGGGGTTGGCAATCAGCGGCAGCGACAGGGAGCGATAGCGCAGTGCCAGCCCCAGCCACTGAAACACCACCGGCAGGTACACCAACCAGGTGGGCCAGAATTCAAAGTGCGACACCACCTTACCGGTGTGCTCAAGTTGAGGCATTCCGGGTGTGCTGTAGCTGTTTTGGGGGGCGGCAGATGTGTTGCTCATGAGGCCAGTGCGCAGGGAGTGGTGTCGAGCGCCTGATCATTGGCTTGTGGCGCTACTCTTTGCAGCGTCAGGGGCGCACTCAGGGGTGCCTGGCAGGGGCTGCCATCTGCATAGCGGATAGATACCTGATCTGCGCTCACTTCCACCACGCACTGACTCACGGTTTTGGCGTCATCCCGGTGCATGCAGGGGGCATAGGCCGGAGAGGGAGGTGGCAGATGGGCCGAGGCCTCGTCGTCGTGGCAGTCGTGAAAGGCCAGTAATTGTTGCAGGTTTTGCGGTGCACTGCGCAGGAACAGCTCGCGGCGGTATTCGCACACTTCCCGGGTGCGGTAGGACGAGGACGTGAGCGGAATTTCCGGCAGATGGCGGGTCAGCTCAAGGGCGTCCCAGCGGTATTGCACGGGCTTTCGGTTGGCTTCCAGCAGTACCAGGTCGAAACCGCGATAGTGGCGGGTGTCCAGTTGTTGAATAATCGCCTCTGCCTCGGCGATGGTGCGGCAGCCGATGAGCATCAGCACAATTTCGCCGCGGCTGTGTACATCGCTGCTGGGGGCGCGGTCGGCGGCGTAGTAGTTGAGCAGGCAGGCGGTCAGACCGTGCTCGTTAACCTGTAGCCAGCTGCCTCCGGCATCGGTGTCGGTGGGGGACAGGTAGCGGCTGCCATCGTCAGTGGTTTTCAGTGCCGGGGGCAGGGCGCGCTGACGGCTGTTGAGCTCGTCGCGGTTAAAGACCAGGCTGTAACTGTCCTGGTGCTGTATCCAGCTCAGCGTGCACATGCCTGTTCACTCCGGTGTTTCAGGGTAGAGGGGGCAAAGCCAAAATCACTGCTAACGGTTTTGTCTTGCAAGCGCATGATCAGAGCCATCAATGAATGGTGGTGGGTGGTGTGGCCATGGAGAAACACCAGTTCACGGCCCAGGGTGGAATCCTGGGGCTGGGGGTTGGTGTCCACACTGACATTGATGATGGCTTTTACCGGGGTGTCTGTGTCCGGCAGTTGCTTGAGGCCGTCGATAATACGGCCAATGGTGGCTTTGGCGTGGTCGCGACAGGTTTCGATTTCAGGGTCGCGATTGCGGTTGTCGTAGTTCATCTCGCCGCTTTCCATACCGGCCAGCAACATCAGGTAATGGTCCAGTATATGACGTGTATGGGCACCCAGGGAGGAGCTGTAATAAGGCTCGCGGGTGGCGGTGTAAGTTTGGTCGTCCAGGTCACTAATGATCGTGCGCAGGCTGTGCAGGATCAGAATGTTTTGATCAACCAGTAGGTCTTGTTGTTGATTCTTCAGCAAAATAACTCACATTGGCAGGCGATGCCCGCAGTTTTATTCCGGGTATTAAGGCTGTTCGACTCACGGCCGTGCAAATAATTCCATGGCAAAAAATGGCGCACATTATACCTGTTGGCACTTTCAGGTGCGACCGGGGGATTTGCCACCGCGCAATAGTACACTGTAAAGAAATGGCAACGTTTGACGGAGGTCATAATGAACAGAAGGCCGATGTGCGTTTTGGGGTTAAAGAAAAAATTGCATTTAAGGGTTGATCTTTGATTTTTTATTGATAATAATTCTCATTATCAATATTGAGGAGGCCGACCATGGATACCCATTCAGCAAATTCCCAAGCCCGAGAGCTGCAAATTAAAAGTAATATCGTGTCCAGTGACGACTTGTTGGGCAATTCTGTGGTGATCATGATTCGCCACGGTGGTCACTTCTACCAGTTGCGCAGAACCAAGCAGAATAAATTGATTTTGACCAAGTAAGTTCATTTCCTTCAAACAGCCACCGCACACACCAGTGAGGCAGCCATTAAAACCCACCGAGAGGAGGTTTTTATGGGTTGTTCAATCCGTGTGGCGGCTACCTGGCCCGCCTTTGTTTCTACAGCGCTCTCTACTGCTGTGTTTGCCACTGCAGTTCAGGCCGCAGATACCAATTCTGACAATAAGGCCACTCTTTATGAGGAGGTTGTAACCACTGCCACTCGCTTGAGCCGGAGCGCTTCCGATGTTGCCGGAACCATCTCGGTGTTTTCCAGAGAAGATATCGAACGGGAACTGGTGGCAGAGCTGGCGGATGTGGTGCGTTATCAGCCGGGGGTATCTGTTGCCAATTCCCAGCGCGGCGGCAATCAGGGTTTTGTGATTCGCGGTATTGGCGGGGTGCGGGTACTCAACCTGGTGGACGGCATTCGCAGTGTCGATAATTATTTTTCCAATGGCCGCGATCTGTTTGAAACCGATGATCTTGCCTCGGTAGAGATTATCCGCGGGCCAGCGTCTGCGCTCTATGGCGCCGATGCCCTGGGCGGTGTTGTACTGCTTAACACCAAAGATCCGCAAGCCTACCTGAACTCGGATAAAAACCATTACTTTGCGGCCAATTTTTCCAGCGACCAGGCCCGGGATGAGGGCAAGGCCGGTCTGGTGGGTGCTGTGCAGGGGAGCTGGGGTTCCGGGCTGTTGCAGTACACCCGGCGTCAATTCTCAGAGCGTGAACTGAACAGCAGCGCCCGTTTTGACCCTTTGGATGGTGTCAGCGATAACCTGTTGGCGAAATGGTCTCTGCCGGTGGGTGACAACCACAATGTGGTACTGGCTTTGGACAGTTTTCGCGAGCGCAGTGACTTTGAGCTGGATTCTCAGGAAGTCAGAAGTGTTACCGAAGCCACTGGCCGTGACCGCAAACAGCGCAATCGTCTCAGTGTGGCTCACAACTGGGTGCTGGAAAGCGCCTTGGCAGACAGCCTGGGTAGCCTTTTTTACTGGCAGGACAGCGATGGTCTGCAAAGCACCCGCCAGCGCCGTACCGGTTTTTCATTCGCCTCGGCACCCACCGGTACCCCTGTGTTGCGCGTCAGCGATTTTGAATTCAACCAGCAGGTGCAGGGACTCGACCTGGTGGCTCGCAAAGGCTTTGAACAGGGCAATATTCAGCACAGGATTGTGTACGGTTTTAGCTACGAAACACTGGATACCGAACGCCCCCGCAATCGCACCGAAACCAGCCTCGCCACAGGCGAGCAAACGGCGGATATTGTTGCTTTTCCGTTCGCGTCAGCAGAGAGCTTCCCCAACAAAACCTTCCCGGATACCGAGTCCACCCGTTGGGGGCTGTACGGCCAAAATGAAATAGTTTTTGGCGACAGCGGCCTTACCCTGATTCCGGCGTTGCGCTATGACGCTCACAAACTGACCGCCGACAGCCGTGGGGTAATTGATACCAGCGCCCTGGGTGGTCGTCTGGCGCCACTGGATGAAAGTGAGCTGTCCCTTGGCCTGGGTGCTCTATATGCCTTCAACGATCGCCTCACCCTGTCTGTGCAGTATGCGGAGGGTTTTCGCCCGCCCAATTACAGCGACGCCAACCAGTCGTTTGTCAATCGCGCTTTTGGTTACGCGGTGATTCCCAATCCCGATCTGCAACCGGAGACCAGCAAGGGCGTCGAGGTAGGTCTGAAAGCCCGCTTTGACCGGGGTTTTGTGGATGTCGCCCTTTACCAGAACGACTATCGAAATTTTATTGATTCCGGCTTTTTGCGGGTAGACCAGGGTATTCGGGTTTTTCAGAACCGCAATATTGATTCTGTGGAGATTCGCGGTGCTGAGCTCAGTGGCCAGTGGCACCTGGCGGACAACTGGTTATTGCGCGGCAGCCTGGCCTACGCCCAGGGCGACAACCACACCGAGGCCGCCCCTCTGGATTCTGTTGATCCACTCAATGGAGTGCTGGGTCTGGCCTACGCCGAACCTGCCGGATTGTGGGGTTTGGAAGTCCGTGTCAGCGCAGCCAGTCGCCAGAAGCGTCTGGCGGATGATGGCAATACAACGGGGTCGGGCTATGGCTCGGTGGATCTGATTGGCCACTACCAGCTCACTGAAAACACATTGCTGCGCATCGGTGCTTTCAACCTGTTCGACAAGGCCTACGCCCAGTGGAATGACCTGCGTGGGGTTGATGCCGGAGATGCTGCCGCCATCGCACTGGCCCAGCAAAGTGGCCGCCAGCTGCGCGCCAGTGTACGAGTGGAATTTTAAACTTGAGGAGAAGGAAAAGTGACACAGCCAGCCAGACAAAAACCTGAAATGGATCAATTGCAGCAGCGCTACAACCTGCTGAAGCAGGAACAGCCACAACTGCGCCCCCGAGATGTCGCTGCGCTACTGCAAGTATCAGAGGCGGAACTGTTGGCCTGCCGTGCAGATATCAACGCGGTGCGCCTCAGCGAAGACTGGCCCGCTATTCTGTCGGACGTGGGTGAGCTGGGCGATGTAATGGCGCTGACGCGCAATCAATACTGCGTGCACGAACGCCACGGGGTGTACCACAACCTGTCTTTTTTTGGCCGCGACAATGGCGGGCAAGGAAAAGCCGGAATGGGCATGGCACTCAATCCGGATATTGATCTGCGCCTGTTTCTCAGTCGTTGGTGTCTGGGCTTTGCGGTGGCAGAGCCCATGGAGCGTGGGGAACGCCACAGCTTGCAGTTTTTTGACGCTCAGGGTGTGGCGATCCACAAAATCTATATGACCGCTGCCAGCGACCTGGCGGCCTATCATCGTCTGGTGGCGCGCCACCGGACAGAGAGGCCGCTGTGGTCTGGTGCGGCACCGACAAAGCCAGCAATCAAGGCCAAACCAGCAGCGGCGGTGGATATTTCCGCGCTGGAGCAGGACTGGCGCGCACTGACCGATGTGCACCAGTTCTTTCCCATGCTGCGCAAGCACAAGGTGGAGCGCCTGACGGCGTTGCAACTAATGCCGGTGGACTTGGCCAACCAGGTGCCGTTGGGAACTGTGCAGGTGGCTTTGCAGCAGGCGGCCTGTAAGAGCTGCGATATTATGGTGTTTGTCGGCAATCAGGGGTGCGTGCAAATACACACCGGTGCGGTAAACAATCTGCGTCAGGTGGGACCCTGGTTCAACGTATTGGACGAGCGTTTTAACCTGCACCTGGATGCCGGCGGTATCGAGCAGTGTTGGGTCACGCGCAAGCCTGGCAAAGACGGCGTGGTGACCGCCATCGAAGCCTACGATGCCCAGGGTGAATTGGTCGTGCAGTTGTTCGGCAGAAGGCGTGAGGGCGAACCAGAACAGGGGTTGTGGCGGGATATTGTGGTGGCCTGCGAATGCGCTCTCAGCCCCGAGGGGGATGTCAGTTGCGCCAGTTAATCGCCATTTACGCACTGCTCAGTGGCCTGCTGATTGCGATACCCCCGGCATTTGCCGACTGCCCTGGGCGGGTGGTCAGTGTGGGCGGTGATGTCACTGAAATTATCTACGCCCTGGGGCGGCAGCATTGTCTGGTGGCTACAGATACCACCAGTGTTTATCCCGCCGAGGCAGATAAGCTGCCCAAAGTGGGTTACCTGCGCGCCTTGTCTGCCGAGGGCATTGCCAGCCTTAAACCGGATTTGCTGATTGCCAGTGACAGCGCTGGCCCGGCTACGCTGTGGCCCCAGTTGCAGGCAGCGGGTATTGAGGTTACCCGGGTCACGGCAGAGACCTCACTGTCGGCGGTGGAGCAAAAAATTCAACAGGTAGCCGCTGCCTTTGGTATTCCCCGGCGGGGTGAACAGCTGGCAAGGTCGTTTCGCAAAGGGTTGCAGGAAAGCGGTGTTATGGAGGCTGTGTCTGCCGTACCGGATGCGCCACAGGTGCTGTTTATTCTCGGTCATGGGGGTGGCACGCCCATGGTGGCGGGCGAGGGTACTTCCGCAGCAACCATTATTGAGCTGGCCGGTGGCCGCAATCTGTTTTCTGACTTTTCCGGTTACAAAGCCATGACCGCCGAAGCGGTGGTACAGGCCAACCCGGATATTATTGTGGTGACAACCCAGGGTCGGAAGCAGTTGGGGGGTACGCAAGGTGTATTAAAACTCCCAGGTATTCAACTGACCGCTGCGGGTAAAAGCCGCCGTGTACTGGATTACGATGCACTGCTGCTATTGGGGTTTGGCCTGCGCACAGCGGATGTTCTGCGACAGATAAAAGTGGACTTTGAGGAGAGTACAGCCGGTGAATAGCGGCTTCGGTATGCAGTTGTTTGCAGCGTTCAAACGAATGCCTGCTTATGGCCTGGCCAGTGGCTTGTTGCTGTTGGCCGCATTGTTGGCGTTGTTGAATGGCTCCATGTCACTGCCATGGCAGGTGTTGTTCGATCGTCAAAGTTTTGCCATGGAGCAGGCGGTGCTCTGGCACATTCGTTTGCCCAGAGTGGTGTTGGCGATATTGGTTGGCGGCAGCCTGGCCTACGCCGGTGCCGCTATCCAGGGATTGTTTCGCAACCCGTTGGCAGAACCGGGGTTGATTGGTGTGGCCAGTGGCAGTGCACTGGCCGTGGGCCTGTATATTGTTTTCCTGGATGGTGTGTTGAGCGGCTATTGGGCGCTTTATGGCCTTAATCTGTTTGCCTTTGCCGGAGGCTGCATTGCCAGTTTTCTGGTGCTTAAAGTGGTGCGCCACTGGGCCGCCGGGTCGGTGACCGTGTTGCTACTGGTGGGACTGGCCTTTAATGCCATCACCATGTCTGGAAATGGGTTACTCACCTTTATCAGCGATGATCAACAACTGCGTACCATGACTTTCTGGACCATGGGCAGCCTGGGGCGGGCAGAGTGGGGCTCGGTGATTGCCAGTGCCACCTTGATGGTTCCGGCGTTGTTCTGGCTGCGCCGCTATGGGGCGGCCCTCAATCTGATGCAACTGGGTGAGCGGGAAACGGAATACAGTGGTTTTGACGTGCGCCGTATCCAGCGTCAGGTGATATTGGCGAGTGCGGTTTTGGTGGGTGCTGCCGTTGCTGCGGCGGGCATTGTCGGTTTTGTGGGTTTGATTGTGCCCCACCTTGTGCGCCTGGTTTGGGGGGCGAACCACCGCACGTTGTTGCCACTGTCTTTTTTATTGGGAGGCGCATTGTTGGCGCTGGCGGACACTGGTGCCCGCACCTTGATATCCCCGGCGGAACTGCCGGTGGGAATAGTCACCAGCTTGCTCGGTGGGCCATTTTTTCTGTGGCTGCTGATTTCCCAATTTCGCAAAAACCGTTTATGACAGGAAGTAATAATATGATTGCATTACAGGATGTGGGTGTTTCCGTTGGCAGCAAACAGTTGCTGGCTTCGGTGTCGGCGGCACTGCCGGAAAAATCTTTGACCGCCATTATTGGCCCCAATGGTGCGGGCAAAAGTACCTTGCTCAATGTAATGGCTGGGGGCATCGCAACCAGCAGTGGCAGTGTCGCTTTCGACGGTTTTCGGCTTGCCAACATGCGCCGCTTTGAACTGGCCCAGCGCCGCGCGGTGTTGTCGCAAAATCTGGAATTGCCGTTCCCGCTCAAGGTGGAAGAAGTGGTGGCCCTGGGGCGTGCGCTACAAGCGGATACATCGGCCCGGCAGCAAAGAATTGTCGCTGAGGCTCTTACCCGGGCGCGAGCCAGCGAACTGGCTGGACGGATTTTTAGCACTCTGTCTGGCGGTGAGCGCCAACGGGTGCATTTTGCCCGTGTACTGGCGCAATTGTGGGAACCGATTGAGCGAGGGGAGCCCGCGACCTTGTTGTTGGATGAGCCCACCAGTGCTATGGATATGCATCACCAGCATCTGCTTTTGGAGCAGTTACAGAAATTGGCGCGCAATGGTTTGACGGTGTGCTGTGTGATGCACGATCTCAATCTGGCAGCGCTGTTTGCCGATTGCGTATGGGCGCTGAAAAAGGGCCGCCTGCACGCCAGTGGGCCAACGGCGGAGGTATTTGATGGCCCCCTGTTGAGCGACATCTACGACATGCCACTGGTGACCATCGATCACCCGCAGCGGGCCACTCAGGTGGTGGTGGCTTATGCCTTGACCGGGTGACGGTTTACTGCCCCAGCAAAAACTCCATCAGCGCTTTTTGGGCGTGCAGGCGATTTTCGGCTTCGTCCCACACCACAGAAATGCGCTCATCTTCAAGCAGCTCGCTGGACACCTCCAATTCCCGGTAAGCGGGCAGGCAGTGCATAAACAGGGCGTCGCTGGCGGCCAGTGACATCAGCTCGTGATTTACCATATAACCCGCAAACGCCTGTTCGCGGGCTTTTTTCTCGTCTTCCTGGCCCATGGAGGCCCAGGTGTCGGTAACCACCAGATCGGCTCCGGCCACGGCCTGCTTGGGGTCGCGGGTCAGTTGAATGCGTGTGGCGTGTTTTTTCAGCAACTCGCCGCTTGGCTCATACCCTTCCGGGCAGGCGATATTGAGCTGGAAATCCAGCAGGTCGGCGGCGTTGATATAAGACTGACACATATTGTTGCCGTCACCCACCCAGGCCACGGTTTTACCTTGCAGGGAGCCGCGTTTCTCGGTGTAGGTCTGGATGTCCGCCAGCAGCTGGCAGGGGTGGTAGTCGTCGGTCAATGCGTTGATCACCGGCACTTGCGAGTACTGGGCAAAGCGCTCCACTTTGGCGTGCTCAAAGGTGCGGATCATCACGATATCGGTCATGCGGGAAATCACCCGGGCGGAATCCTCAATGGGCTCGCCGCGCCCCAGTTGGGTGTCGTTGGGGGACAGGAACAGTGCACTGCCTCCCAATTGCGCCATACCCGCCTCGAAGGAAACCCGGGTGCGGGTGGAGGATTTTTCAAAAATCATTGCCAGCACTTTTCCTTTTAGGGGAAGGTCTTTTAATGGAAGGTCAGCAATGCCGGCGCGATGTTGTGCTTTCAGCTCAATGGCGCGCTGGATAATCTGTTGCAGCTCATCCCCGCTCAGGTCTTGCAGGGTCAGGAAATGACGGGGTTTGGCGGTGAGGCTCATGGGGAAAACTCCTCAATCAGGGTAACCAGGGTGTCCACCAGTAAACCGGCTTCGTTGTCGGTCAGGTTCAGTGGTGGCAGCAGGCGTACGACTCGCTCGGCGGTGACGGTAATCAGCAGTCCTTTGGCACTGGCAGCGGCCATCAGTTGGGAGCAGGTGTGCGCCAGCTCAATGCCGATCATCAAACCCTTGCCCCGTACCTCGACAAAGTGGGGGCAGTTGACCAGGCGGCTGCGCAGCTGTTGTTGCAGCTGCTCCCCCAGCCGGGCGGCGCGTTCTGTCAGTTTGTCTTTTTCCAGAGTATCTACAACCGCCAGCCCCACCCGACAGGCCAGCGGATTGCCGCCAAAAGTGGAGCCGTGGCTGCCCGGCTGCATCAGTTCAGAGGCTTTGCCAGAGGCCATGCAAACGCCGATGGGTACGCCGTTGCCCAGGCCTTTGGCGGTGGTCAGCACGTCCGGCAGAATCCCCGTGTGCTGGTAGGCAAAATACTTGCCGGTACGACCGTTGCCGGTTTGAATTTCATCCAGCATCAGCAGTAAATCGTGGTTGTCGCAAATGGCGCGCAATTGCTTCAGGTAGTCGTCACCAGGGGTGTGGATGCCGCCTTCCCCCTGAATTGGCTCCATCAGTACCGCAACGATGTTTGGGTTGCTTTTGGCCACCGCCTCCACTGCCTCGGCATCCCCAAACGGTACACGCACAAACCCTTCCAGGCAGGGCGCAAAGCCCTGTTGCACTTTGGGGTTGCCGGTAGCGGTGAGGGTGGCCATGGTACGGCCGTGGAAGGCGTTTTCCATTACCACAATGGTGGGCACAGCAATGCCTTTGTTGTTGCCGTGCAGCCGCGCCAGTTTGATGGCGGCTTCGTTGGCTTCGGCACCGGAGTTGGCAAAAAACATATTGTTCATGCCGGACAGGGCGCGCAGTTTTTCCGCCAGTTGCTCCTGGGGTTGCAGGTTGTAAAGGTTGGAGGCGTGCACCAGGGTGGCCGCCTGTTCCGTCAGCGCGGCGGTGACTGCCGGGTGCGCATGGCCCAGGCCGCACACGGCAATTCCGGAGATGGCATCCAGATATTTGTTGCCCTGGTCGTCCCACAGCCAGCTGCCGCTGCCTTTGGTGATGGTGATGGCGCGGGTGCCATAGTTGTTCATTAACGCATTGCTCGCCACGCTGTACTCCTGTGGGCGGGAAAACCGCACATCATATAACAGTGCGACAAGGGGTGGAATGGCGAATTCGAAGCGGAAATACTCCGGGCTCCTGGAAATATTTTTTGAGTTCACTGCATCCGGTAAAATTAGCTTGCGGTACTATTGGGAATACTCCTGAAAAACTTGTGGTTTTTCGCACTTGCCTAATGGAGTAGAATCGGCGGCCTTCCAGCTCACTCAATACGAGGCTCTAAGCCCGAGGTAAATAAACCCATGGAAATTATGGATACCATCCGCGATCAGGTCGAAAGCAACGACGTGATTCTGTATATGAAAGGCTCCCCCAACCAGCCCCAGTGCGGTTTTTCTTCGCGCACGGTGCAGGCATTGATGGCCTGTGGCCAGCGCTTTGCCTATGTGGATGTGCTGTCCAACCCGGAGATTCGCGCCAATCTGCCGAAGTACGCCAACTGGCCGACGTTCCCGCAGCTGTGGGTAAAAGGGGAGCTGATCGGCGGTTGCGATATTGTCGTCGAGATGTACGAGAAGGGTGAGCTGAAGGAACTGGTGACAGAAGCCACGGCCAGCAATGAGGGTGATGTAGAGGCTTAAGCTGCAGTGACCTTCAATCAACTACTCCGTATTCAGGAGATTGCTTCGCTGCGCTCGCAATGACGAGGGTAAAAACAGCCCGTCATTGCGAGGAGAATTCTTGTAAAAGAAGGCGACGCGGCAATCTCGACCAAATTGGCAGAGGACTTTGTGAGTGCGGCGATAAACGGGTGGAGATTGCTTCGCTGCGCTCGCGATGACGGCAGGCAGCCTATTGCACTAATAGCATTAATTAATGAGATTTTATAAAAGGTTTGCGTAAAATTTATTACTTAAACCGAACATAACGTTGGCCTGGTCGGGCCAGCACATATTTAGTTTTTGATTCATCAATTTATCAAAGGAGAAGCAAATGGGCGTTTTAGTAGGCAAACAAGCACCGGACTTTACCGCAGCTGCCGTACTGGGCAATGGCGAAATTGTTGGTGATTACAACCTGGCAGAATCCATCAAGGGCAAGAAGGCGGTAATCTTCTTTTACCCACTGGATTTTACTTTCGTATGCCCCTCCGAGCTGATCGCCTTCGATCACCGCTACGAGGAATTCCAGAAGCGCGGCGTTGAAGTGATCGGTGTTTCCATCGACTCCCAGTTCAGCCACAACGCCTGGCGTAACACCGCCGTAAATGACGGTGGTATCGGCCCGGTAAAATACGCACTGGTGGCAGATGTAAAACACGAAATTTGTCAGGCTTACGATGTCGAAGCCGATGCAGGTGTTGCCTTCCGCGGTTCCTTCCTGATCGACGAAGACGGCGTGGTTCGCCACCAGGTAGTTAACGACCTGCCGCTGGGTCGCAACGTGGACGAAATGCTGCGTATGGTCGACGCCCTCAACTTCCACCAGGAGCACGGCGAAGTCTGCCCCGCTGGTTGGAGCGAAGGTGATGCCGGCATGACCGCCTCCGGCGAAGGCGTTGCCGCTTACCTGAGCGAGAATGCCGACAAGCTGTAAATCACGCGGCTTTCCGTATAAAAAACCGGGCCTTTTGCAGGGCCCGGTTTTTTTTCATTGGAAAAGGTATATAAGTAATTTATGCAATAGCGTTCGGGCGGTTAATGGATGATGTTCAGGTAGAGCCAGTTACCACAGAACTGCTCGACAGTATCAAATAACGAGGCCGCCACCGTCAAAGACGGCGTGTAGGGTGGATTAGCCGAAAGCGTAATCCACCAGCCGGGCGCCAACATCAGTCGCTGTAGTGCAGATGATTATCTTTACGGACAATGGTTGTTGATTTCAAAATTCCAGGGCTGAATGTTTTGCTTTTTACGGTATCCACCGTAACAAAATCCACATGGGCCCGCTCCCTGGTCAGCATCAGTTTGACGAACCCCCGGTGCAGGCAGTCGGTCCACAGTATTTCTTTGTTGTGCTGCGCCACCATCCGGTCCATTGTGCTGGCTGCTTCCGGGCCAAAGGGTTCAAAGTCGCCCCTTGAGGTAATGCCGGGGGCGCCCAGTTCCACGCCCATTGATTGCCCCTGGGCATCAAAAAGAGCGTTGGCCCAAAAACTGTGGCTGTCGCCGGTGAGTACCAGCATGTCGGAAACTCCCTGTTGTTGCGCCAGCTGATAAAGGCGTTCGCGAGCGGCGGGGTAGCCGTCCCAGGTGTCCAGAAATAGCGGTAATTCGTGGTCGCCCACATCCAGATAGTAGCTCAGACTCTTCAATGCTTTGGGCGACAGTTTTTCGGTGCCGGGGATTTTGCCGCGCATTTTGGGCAGGTGAGTACGGGCCATGGGAATCTGGTTGCCGATGAGCTTCCAAGGCTGTTGTTGCTCCACAGAGCGAGCCAGGCTGTCCGTAAAAAACTGCTCCATTTGTGGCGACAGCATATTGCGTTGTTGATCGCCGAGAACATTTTGCAAAAACTCATCCCGCTGCTGGCGGCTTTGGATATTTGGCAGGTGGTCTTTGTAATTGATTTGCTTGTCGCGGCCTGTGTGACGGGTTTCCAACGTGGTTAATGATGCCAGGTCGCCAAAGGAAAAGTGACGCCACAGCTGTTCCCGCTGCATTCCCGCAACCGGTTCCCGAATGGGCATCCACTCGTAGTAGGCACGCACCGAAGCCTCGCGTCTGTCAGCCCAGCTGCCTTCGCTATCGGGTTGGTGGTTTTGCGCGCCGTGCATGTATGGGTCGTTGGCGCTTTCATGGTCGTCCCATGTGGCGATTAAGGGATGGGATGCGTGCATCAGGCGCGAGCCACTGTCGGCTTTGTATTGGCCATGCCTGAGGCGATAGTCTTGCAGCGTGACAATTTCGTGAGACGGTATGTGCTCCCGTCCCAGCTCTTTGCCGCTTTTGGCGCTGGAGGTTTTTTCCGGGCCGTACTCGTAAATGTAATCTCCCAGATGAAGGACAAAATCCACATCCGGGTCAGCAGCAATCACTTCATAGGCGTTGAAATAACCGTAGGGGAAGTTTGAGCAGGATGCCACAGCCAGGGTCAGTTTGGCCAGCGAGCCGGTTGGCAGTGTGCGGGTACGGCCGGGTTCTGACATCACGCCATTACAGAGAAAGCGGTAGTAATAGGTGCTCCCGGGCTGCAGCTTTTGTACATCGACTTTTACGGTGTGGTCGCGGCTGGCGTCAGTTACCAGGTTGCCTCGCTGTATTACCCGCTGGAATCCGCTGTCACTGGCGACCTCCCAGGATACAACGGGCTTGCCTGGCGCGGACACTCTGGTCCAGATAATAACGCTGCTGTCAGTGGGGTCGCCACTGGCCACCCCGTGTGTAAACATGCCTCGCCGATCGGGTTCGGCCAGTGCTGCCATTACCTGGCTGCTCCACCCTGACAGGGCAACACCGGTGGTTGCTGCGGCACGTAGAAAGTGGCGTCTGGAGAAGGTGTGTTTCATTGTTGGTTACCTGCGCTAAAGGGCTAATAAGATGGAAATCGGTCAATTCATTGGCGTGGCGACAATAATCTCCACGCTTTCAATGGTTTTCGCCAGTTCTTGTCGAGGCCGCTTATTGGTTACCAGGTAATCCACCTGTTTGGGTGTTGCGGTTACCATCAGGCCGCTCTGGTCAAACTTGCCTGCATCGGCGGCCATAATTACTTTATCCGCCAGCGGGAGAACGGCTTGTTTAAATTCCGTTTCCGGCAAATAGGTGTCACTGAAATCGCCTTGGGAGCTGATAGAGGTAATGGACATAATGGCGAAGTCCGGCCGAAACTGGCGAACAAATTCCAATGTGGCAGAACCGAAGAAGGCCCCATAACTGGCATCCAGTTCTCCGCCGGCCAGGAATATGCGCATATCCTGGCCTTTCAATTCCTGGGCGACTTCAAGAGAGTTGGTAATAACAGAAAGTCCCTTGTGGTTGCGAAGCCATTTTGCGGCATAGTACGAGGTGCTGCCGCTGTCGATAAAGACGGAGATGTCGTTGGGAATAAGGGCCGCAACCTGTTGCCCAATCTGGTGTTTGATGGCTTCACCGTCTTTCAGACGTTGATAAAAGCTGCCTTCGGCGTTGTGCTCCGGCAGGCGCACACCGCCATGGAATTTTTGTACCAGGTTTTTTTCTTCCATCTGGCGCACGTCTCGCCGGATAGTCTCCTCGGTTACCTGAAAGTTCTGCGCCAATTCGCTGATTGAGCAGTGAGTGCTGGCAGTTAACTGGTCCAGAATGCTTTTTTGGCGAATGTTCAGTGACATGGCGGTTCCCCTTGTTGCTCTGTGTCATTCCAGTTCTTGCAGTTTTCCTTAAAAATGGAATAATTATTTCAATGATAATATTCTTGATAATAATTTATTGACTTGGTTATTTTGTTGTGTTTTATTGTTTTCGGGCTTTGATTTGAGTTTATATCAAAATAAGTCCAAATAAATAAATATTTTTGTCACATTTTGTGAATAGTATAGATGTAACCCAGTTGCTACTGTCTGCCCACTGCTGGGGAGTTTTTAAGTGCGGCAAACGAGCATATACATGTCTATTGAGGAGGCTAGTTATGAACTTTGTAAAGAAAACCAATTACTTGAACCATTGCATCAGAAGTATTCTGGCAGCGGGTATGGCGGTGTCGGCGATTGCTGTTCAAGCAGCAGATGCAGACAAAGTGGATAGTGATGACGCAAGCAATACGGATGTCTCTGAAGAAATTACCGTTCGCGGTCGTCAGTACGGCTTGGGGGAAAGCCGTGCCGTAGCGCAAATAACCCTGGACAAGATTGAAACAGAAATACCCGCCGGTGATGTGCTCAACCTGTTGAAGAAGGTGCCCGGCGTACATATCTCCCAAGGTGATGCCATTGGTGGCAACGACTGGTCAACCCGGGTGTATATTCGCGGCATGTCCAACCTGCGTAATGATTCCCAGATTGGTTACATGATTGACAATGTCCCCAACGGCAACTCCCGTTATGGCGGTGGAGCCAAGCCCAACCGCTTTACCGAGGCAGAGAATGTTCGCGGTGTAGCAGTGGCTCAGAATGCGGCGGACCTGGGTAGCGCCTCTAATGAAGCACTGGGTGGCACAGTGCGTTATCTGACCCGCAACCCCAGTGAAGACTCCGGTGCTCATGTCAGTTTCACCACCGGCGATTTTAATCTTCGCCGTGGTTTTTATCGTTACGATACCGGTGAATTTGCCGATGGCGCCAGGGCTTATATCAGCTTTTCCGACACCTTCCTTAACACCTGGATTGCCCAACAATCCGGTGAATTTACTCGTCAGCACCTGGAAGCAAAAATCGTCAAGGATTTTGATTCCGGCTGGACTGTGACGGGCCGTGTTTCGTTGAACGACCGTAAAGAGGACGACTACGATTCCGTATCTCTGGCCCAGTTTGCACAAGACCCGGACAACGATGGCTATACAGACATTATCACCGGCAACCCGGATGTGGATTCCAACTATCGACCCAGCTCCGCCGGGGATCGAAAAGATAACCTGACCTATGTGGAATTTACCAAAAACTTTGAAGACGGCGGTTTCTTCCGGGTAGCGCCTTACGTGCACAACCAAACCGGCAACGGCAGCTTTGCCCCCGGTTATGAACTGTTTACCAGTGACGGCACGCCCACCGGTTCAATCGTCGGTCGCGATTCTCGCGAGTATTTCGAAAACCAGTTCCTGCGTGGCGCCAATGGCGGTTTTGTGGATCTGGGCGATGCCCGTCAGGACTTGTCGGCGCTGCCTTGCCTGACCGGTCGTTATTCTGGCGGTACCTCAAGACTGGCCATCGACCCCGGTTTTGTTTGCCCGGCTGACAGCGTGCACGACGAGACTGGCGCCAATATCCGCCAGTGGAGCCGCCGTTTGTCGCTGTTTAAAAATAACCGCTTTGGTGCCACGTTCGCCTATGAACAGCCTTTTGGCAACCACACCTTGAGTGCTGGCCTGTGGATCGAAAAGGAAGACCGTGACAACGATCGCGAATGGTATGAAATCTTGCGCCCACAAGGTGGTAATGGTGATTTCACCAGTATTGCGTTCGATCGAAATGCCTATTTCATCGACTTCCAGCGTAATTACCAGAACACCACTACCCGTGTGCATGTGGGTGATTCCATCGTCTTTGGTGCCGACGAGCAATTCAAAGTGGATGCTGGCCTGGTGTGGCACCGTATTGAGACAGATTTCAGCTCCAGTCTGGGACCCAATGATCGTTCAGATACAGGAGCAACCCGTGGCCACGAAAGTGACGAGTTGTTGCCCAAGCTGAGTCTGCTGTATCGCATCGACGAAGGCGTAGAGGTGTTTGGTAGCTACTCCAAAAACATGCGCTGGATTCCGGCAGATGCCCTTAATGGTGGTACCACCGCTGCTCTTGATCCGGAATTGTCCGATAACTTCGATATTGGTGTTCGCTGGTTTGGTAGCGGCTTTGGTGTTACAGCTACAGCGTTTACCTCAGAATTTGAAAACCGTATTGGTGAGCTGGGTAGTGAAGTTGTTCCCGACCGCTTCCTGAGTAATACCTCCAACCTGATTAATATCGGCGGCGTGGACGCGGATGGTTTTGAAGTTGGCGGCTATGTGGATGTTGCGGATTTCCTGAGCGTGGATTTCTCGTTCTCCTCACTGGACACCGAGTACACCGAGACCGATGGTGATGTGATTGCCGGCAACCCACTGGTGGGTGTTCCCGAAGGAATTTTCCGTACTACCCTGAAGTGGAAAGGTGAGCACAACGGCAACCCGATTACCGCCAATCTGGACTTTGAATCCATCAAAGATCGTCCTGGCAACTTTGCAAACTCTGAAAGTATTCCGGATTACGATTTGATGCATTTAAGTGTGCGTTATTCATTTTCAGAAGGGCTGATCGGATTCGAAAACTTTACCGCCGGTCTTAATATCAACAACCTTTTGGACGAAGATTACTTGTCCAGTAATGATGGTGCCAGTGGAGGCAGCTACTTCCTTGGTTCCCCTCGCACCGTATCATTTACCTTTAGCGCAAACTTTTGATCCATTCCCGTTATTAAACCGGCAACCTTATAGGTAGCGTTTAATAATGCGGCACAGGGATGTGCCGCCGCTGGCGCAGCCGGGTTAATAAGGTGAATAGCATCCCTTCCCTCTGGATGTTGATCTTGCGCACCGGCTCCTGACCGGGTCGGTGCGTTTTTTTACCATTTGAGGTGTGGTGATTTTCTGTTTTGATGTTGGGAAATTACTGCCAAGACTTATTGTGCTCTATCCCGGTGTGTTGTTGGCGTTCATAGAAGTTACGCACATCAATAGTGTTTGAAATTTCCCAGGGGATCAGCATGGCTGTACAACAAACAAAACACGTCCAGGCTGATATAAGCGAATATCTGACACTGGCTGAAAAAATTATCAAAGAAGCCGGAAAAATTGCCATCCGTTACTTCAGAATGCCATTGAATGTGGTGAACAAGGAAACCGATGGCGACTTTGATCCGGTTACCCGTGCCGACAAAGAAGTCGAAGCCTTTATTCGTAAACGTCTGTCCAGTGCCACTCCCGGATTCGAAATTGTAGGGGAAGAAGACGGTTTTACCGGTGGCGACCAGGGCGGCGATCAATGTCGCTGGGTGATTGACCCTATCGATGGAACACGCTCTTTTATCAGCGGTTTTCCAACCTGGGGAATACTGCTGGGATTGGTGGTCAACAACCGCTGCGTTGGCGGAATCATGCATCAGCCGTTTACCGGGGAAACTTTTATCTCCGATCGCAAATCAACCTGGCTGGATTGCCGGTTAACCGACAGTCGCACTCGACTGGAATGTCGCAACACGCAAACGCTGGCTGAGGCGGTGATCTACAGTACCGACCCGGACATGTTTGAGAGCAATGACGATTACCGGCGTTTTAAACAGGTGGCCAATGTTTGCCAGCTAAGGCGCTTTGGCGGCGATTGCTATTCCTATTGCATGCTGGCCGCCGGTCACATCGACCTGGTGGTGGAAGGGGGGTTACAGCCCTACGACATCAATGCACTGATCCCTATTGTGGAGGGTGCCGGTGGCGTAGTCACCAACTGGGAAGGCAAGCCAGCCATAGATGGCGGCCGCATACTGGCGGCGGCTAACCCGGTGTTGCACAAACAGGCATTGGCGACGTTGCAGTAGAAAATTGGTAACTATTCAGCATGCCTTGTAACTGTTCAGATTGCGTGCCAAATCGTGCAGGGCAAGGCAAAAATTGTGAGTTTACACGTGTAAATGATCAATTTTTAACACCGCCATGCGCGATTTGGCGCGTGAGCTGAATAGTTACGAAAATTGTTGATTACTTGAGTCTTATTTTCTGTGGTAAATACAGTCACAAAAAATCCCCGTTACGAATATTGGCGCTGGCGTATTTTTACTATTACCTGGCTGGCCTACGCGTCTTTCTATTTCACCCGCAAAGCCTTTGCCGTTGCCAAAATCGGTATTTTTGACGATCCGGCTCTTGGTATCAGCAAAGAAATGCTGGCCAATGTGGACGGTGTTTACCTGGCGGCCTATGCCATTGGTCAGTTTGCCTGGGGGATGCTGGCGGATCGGCTGGGTACCCGCCGGGTACTGTTGGGCGGGCTGTTGCTCAGTGTCGGTGCCGCCTTTGTTATGGGGCTATTTCCCTCGCTGTTGATATTTGTCACCGTCAGCGCCTTGCAGGGGTTGGCGCAATCTACCGGCTGGTCAACCTGCTGCAAAAACATGTCCCATTTTTTCTCCCGCCGCGAGCGGGGGCGAATTATGGGTTTCTGGAGTACCAACTATGCGGTGGGTGGTCTGTTGGCTTCCCCCTTTGCGGCTTGGTGGGCCTACGAGTTTTTTAATGACTGGCGCTACGCTTTTATCGCCCCGGCCACTTATCTGGCAGTTATCTGGTTACTGGTGCTGATTTTTCAGCGCAACCGCCCCCAGGATGTTGGTCTGTGTTCTGTCGAGGAATATCACGGCGAACAAGCCCCGGTAACCAAACTGGGCGACAAGTGCGAGGGTGAAGCTCAGGGCCAGTCCAGCGGCAGCGTTATTTTTGAAGTGTTGTCCAATAAAACTGTCTTGCTGCTTGGCGCGGTTTACTTTCTGCTAAAGCCCGCCCGCTACGCCATT
Source organism: Porticoccus sp. GXU_MW_L64 (assembly GCF_052983295.1). Lineage (NCBI taxonomy): Bacteria > Pseudomonadati > Pseudomonadota > Gammaproteobacteria > Cellvibrionales > Porticoccaceae > Porticoccus > Porticoccus sp. GXU_MW_L64. The sequence continues at coordinate 159,122 of NZ_JBRKJK010000009.1, read as the reverse complement.
TTGTTGTGGGGACCGTTCCTGGTTATGGAGCAGGTCGAAGGTGTCAGCAAACTCACTGCTGCCACAGTGCCTATCGCGTTTGAGCTGGCGGGTGTAGCCGGCCCCATATTGATTGGCTTTATTTCTGACCGGTTTTTCCAGGCCCGCCGCATGCCCCCCTGCGCCATCAGCCTGATGTTTTGTACCCTGGCGTTGCTGTGCTTTATTCCGGCGGCGGAACATCTGGGTGTAATTGGGGTGTTGGTGGTTTTCTTTCTGATAGGCCTGACACTTTACGGCCCGGACTCCATGATTTCCGGTTCAGCCGCTATCGATTTTGGCACCGCAAAAGGTGCGGGCACAGCGGCGGGGCTGATTAACGGCCTGGGCTCGGTAGGCGCGGTATTCGGCGGTGTGTTGCCGGGCTATCTGGACGCTACAACCCTGTTTTATGGCTTTGCCGGTGTTAACCTGCTGGGCGCATTGATACTGGCATTCATGTGGAACCGGGTGCCCACCACATCGAATTGAGGAAAATGAAATGACAACTGCAATTGACCCCCGGGCTGTGGCCAGCATCGACGATGCCAAGGCCATTGTCACCGCCCGCGATCTCAAACATGTGAAAGTAGGGCTGTTCGACAACGACGGCATTCTGCGCGGCAAATACATGAGCCGGGAGAAATTTTTCTCCTCTCTGGAAAAAGGCTTTGCCTTTTGCGATGTGGTGCTGGGCTGGGATTCCAATGATCAGCTCTATGAAAACGTCGACGTAAAATACACCGGCTGGCACACCGGTTACCCGGACGCGCCGGTGCGCATTTTGCCGCACAGCTGCCGCGAGCTGCCCATGGAGCCGGGCATGTTGTTCTTCCTGGCGGAGTTTTCCGACCAGGCGGAAAGCGTCTGCCCCCGCAACCTGCTGACCCGCATTTTAAAGCGCGCCGAGGGTATGGGGCTTACCGCCAATGCCGCCTTTGAATACGAATTTTTTATGTTTAACGAAACCCCGGACTCGGTGCGGGAAAAAGGCTATCGCAATCTGCAACCCATCAGCCCCGGTTTTTTCGGCTATTCAGTGCTGCGCAATTCGGTGCACAGCGAGTTGTACCACGAGTTGCTGGATCTCTGTGAAAAAATGGACTTTCCGCTGGAAGGGTTACACACCGAAACCGGCCCCGGCGTGCTGGAGGCGGCCATTGCCGTAGACGGCGCAGAAGCGGCGGCGGATAAAGCCGCACTGTTTAAAACTTTTGTAAAAATCTGGGCCCAGCGCAACCAGATGATAGCCAACTTTATGGCCAAGTGGTCCAACGATTATCCCGGTCAGAGTGGCCATATTCATATTTCCCTGAATCGTTCTGATGGTTCCGGCTCGGCGTTTTACGACCCGGACGGGGAGCACAATATGAGCCCGTTGCAACGTCAGTTTGTTGCCGGGCAGCAAAAATACATGCCGGAGCTTGCGGCGATGCTGGCGCAGACGGTGAATGCCTATTCGCGCCTGGTGCCCGGTTTCTGGGCGCCCACTCATGCCACCTGGGGCGTGGAAAACCGTACCACCGCACTGCGGGTAATTCCCGGTTCTGCCAAATCCCAGCGTACGGAGTACCGTTTGGGCTCAGCGGATGCCAACCCCTATATCGCATTGGCAGCGGCCCTGGGTGCCGGGTTGATGGGTATTGAGCAGGGCCTGGAACCGGAAGCGGTAATTACCGGCAATGCCTACGAGCAGGAGCACGGCGACCACCTGGCATTGCCAACATCATTGGGTGAGGCGGCGGCGCGGCTGAAAGCATCGGACGTGGCCCGCACGTTGTTTGGTGATGCTTTTGTGGATCATTATGCCGCCAGCCGCGAGTGGGAACAGCGGCAGTTTAATCAGCATATTACGGATTGGGAGCTGGCCCGTTACTTTGAAATAATCTAACAGAAAAGAATGCCTGCTCTTTTCAGACACGCCGTAAATACATCCATGTAGGCTCGGTGTCAGCGTCCCTGCTGACAACGGTCTGAAAAGAGCAGGCATTCTTTCCTCGAGCCTGGCTGGTAACTTAACTAAGGTATAAAGAACATTGAGCACACAAAAAACCATTAGCCCCATCGACGGCAGCATCTGTGTTGAGCGGGCCTATGCCGATCAGAGCGCTATTGATGCGGCTCTGGCAAAAGCACAAAACGCGCAGCAGGACTGGCGCACACAGTCCGTAGCTGAACGCGCTGCCTTGTGCCGTCAGTTCGTCGCGGCCTTTGTCAGTAAAAAAGACGAAATCGCCCAGGAACTGAGCCTGCAAATGGGCCGACCTATCGCCTATGCGGGCGGTGAGGTGGATGGCCTGGCGGAACGCGCCAACCATATGATCGACATTGCAGAACAGGCACTTGCGCCCATTCAATTACCTGAAAAACCCGGCTTTCAGCGCCGCATTCAGCGCGAACCGCTGGGCGTGGTGCTGGTGGTCGCACCCTGGAATTACCCCTATCTGACGGCGGTGAATGCTATCGTTCCGGCGCTGCTGGCAGGTAATACTGTAGTGTTGAAGCACTCCTCACAAACACCGCTGTGCGCGGAGCGTTTTGCCGAAGCCTTTGCAACAGTTGGTTTCCCCGAGGGCGTTTTTCAGTACCTGCATATGACTCACGATGCCACGGAAAACCTCATTCAGTCCCCGGCCATTCACTACGTTGCCTTTACCGGTTCGGTGCCCGGCGGGGCGATGGTAGAGCGCGCCGCCGCCGGGCGTTTTATCGGTGTGGGCCTTGAACTGGGCGGCAAAGACCCGGCCTATGTGCGCGCCGATGCGGATCTGGATCACGCGGCGGAAACCTGTGTGGATGGTGCCTTTTTTAATTCCGGACAGTCCTGCTGTGGTATCGAGCGTATATACGTGGATCAACAGGTGCACGATGCCTTTGTGGAAAAAGTGGTGGCCCTGACCCGGCAATACCAACTGGGCGACCCTACAGATGCGAACACCACTCTGGGGCCCATGGTACGCACTTCCGCCGCGACCTTTGTTCAAGGGCAGATCGACGAAGCTGTGGCCGAAGGCGCAGTGGCCCATATCGACCCGGCGCAGTTCCCTCTGCATCAGCCTGGTACCGCGTATCAGGCGCCCCAGGTGCTGACTCAGGTGAACCATCACATGCGGGTAATGACCGAAGAGAGCTTTGGCCCGGTGGTGGGCATTCAGGCTGTCAGTGGCGATGACGAAGCCATTCGCTTGATGAACGACAGTGAGTTCGGTCTTACCGCCGCCATTTTCAGCCGCGATACCGAAGCTGCCGCCGCATTGGGTGAGCAGGTGGATACCGGCACCTTCTTTGTCAATCGCTGCGATTATCTGGACCCGGCTTTGGCATGGACCGGCGTAAAAAATTCCGGGCGCGGTTGCACACTTTCCAGTTTGGGTTTCGATGCTTTCACCCGACCCAAGTCCTTTCATATCAAGGAGGCGCTATGAGCCAGCAAGCCAACTGGAACTACCCCAACAGCATTCGCGCCGGAGCAGGGCGCATCGCTGAGCTGCCGGAGGCTTGTCAGACCCTGGGTATCAGTCGACCATTGCTGGTGACCGATCCCGGTCTGGCATCGTTGCCCATGATCAGTGATGCACTGGCCCTGTGCGAAAGCGCCGGGCTGGGTGTCGCGCTGTTTTCAGGCATCGCCGGCAACCCCACCGGTGAACATGTGGATGCAGGCGTGGCGGCTTTTCGCACCGGCAACCACGATGGCGTGATTGCCTTTGGCGGCGGTTCGGCATTGGATGCAGGCAAGGCCGTTGCTCTGCTGTCTGGCCAGCAGCGCCCACTGTGGGATTTTGAAGATGTGGGCGACAACTGGACCCGGGTCAATCCCGATGGTGTGGCGCCGGTAGTGGCAGTGCCCACCACCGCGGGTACCGGCTCCGAAGTGGGGCGCGCCTCGGTAATTACCAACGCCGCCGAACACGTTAAAAAGATCATTTTTCACCCGCGCATGTTGCCGGGGCAGGTGATTCTCGATCCCGAGCTGACTACCGGTCTGCCGCCGCACATTACCGCCGCCACTGGCATGGATGCGCTCTCTCACAATCTGGAAGCGCTCTGTGCCCCCGGTTTTCACCCCATGGCCGATGGCATTGCCCTGGAAGGCATTCGTCTGGTGAAAGAGTATTTGCCCCGCGCGGTGGCCGATGGCAACGATCTTGAAGCGCGGTTGAATATGCTTACCGCCTCCACCATGGGGGCGACTGCTTTTCAGAAAGGGTTGGGTGCCATGCACGCACTGGCGCATCCCTTGGGCGCTTTGTACAACGCCCACCACGGTTTGTTGAACGCTATTTTGATGCCCTATGTATTGGTGGCCAATGCCCGCGTTATTGGCGAACGCATGGAACGATTGGCGGCCTATCTGGGGCTGCCTTGCGATGAAAACTCGGTGTTGGATTGGGTGTTGGATATGCGTACTCAATTGGCCATTCCACACAGTCTGGCGGAGATTGATATCCACGCCGATCGTGCTGAAGAAATCGGTGCCATGGCGGTTGTCGACCCCTCGGCGGGGGGCAATCCCATTGCCTTTAGCGCCGAACAATACAGCGCCATTTTTGTGGCCGCGGTGGAAGGAAACCTGTCCTGATGAAAATCGGCCTGCTGCAATGCGACCACGTGCGCGATGAACTGATCGGCACCCACGGCGACTACCCGGAAATGTTCAAAGCGTTATTTGCGCCCTTGAACCTGGATTGGGAGTGGGTCATTTACCCGGTTTTGGATGGCCAGTTTCCCGAGCGTGTGGACGCCTGCGATGCCTACCTCACCACCGGCAGTCAGCACGGTGTTAATGACGGCCTGGTCTGGGTGGATCAATTGGTGGATTTTGTCCGCAATATCGACCGCGCCAAAATCAAATACGTGGGTATCTGCTTTGGCCATCAGGTGCTGGCCAAAGCGCTGGGAGGCAAGGTAGAAAAATCCACCAAAGGCTGGGGTGTGGGCCTGTCTTTTAATCAGGTACAGGAAAGCAAAAACTGGATAAGCCCCCAACAATCCACCCTGGATCTAATCGTCAGCCATCAAGACCAGGTTGCCGTTGTGTCAGAACGCGCCCAGGTGCTGGCCAGCAGCGAATTCTGCCCCAACTACATGATTCAGGTAGACGACCATCTGATGAGCGTGCAGGGCCACCCGGAATTCAGCAAAAACTACATTCGCGACCTGATGGAATGCCGCCGTGACCGCATTCCTGCCCAGCGAATTGAGCAGGCCTGGGAATCTTTGAACAGCGATCCGGATGACTTGCTGATGGCGCGGTGGATTGCGAATTTTTTTGAGGATCAATCTCGGCGGTAATTGTCGATCAATTTTGTTCAGGAGATAAGCATTATGAATTGGAATCGTATGAGAAAAGTCACTGGGGCAGCCGTTGCCCTGGCGTTCTTGCTACAAGCCTGTAGCAGTGAGCAACCAACGGTTGATGAACACAGTCTCCCCGACAACATACCCATCAACCAATTACAGAACATAGGCACCCACAACTCCTACCACCTGTTTCCCTACGCCGGAGTTGCTGCCTTGGCCAAAGAGCTGAATTACCGCCCCGGTGATATGTCGGTTGAGGAATACGCCCACGGCTTTGATTACCAGCATCCGTCATTGACGGCGCAACTGGAACTGGGGGTGCGCCATTTTGAAATTGATATTTACAACGATCCCGAAGGCGGGCGCTTTGCCAATTTTGGTGTGTATCCAATGCTGCGCAACGCCGGGTTGTTGTCTGCGGATGAGCACCACGATCCGGATAACCGTTTGAGCGAACCGGGCATCAAGGTCTTCCATCTGCCGGAAACGGATTTTCGCAGCACCTGCCTGTTGTTCAAGGAGTGCCTGGCGGAAATCAAAGCCTGGTCAGATGCCAATCCTTATCACGTACCGCTGATGATCCAGCTGGAACCCAAGGAAAAAAGTTATCCGGCTATTAATCCGGAGCACGCCGATATTGCCGTGCTGCCCCACGATGCCGCCGCCTGGAAACGGCTGGAAGCGGAAATTCTGACGGTATTTCCCCGGCAGCAGCTGATGACCCCGGATGATGTGCGCGGCGATTCTGCAACCCTTTACGCCGCCATTTCCGAGCACGGCTGGCCGCAACTGGGTACCGTGCGCGGCAAGGTATTTTTCACCCTCGACAACCGAGGTTCGGCGCGGGATGCCTATTTGCAGGAAAGCGCAAACCTGCAAGGTCGCTTGCTGTTTGCTGATGTGGACCCGGGACATCCGGCAGCGGCCTTTATGGTGAAGAACGACCCCTTTGATATCGCCATTCCCGGCCTAGTGGAGCAGGGATACCTGATTCGCACCCGCGCCGATGCCAACACCGATCCGGCTCGCAACAACGACAACCGGCAGCGCGATCAGGCTTTTGTCAGCGGTGCGCACTTTATTACCACCGATTACCCCACTGCTGATGAACGTTTTTCCAGCTATCGGGTGGTGTTTGATGATGGTAGTTACCTGCGGGTTCGGTCTCGGTAAAGATTTAGCCATCAGTTCGGGCACAATATTTTCTGATTTGACTGCTAATCTTGCGCCCGGATAGCTGGATTATGCCGCTTCGCGGCTGATTCATTAACCTGTGACAATTTTGCCGCATGCACGAAATCCGCTGAAACTGAACTTTCATTAACGATTCGTATGGCGGAAAACTTTTTCACAATCGTCACATTAATGTAATGTAGAAATAGTTCTTCAAGGGGTTTGACCCTATGTCTGATCAGAAAAACTACGACAGTCTTTATATGTCGATCCGCAGCGGCCTGCTGCGTATTGCTTCGCGCATTGTGCCGCCCAAGGATGTCGAGGATATTGTTCAGGAAACCTATGTTCGATTGTGTCAAGTTGAGAATAAGGACGATATTCGCGCACCGCGCTCTTTTTTGTTTAGAACGGCCCGCAATTTGGCGCTGGACCACCTCAAGCGTGCAGAGTCCCGTCTGGTAGTGAGTATTGAAGATAGCGGGGATCTGGACTTTGGTGAGGCGCAGGATTTATCGGATAATACCTTGGATCAGGTTGCCTCTGATCAGGAGTTTTCGATGTTTTGCGAGGCGGTTCGTTACCTTCCGGTGCAGTGCCGCAAGGCTTTTGTGTTGAAAAAGGTTTATGGATACTCCCAGCGCGAAGTAGCCAGGGAGCTGGGTATCAGTGAAAGCACTGTGGAAAAGCACATTGCCCAAGGGATAAAACGCTGTACCTATTTTATGATGCAGCATGAAGAGCGGGGTGCGGCCAGCAGGTGCCGGCCCGGACGACAGGGCAGGTTTTCTGGAGGTCGATCATGAGCAATATTTATCAGCTTTCCGATCGGGAAAAGCGTTTCGATGAAGCCAGTCTATGGGTATCCAGGTTGGACAAGGGCTTGTCCGATGCCGATGAGCAGGCACTTAAACAGTGGCTGGATGCCGAGGAACAAAACCGCGAGGTATTTTTGAAAATGGCAGAGGTCTGGGACAAGATGGATGCCCTTGGCCGCCTGACTTATCTTTTTCCGCAGCCAGTCCGTCACCGGGATCGCGCCCCCTGGTTTTCACCGGCTCTGGCCGCATCCTTTGTGGCGGTGGTTTTCGCTGCATTATGGGTGTTTAGCGCCTGGTCACCTGAAGGAGGCCGTCCCCCAACAGTGGCTGCTAACATGCAGGGTCTTTATCAGACGGCCGTAGGCGAGTCGTCATCCATTGAGCTGCCCGATGGCACCCTGCTGGCATTAAACACCAATACATCGGTTCGAGTTAACTACACGCAGAATCAGCGCTTGCTGGTTCTTGAACACGGAGAAATTAATGTGGATGTGGCCCACGATGAGGCGCGGCCACTGAGCGTTGTGGTGGGCGATCAGATTATCCAGGCAGTAGGCACTCAATTTAATATTGAATTGACCAGTGAGCAGAAAATTGAACTGGTAGTGACTGACGGTAAAGTGCTGGTTGGCATCAATGAGAAACCGATTGAGGGCTCCATCTATTCGCATCCTGTTGTGTTGCCGGATAACGCTACTCCGGTATCTAAAGGGCAACAGTTGGTTTTGGGGGCGGCTGAGCAGACGGTTGAAATCATTGAGGCTGCAGATATTGAGGTCAAACTTTCCTGGCGCGACGGCAATCTGGTGTTCCGCGGGGAGTCTTTGGAGAATGCGGTTGCAGAAGTCAGCCGTTATACCTCCGTTGAATTTGTTTTTCGGGATGAAGATCTGAAAGCGGTGCGTATCGCCGGGCTGTTCAAAGCTGGTGATGTTAATGGCTTGCTGCAGGCGTTGAGGGAAAACTTCGATATCAGTTACGAACGTAACGATGGAAAAATTGTCCTGGGGGCGCCCTGATTTTTCAGTATTTTGGTGCTTTGCTTCGGGGGAATGGGAGGACAGCGATTGCCAGTTCTCATAAAACTGAAATATTCATCAAGGATAATTTTGCAACAACCTCTGAAAAAAAATACTCAATGTCGTTATTAGTATGGCGGAAAATTCAGGCTGATTCGTCTTCCTTCCACGCGCCAGATAATGGTGCTGCTGGGGGAAGTGTACAGCCTTTAATTCGATATTATGTGGCAGCTATTCTGCTGTTACTGTCTCCGGTTTTATGGGCTGGAGATGAAGGCCAAATTGATAAAATCATCTTCAATATTCCCCAGCAACGAGCTGACTCAGCGCTCATTCAGTTTGCTGAACAGGCCGACCTGACCTTGATTATTCCGTTCGATGATATTCAGGGGAAACTATCAACAACACTGGTCGGCGAATACTCGATTGTAGAGGGGATTAACCTTCTACTATCCGAAACTGGTTTGCAGGCGGCGGTGAGCAATGTGGGTCAACTCTCTTTTGTGAATAAACAACCTGTAAAGGGGAGAGAAGATATGCATAAGCAAAATAAACTGTCGGTTGGCATTATTGCTGCGTTGAGTGCCTTTTTTGGAGGGACTGTGAATGCCGAAGACGCCAAAGCTGCAGGACAGATCAGCGAAGAAATCGTTGTTAAAGGCATTCGTGGCAGCCTGAAAAGGTCGCTGGATATCAAGCGTGAGTCCGGCTCTTTCGTGGATGCTATTTCCTCTGAGGATATTGGCAAATTCCCGGATCAAAATGTGGCAGAAGCACTGCAGCGTATCAGCGGTGTGGCCATTGAGCGCAATGGCGGTGAAGGCCAGTTTATTACTGTCCGTGGCTTGGGCCCTGAATTTAATACGGTGTTGGTGAATGGCCGTACCATGGCAACGGATAACGCAGGCAGGGAATTTTCCTTTGATGTGTTGTCCTCGGATATCGTAGCAGCCGCCGAAGTTCACAAAACCCCTGTTGCCCACTTGCAGGAAGGTGGTATTGGTGCAACGGTCAATATTAAAACAGCTCGCCCCCTGGACAGAGCAGGTACCACCGTATCCGTATCCGCAGGCGGGATATTTGACTCCCTGAGAAGTGATGTCAGCCCTGATCTGAGCGCGTTTTACTCATTTTCCAATGACGACTCCACGGTGGGATTCCTGGCCTCGATTGCCTACTCTGACCGCAAATCCCGGATAGAGCAGGTGGGTACCTCCAATTTCAGAAACGGTTCTCTGGATATTATTAACGGCACTCCAGATTCAACGGGACTGGACGCCTCCTCGCTGGAAACACTCAGCGATGTGTTTTTCCCGGGGCAGTTGACGTTTACTCAGCGGGAAGAAGAGCGTGAGCGTTTGGTGGCATCCTCCACTTTCCAGATTCGGCCCAGCGACTCGGTAGAAATTACGATAGATGGGCTTTATTCACAATTTGACCTGTTGTCAGAAGCTGTCACTTACAGTGAGTTTTTCACCAGACGTTTTCTGGATGTGGAGCTGGATGAAAACCGCACGGTAGTTGGCTTTAATCGCCCGGGTTCTGAATTTTTGGCGGCCAACCCGGATATTGCTGATCAATCGGCACTGCAACAAAATGATAACGTTGTGGATATTGATGATCGATTCACAGACACCTATCAGGTTGGGGGCAACCTGAAATGGGAGCTTTCAGACGGTTTGTCTATGGCCTTTGATCTTTCATATTCTCAGGCTGAAGCGCTTCTTGACGACCCCTTTGTGGTTGTCGGCTCCCTGGCGCAAACCTCGCCGCGTTTCGATCTGAATGAGGGCGATACGATTCCAAGTATTTCCAATTTGGGTCCTATCACTGATGCGAGCCTGTTGCGAGCACACTTTTCAAGGCTTAGAGAAATCCCCATTGAAGATGAAATCTTTGAAGGCCGTTGGGATATCGACTGGACCTTTGAGGGTGGTGCGCTGCAAGGTATAGAAGCCGGATTGCTGTTTTCTAACCGCGAGAAAAGTACCGATCGTGCGCAAAGCCCAGGCCGTTGCGCATTTTGTGGGTATCGTCTGCCGATTCCCGCAAATCTCGTTCAGCCATTTTCGTTTGATGGATTCCTTGGTGGAGTTTCCGGAGCAGAAAATGCGCCTGGAGAGTTCTTCAGTTTTAATCCTAGAGAAATCATCAATTTCCTTTCTCAGCCGGAAAATATCTCTAACCCCATAAGGCAACCGGGCCTTACTCCTGAAGAGTTCGCGGCGGATGTGGAGCGACTGCTGGCACTGCCTGGAAACGGTTTTGCACCAGTGCTGGAGCCCAGCAGTTCCACCAATGTTGAAGAAGAAGTGTTTGCCGTGTATGTCGGTGGCTCATGGGGTGGGCAAATAGGTGATATGCCCTGGTCCGGTAACCTCGGTTTGCGGGTTGTCAGAACAGAGACCACCTCAACGGGCTTTGGGCAAGAGGTTATCTCAGTAAACCCGGTGCCGGGGGACGACGCACTGGATATTGAGTTTACCGACCCCAGCTTTATCAGTGTAAGCAATAGCTACACCAACGTTCTGCCGTCTCTGAATTTCAAACTGAATGTCAGTGACGATACCGTTGTTCGTTTTGCGGCGTCCAACACGGTCACCCGGCCAACACTGACATCACTGGGAACCAATAACAGCTTCAACAACCAATTTACGCTGCCACAAAGCTCCGGAGGTAACCCCAATCTGGAGCCGTTTGAGTCCTGGAACTTTGACTTGGGGGTTGAGTGGTATTACTCCGATATCGGCTTTGTGGGTGCCAGCGTATTTCACAAGGAATTCGATGAATTTCTGGAAACCCAGACTCTGCCCGTTAGTTTCGGTGGGCCTGGTGGGTCTCTTGTTTTTGACGATACCCGAACCAGGAACGGGGAAGAAGGCTCGATTACCGGGTTTGAACTTGCCGGTCAACACACCTTCGACAACTTGCCTGGTTTCTGGAGTGGTTTAGGGGTTTCGGCGAACTATACCCGTGTAAGCAGTAGTGTCGAGCGGGCGGAAGGTTCGGCTGCCGCTAGTTGTGACTATAACGGTCTTTCTCCGAATTCCCTGAACGTCAGCGGCTTCTACGAGCGTGGCCCCTGGAGAGCTCGACTCGCCCACAACTGGCGCGATGAGTTTCTGCAACTGTGTTTTGGTGCAGGAAGTCAGCCAGAAAACCGCAGAGATTTTGGTCAAACCGATTTCAGTATGGGTTACCAAATCAACGACAACGTCGAAATCTATGCTGAAGGTATTAATATCTTCAGAGAAGACGTTGAAGAGTTTTCTGTACTCAGTAACCGCTTTGTCAGCTTCGATAGAACAGGCAGACGTTTCTCTCTGGGCCTTCGCGCCACATTCTAATTGACAGTTGTCAGCCAGACAGAACGCCACGGTTTTTCGTGGTGTTCTGTCACTTCTCTTATCATAAAAAGCGTGCTGGATAGGCGCTGGGTCGAACCACCAGAGTGTAGACCACTTAAGTTTGTCATCCCCGTGCAGGCGCACTGCTGCCCGGGATAAATTAAAGGCTTTCCCCACGGTACCTGCCAAGCAAGGCACATCGCTAAATGGTTGGCAGCAAGACTTAAAAAATCGTCATCGCGAGCGAAGCGCGGCGATCCAGCGGCTTTGTTTGTAAATCAGTAACCTAAAAGACACTGGATTACTTCGCCGCGCTGGCAATGACGGCTTGGGTGGTTATCCCGGACAGTAGTGCGCTTGCGCGGGAATGACGAAAAAAACATGTGTAATCTAAAACGATAATGAGTGATTTAAAACAGATCGTACTGGGCAACGATGACCAGCAAATGGTATTGGCAACACCAGCGGATGCCATGCCGGAGCTGGTTTATTGGGGCTGCAAAGTCGCCGAAAGCGATCTTCAAAGAGACCTTTGGCAAGCGCCGGCCATGTCGGTTGATGCGCCACTCCCGCCGAGTATTTTCCCGTTATACGGTTTTGGTTTTATGGGTGAGCCGGCATTGCTGGCACATCGTGAAAATGGTTCAAATATCTTCAGGCCAATGCTGGCCGATTGCAGTGCCGACCACAGCGGCATGCAATTACGATTTGTTGATGATGTTCAACAGATAGAAATTTTTATTGAATTTGAGTGGCATACCAGCGGAGTTATTGCCGCCCGCTGTCGGGTGCAGAATAGCGGCGAGAAAAGTTTGCACGTAAACAGACTCAACTCCCTGAGTTTGCCTTTGCCGAACTGGTGCACGGAGATTGACGCTACTTTTGGCCAGTGGTCCGGGGAGGGGCATTCAGAGCGTTTCACCCTGCCCTGTGGGAAATTTGAACAAATTACCCGTTCGGGCAAGCCGGGGCATAACGGCGGTCCCTTTTTGTTGTTGACCTCTCCGGGTGCCAGTGAACGTCACGGCAGGGTTATTGCCGCGACACTGGCTCACAGCAGCAACTTTCATGTGGCTGTGGAGCGGCATAATGATGGCAGTGCTCAAGCCTTTTTAGCAGAGTGGCTGGCCCCGGGTGAAGTCACTCTGGCGCAAGGGGAATCCTATGAAACTCCTACTGCGTATTTTGCGCTGTCTGAAACCGGGCTATCCGGTATCAGTAATCGGTTCCATGAATTTACCCGCGCGCTTGTGCCCTCAACCCGTGAGAATCGGCCTGTCAGCCTGAATTCCTGGGAGGCATTTTATTTTCAGGTCGATCAGCAGACCGTTACGCAATTGGCGGCAACGGCGAAGGCCATCGGCTGCGAGCGCCTGGTGATCGACGATGGCTGGTTTCAAGGCCGGCCTGATGACCACAGTGGTCTGGGTGACTGGGTTCCCGATAGCGAAAAATTTTCCGATGGCTTCGGGTTTCTTGATGATCTGGCAGCCAACCACAAAATGGCGTTCGGAATCTGGTTTGAACCGGAAATGGTGAATCCGGACAGCCAATTGGCCAGGCAACATCCGCAATGGATTCTGCGCGATGCCTTTGGGCAGGCACTCACTGGGCGCAATCAGTGGGTACTCGATCTGAGCCAGTCGGAAGTGATTGATTATCTCTTTGATTCCATTAGTACTGTGCTACAGCAGCATCAGTTCCAATACATCAAGTGGGACTGCAACAGGGACCTGTTCCCGGCCCTTGCCAATAATCGACCTTGTGCTTCCCGTCAGGTGGCAGGCTTGTATCAATTACTGACACGGTTGCGAGAGGCATTTCCTGCGCTGTCTATCGAGTCTTGTGCCAGTGGTGGTGGCCGAATGGACTTTGGCATTCTGGCCTTCACTGATCGCTTCTGGGCCAGCGATTGTACAGACCCGGTTGAGCGCGTGCGTATCCAAAGGCGGGCCAGTATTTTCTTCCCGCCGGAACTGATTGGCGCCCACGTCAGTGCCAGCCCCAATCACTTTACCGGCAGAACCAGCACCATGGTGTTTCGCTGTGTGGTGGCTTTTTTCGGCCACTTCGGGGTGGAGCTGGACCCGGCGCGGCTAAACGAAAAGGATCGAACCACCCTCGCCAATACCATCAAGATATACAAAACATACCGGGATATTCTGCTGCAAGGCCAGCTGTTGCGGTTTGATGAAACAGAACCGGGCTGTGATGTTCAGATGATACTGTCCCGTGACGGCAAGACCGCATTGGTCCGAGCGCTGCGAATAGATGAAGCTCGGGGCTATCGACCCAAAAAGGTCAGGGTTCCCGGCCTTCCTGCAGATCAAAAATGGGCGTTATCGGAAATACTGCTTGAACAGGACTGTGAAAAAACGTTGACCGAAATGTCATCTGAAGGTTTGGGGCAAGTCGGCGCTGAACTGCTTCCAGAACACGCCAACTCCGGTCGACTTTTTGTTCTCAAACAATGTCACCAAGAACAAGAAAAGGATAACTGATGCTTCAAATCTCTGTATTCGTATTTATTACTTTTATTATCGGTTTTTTTACCTGGAAAAAATGTCGGCAGTTACCCTCTGATACCTCCAATGAAGGCCGGGAATATTTTCTGGCAGGGGGCAGCCTCAGCTGGGTGTTTGTTGCCGGTTCCATTACCCTGACCAATCTGTCAACGGATCAGTTGGTAGGGATGAATGGCAACCAAATGCTGTTACTGGCTTGGTGGGAAATTGCCGCCGTTGTCGGGCTTATCATTCTGGCTTTTGTGTTTCTGCCACTTTATTACCGCCATAAATGCACCACCACAACGGAACTGCTGGAGCGCAAGTTATCGAGCCCGGTGCCGCGCATTATTGTCTCGCTACTGTTTCTGTTGGCCGGCTTGTTTATTTACTTGCCCGTTGTGCTCTATTCCGGGTCGCTGTTTTTACAAACAACCTTTGCGCTGGATATTCCGTTGGTAGTGATCGCCTTGGGGCTTGCCAGTTTAGGTGCGGCATATGCGGTTTTTGGTGGCCTGAAAGCAGTTGCTGTTTCCGACACCTACAGCGGTGTGGCATTGTTGGCCCTTGCCTGTCTGGTGGTTTATCTGGCAGCCAAGGCAATCGATTTCGATTTTTCCGGTATTCCCCGCGAGCGCCTGACACTTATTGGTGATAGCAACTCGCCCATTCCCTGGCATACGCTGCTAACCGGGATGATTTTTATCCAGATTTACTACTGGAGTTTTAACCAGGTTATTACCCAGCGGGCGATGGCGTCAAAAAGCCTGGCGGAAGCACAAAAAGGTGTGGTCACCGCAGCGGTTATCCGCCTGTTGATTGTGCCAGCCATTGTGGTTGTGCCCGGCGTGGTCGCTTACCAGCTATACGGTGATGTGGACGATGCGGCCTATGGCATGCTGATTGGTGATCTTCTGCCAACCTGGTTGTCAGGGGCTTTTGCGGCAGTCATCGTTGCAGCGGTTTTAACCACCTTCAATAGCGCGCTGAACTCTGCGGCTGCGCTCTGTGTTTGTGACCTTATGCCACATGTCATTTCAGGTGAAATCAAGACAAAACAACTCGCCAGGCGGGTGTCAATCCTGTTTACAGTCTTTGCTGTCGCACTGGTTCCTGTTTATTCAGAAGCCGAATCGATCATTAATCTGGTTCAGGAACTCAATGGCATTTTGTCCATGCCCATACTCTCGGCATTTATCTTGTCCATCTTCTTCAAGAACATGTCTGCCAAGGCGGTATGTATTGCCATCGTTGCAGGCTCGGTGGGCTACGGCACTGTTACCTATGTGGGTTTCCCAATTCACTATATTCACCTTATGGGCATAAACCTTATTGTTTGTGTCGTCATCGGGGTGCTGGCGAATAATTTATTAACCGGAAAGAAAGCTGTGTTGACCTTTGAAGAAATGTCGTTTTTCCGTCGCAAGTCTGGGGCTGCAACAGATTGACGTTACAACAGGTCTTAGCTCGCATTGTGCGTGCCAAGCAATAAATAGTGCATTTTAAATGTACCCTGAAGACTGATGGGAAATCACCATGGCAGTACAACAAACAAACCATGTCCAGGCAGATATAACCGAATATCTGGCGCTGGCTGAAAAAATAATTAAAGAAGCCGGAAAAATTGCCATCCGCTATTTCAGAGTGCCACTGAATGTGGTGAACAAGGAAACCGGCAACGATTTTGATCCGGTTACCCTTGCCGACAAAGAAGTCGAAGCCTTTATTCGCAAGCGGCTGTCCAGTGCTACCCCCGGGTTCGACATTGTTGGAGAAGAAGACGGGTTTACCGGTGGCTGCCAAGGGGGTGACCAATACCGCTGGGTGATTGATCCCATCGACGGTACCCGGTCTTTTATCAGCGGCTTCCCAACCTGGGGAATACTGCTGGGTCTGGTGGTCAACAACTGCTGCGTTGGCGGAGTTATGCATCAGCCGTTTACCGGGGAAACCTTTGTCTCTGACCGCAAGACATCCTGGCTCGATTGCCAGTTGACCGACAGTCACACCCACCTTAAGTGTCGCCATACACAAACCCTGGCAGAAGCGGTGATTTACAGCACCGATCCGGACATGTTCGAGAGCGCTGAAGATTACCGGCGTTTTAAACAGGTGGCCAATGTTTGCCAGTTAAGACGTTTTGGCGGCGACTGTTATTCCTATTGCATGTTGGCCGCCGGTCACATTGACCTGGTGGTGGAAGGCGGGTTGCAACCCTACGACATCAATGCGCTGATTCCCATTGTAGAAGGTGCTGGTGGCGTGGTCACCAACTGGGAAGGAAGACCAGCCATAGATGGTGGCCGGGTGCTGGCCGCGGCGAACCCGACTCTGCACAAGCAGGCGTTGACGTTGTTACAATCTGATCACGCTAACTGAATATTAGTGTCACTCATAGAATTTTGACGTACTGTCTTTCCATAAGGCCAGATCAATGAAAAAAGAACCAAAAACAGACACGTTTAACGACGTGCTCAACCGCCGTCTGTCCCGCCGCAGTGCTTTGAAGGGCATGGCAGGTACAACGGCCTTTGTTGCAGGTGCAACAGGCATTGGTGCCCTGGCCGGCTGTTCTGCCGGTCAACCTGAAAAAACCTCATCACCGCTGACCTTTGAAGAACTCCCCCACGGCTACGACACCACCCACCACGTAGCCCCCGGCTACAACGCCGATGTGCTGATTCGCTGGGGTGACCCCCTGTTTGAGGATGCCCCGGATAATTTCAGCGGTGGGATCAAAGACGCAGAATCCCAAAAAGTGCAGTTTGGCTACAATAACGACTTTATCGGTTTTCAGTCACTGCCGCTGGGTTCGGATAATTCCGACCACGGCCTGCTGTGCGTCAACCACGAATTTACTACCTCCCGTTTGATGTTCCCCGGCATCAAAGACGTGGGCTATCTGCTGGAATCCAGCCGCGAACAGGTAGATATCGAGATGGCTGCCCACGGTCATTCGGTGATCGAAATCAAAAAAGTGGATGGCCAATGGCAGGTGGTGAAAGACAGTAAATACAATCGCCGCCTGACCGCCCACACCGAAATGGACATCACCGGCCCCGCAGCCGGGCACCGCCGTTTGCAAACCAGCGCCGACCCAACCGGCCGCAAAGTCTACGGCACGCTGGGCAATTGCGCTGGAGGAGTAACTCCCTGGGGCACCATCCTGATTGCCGAAGAAAACTTTCAGGTGTATTTTGACGGCGACCAGATCGAGGCGGACAAAAAAGCACCGGGGGAACGCCGCAACTACGGCCTGTATAACGCCGGCTACTACCAATACCGAGACAAAGACCCGGATTTAACCGAGCAGGAACAGGCCAACCAACCCCCAGAGCTCAAAGGCAAGCGAGCGTTCTACCGCTGGGCGGACTACCACGATCGCTTCCATATTGAAAAAGAACCCAGAGAGTTCAACCGCTTTGGCTGGATGGTGGAGTTCGACCCCTACGACCCGCAATCAATTCCCAAGAAACGTACAGCCCTGGGTCGCTTTGCCCATGAAGGGGCTACCATCGTTGCCGAGCATGGTAAACAAGTGGTGGCCTATTCCGGTGACGATGGCGAAAACCAGTTTATCTACAAGTTTGTGTCCAAGGACAAGTACGACAAAAACAACCGAACAGCCAATATGGAACTGCTGGCGGATGGTACCCTGTACGCTGCCAAATTCCATCCCAACGGTGTTGGCGAATGGCTTGTGGTTGAGTTGCAAGAAACCGGCTGGGCATCATCTGCCTTTACCAAACTGCAAGACCCTGAAGAAGCCTTGATCGAAGCACGATTAATTGCTCGTTTGTTGGGTGCGACACCCATGGATCGCCCGGAAGATATCGAAACCAATCCGGTGACCGGTCGCACTTATGTGATGCTCACCAAAAATAGCAAGCGCACCCGGGAAACAACGGATCCGGTTAATCCCAGGGCAAATAACCTTTGGGGGCAAATTGTGGAAATTTTGCCGCCGGGTATAGACGGTAGCCGTGACCATTTGGCCGATCATTTTCAATGGGAGATGTTTCTGCTGGCGGGCGACCCCAACCACCCGGACGGCGGCAAGCGTGGCCGCTATCACAAAGACGTGAGTAAAGACGGCTGGTTTGCCAACCCGGACAACGTGGCATTTGATCCTCAGGGCCGCATGTGGATCAGCACCGATGGTTTTCCAACCAACCAGACCGCGGCAGGGCTGGATGCCCCCATACACGATGGCATCTGGGCCTGTGAAACCACCGGCGAGAATCGCGCCCTGACACGGCACTTTTTTGGTTGCCCCATTGGAGCGGAAATGACCGGCCCCTGTTTTACCCCGGATGGGGAGACGTTTTTTGTATCCGTACAACACCCCGGCGACACCCCGGACAGCGACTACAGCAACCCCGCTACCCGCTGGCCGGACTTTGATCAAGCCAATCCACCCCGGCCCTCGGTGGTTGTAATCACCAAAAAGGGTGGCGGCAAAATCGGCTGATGGTGAAACCGAATGGGTACGCCTTAACGCTCATAAGCGCACAATAAAAATGCTCCTTGAAAAGGATTGGATTTATGAATGCAAACAACCTTTTATTCATTAAATTGACTCGGTTTTTACGTCCAGCCCTGCTAATTATTGCGGCGCTCTTTATAAGCGCCTGTGCCGAGACCAATGGCCATAAAATTAAACAAGGCGATTTTCAATTCCCCCAAGGCGTGGCATCCGCAGACCCCCAGCCAACCTCCGTGATGTTGTGGACACGGGTGGTCGGTACGCAAAAAGAACAAGACAGCATCAACCTTACTGTAGAAATAGCCAAAACCAGGGAGTTTAAGAAAATAGAGCAGACTCAACATGTGACTGCCCACCGCAAAGACGATTTTACCTTACGTTTTTACGCCCAGGGGCTGGAGCCGCACAACACGTATTTTTATCGGTTCACTGCAGGCAAGGACACTTCAACAATCGGCAGAACATTCACTGCCCCGGACACGTCCGAATCTGCCACGCTTAACTTTTCGTCCATTGCCTGCTCCAGCTACGAACAGGGCTTTTTTGGCACCTTGAAACGGCTTATCGAAGAAGACAAAGCCAAACCCGAATCCGAGCAGATACAACTGATGTTCCATGTGGGGGATTTTATTTACGAAGTTGTGGGCGACGATCCCAGACAAGACAATCACTCGCCCAATTGGTTAAAAGACGCCAACGGAAACCCGCGTGAAATCACCCCGTTCCCGGACGGAAAGCAATGGCCGGATTCCGACCACTGGAAGTCCGGCTCCTGGAGCCCGGTGACCGTGGACGATTACCGGCATCTGTACAAAACTTATATTTCCAATCCGGTTATGCAGGAAGCCCGGGCAAGGTGGCCCTTTGTCTACACCTGGGACGACCATGAATTTGCCGATGGCAACTACCAGTCGGGCACCTACATAAAAGACCTTCTGGGTATGCCCGGAATGCAAACCGTAAAAGTGGCTTCCAACCAGGCGTGGTTTGAATATTTGCCATCCACGCTCGGTCAGGCATCCAACATAGAAACGGTCAAAAACCAGGCCCACGACTTCAAGCCTGTCGAAGTAGAAAATGTGCCATTGGGTACGGATAAAGCCGGCGGCCTTTTCAGCGAAGCAAACAACCTCAAAGCCATCAACTCAATGCGTATGTACCGGGCCATACAATGGGGAAAAGATGTTGTCATTGTCGTTACCGATACCAAAAGCTATCAGGACCCCGATCTGTCCGTGCTTGGCAGGCAGCAGAAGGAATGGTTTTTGGATGTGCTGAAAACCTCACCGGCAAAATGGAAGCTGTGGCTTAATAGCGAGCCTTTCATGGAAACCTACATCGATTATGACAACGTAGAAGGCTCAGGTTTGCCCAAAACCCTGGTGTACAAAGACTCCTGGAAAACGCTCGAAACAGAGCGAAGGGAAATTCTGGATTTTATAGAGGCCAATAAAATCAACGGGGTCGTATCCCTGTCAGGGGACTATCACATCCAAATGGCTGCCACGGTTAATCATTCCGGGAAACCGCCAGTCATGGCAGATTTTGCGGTCACCGCATTGAGTTCATTCCCGGACATATTCTGGTTGGAGCGAAAAGGCAAAAACCTTGAAAACCCCGAATTGCACCCATTATTCAGCTACCAGGATGACGCCGGACAGACACAACCCAATATCAATACCACCGTCATGTACGGGGTACAATCCGGGTTGGAAATGGCAAAAACCAACGACTTTAACGCCGCAATCGCCAAAGCGAATCCATCTGCCAACCCTCATCTGAGGTATTTTGATACCGAACACAATGGCTACCTGACCGGGACGGTCAACCCGTCTGCGATGGGTGTGACATTTACCAATACCAAAAACGCCAGGGTGGATTACGAGGCATCCGGAGCGGAAGTGGTTTCCAGGGTAAAATTTGAGTTACCCCATTGGCAGAAAGGCCAACTCCCGGCATTGTCCGAGCCAAAATATGAAGGCGATGTATTTCCGATGCCGCATGAATAATTGCATGTTTAGAATCCGCGATAGGGGATCGGTAATCCCCCCGCCCCCGATTAAACCTTTCAGGGCAGGCTGCGGCGGGGGGCATGAGAGTAAGGTAGCGAGTTATTAAACGAAACCTATAAGGTTGTCGGTTTAGTACCATGAAAATACATCATCTGTTGGTGGAATTTCATGGTGATATTGGGCAATGATTGAGCGAAAATCCTGGCAAAATACCATTCAGCAAGCGCTTTCCTGCAGCTAAATAGTGGTTCTGGCGGGGCCACGGCAATGTGGTAAAACCACTCTGGCGCGTCATTTTTTGGCCGAAGATTCAGCCAATTATTTTGATCTTGAAGATCCCCTTAGCCTCGCTCGGCTGGAAGAACCGATTACCGCCTTGAGCATGCTCACCGGGTTAATTGTGATTGATGAAGTGCAGTTGCGACCTGACTTGTTTCCGGTGCTTCGGGTTCTGACAGACCGAAATTCGTTCAATGGGCAATTCTTGATTTTGGGCAGCGCGTCTGGTGATTTACTGCGGCAATCGGCTGAATCGCTGGCAGGTCGTAGTGAAACTATTTTATTGCGCGGTTTTGAGTTGACCGAGTTGGGCGAGCAGCGTATGCCGGTGCACTGGTTGCGCGGCGGCTTCCCTTTATCCTATTTGGCAACCAGTGAAAACAACAGCTTGGCTTGGCGTAAGGGGTTTATCGAAACCTTATTGCAGCGCGATTTTCCCATGTGGGGTGTGCGAGTGGCAGCTACTTTACTGTGGCGTTTTTGGAAAATGCTGGCGCATTATCACGGTCAGACCTGGAATGGTGCCGAGTTTGCCAGGGCTATGGGAGTTGGTGAATCGACGGTGCGCCGCTATCTCGATTTGTTGAGTGATGCCTTTATGGTGCGCCAACTTAAACCCTGACATGCCAATATCCGCAAACGGCAGGTCAAGTCGCCCAAGGTCTATGTGCGCGACAGTGGACTGCTGCATCAGTTGTTGGGCATCGCCAACGAAAGCGGTTTGTTAACCCATCCAAAGTTGGGTGCTTCATGGGAAGGCTATGTTCTTGAAGAAGTTATTGCGGCTGAGCGGGTTGAAGAACCGTACTATTGGGCGACCCATCAAGGGGCTGAGATTGATCTGGTATTCCAAAAAATGGTCATCTTCTGGGTGTTGAATGTAAGCGCACAGATACACCTAAAATGACACCTTCCATACGGAGTGCGCTTGACGATTTGCCTTTACATTCTGTGGCGATTGTTTACCCGGGCTCCAAGCGCTTTAAACTGGCTGAGCAAGTCGAAGCTGTACCGCTGGCAGCTTTTGCGACAGAAGGCGTGTTTAAAGAATGATTCCCGCCTTACTGGCGCAGGGCGTTGATCAGCCATACTAGCGACAACGAGATTATGCACTTGAAAGTGCCCATTACTATTTTGTTCGGTGTAGCAGTTCGATGCGGTTACCGCTGGGTTCAAAAAACATCATATGCTTGCTGGGCCCGCCATAAAACAGCTCCGGCGCAAAGTCGATACGCACGCCTGGAAAGGCTTTCACCTTTTTATAGAGTGCGTGTAACTGTTCCTCGCTTTCAACGCTGAGTGCCAGGTGATGCAAACCGACATTGGTTTTGCGATTAAAGGGCGTGGCGGTGGCAGGGTCGGTGACCCGCCAGAGGGTGATTTTGGCGTGACCGTTGGACAGTGAATAAGAGGGGTAATCCGGGTTATGGCCGCCAACCTTAAAGCCCAGCACCTGGGTAAAGAGGTTTTTGGTGGCTTCCAGATCTTTCACGGCAAGACCTACGTGATCAACCTGAGTGACGCCGGTAACTGACTCCGCCTGAATGGATAAGGAAAAAAACAAAAAGTAAATAAGTGTAAGAAGGCGTGACATCTCGGATTCCTTTGTTAGCTAGGCATAGGTAGATTCGAAGGGCATCAAAAAGTTTAGTTATTCTGGCCAAGCGTTTGCAACAATTGCTGATAGACCCCAGGCGCAGCCGCCACCACCCGCTGGCCCAGAGGCAGGCTCTGACGGTCGCAGGGGAAATCTTCGCACTGTCCTCCTGCTTCGCTGACCAGTAGCAGCCCGGCCAGACAATCCCAGGCATTCATATGCTGTTCCACATAGCCGATCAGACGACCACAGGCGACGTAGGCGATGCTTAGTGCGCCGCTGCCGAGGCGGTGGTAGGCGCCGCCCCGTTGCAGAAAGTGGGTCAGGAAATCCAGTACCTGCTGGTGGGGAACGCGGTTGGAAAAACCGATGCCGGTGAGTCCGTCGTTGATGCCCTGTGATTTGCTGGGTTGTATGGGCTGGCCGTTGAGAAAAGTCCCCTGACCGCGACAGGCCGTAAACAGCTCGTCCTGGTTGGGGTCGTAGATGACGCCCAATTCCACCCGGTCGTTTTGCACATAGGCGATGGAGATACACCACAGCGCCATGCCGCTGACAAAGGGATGAGTGCCGTCGATGGGGTCCACTACCCAGATGCCTTGAGCGTCATCCTGGCTTAATTCGGCACCGGTTTCCTCGCCAAAAAAACCGTCCTCCGGGTAGGCTTGTGCGAGGCGTTGGCGAATGAGTTTTTCGGTGTTGATGTCTGCTTCTGTGGCCATGTCCTGTACACCCTTGCTTTGCAGGGTCAGGGACGAAAGGTCCCGGAAATAACCCAGTGCCAGGGTTCCGGCTTCCTGGGCGAGCTGTTGGGCGAAGGCGTATTTTTGTTGCAGTTGATCGTTGCTCATGGTGTTCCCAGTTGAAATAGGGGCTTGCTGCACTGGCGATGAATGACAAAGCGCTTGCTGGCGGCTGGGGTGTTGATGCGGGCTTCCAGTTCGTCCAGTTCGTTGACTTTATCCAGTAACAGGGTTTTGAACCCCTTTAGCTGACTGTCTGCCGGGCATTGAAACCGGTATTCGCCGGTCAAGCGGTTGCCCCTGTTTTTCACGCTCTGCCCGGTCAAGCGACAGCGGTTCTGGTCGTTTTCGCCGTTGAGTGCAAACAGGTTATCCGCTTGTTCAAGAACAGCCTGGGCGGTTTCCGGGGCGGCAGGTATTTCCAACCTAGCGGTTAATTGGCCGTTGCTTTGGTAGTCAACCGTCAGCAGGGGAATGCGCTCGCGGTATTCTGCGTAGTGGGCCGCGTAGTTGTCGCACAGGGTGTCTCCGGCATCCTTTTGGCCGCAGCCGGTCAACAGCAAAATTAGCGATATTAAAAGTGCCCGTTTCATCTTAATCCCTCGCCTTTACGCGCCACAGGCTGGCGGCCAGTATCATGGAAACCACAGAGGCGCCCACCCACAGCATAATCGGCTGGCTGTAGTCGTAGAAATACACATTCAGGTTCTGGCTGCCGGTGGCAAAGCTGAAAATAATTTCGCTGTCGTAAATCAGTTTGCCGCTTAAATAATCCTGGGTGGCTGCGCCCAGATAGCTGAAAATGCCGATAAAGCCCATGGCCGCACCGGCCACTTTTTTCGGCGCGATGTCGATGGCAAACAGGCCACCGAGGG
The DNA here is from genome assembly GCF_052983295.1 of Porticoccus sp. GXU_MW_L64. Lineage (NCBI taxonomy): Bacteria > Pseudomonadati > Pseudomonadota > Gammaproteobacteria > Cellvibrionales > Porticoccaceae > Porticoccus > Porticoccus sp. GXU_MW_L64. The sequence goes on along the minus strand of NZ_JBRKJK010000009.1, from coordinate 134,944 downwards.
AAGCCAGAATACCGCTGAGGCCAAAGCCGTAGACCACCAGCGCCACCGCCAGCAGCAGCGGGTCGTTGGGGCCGAAGAAAATGGCGAACAGGGCGGTGAGTTCCAATAACCCGAATAACAGGTTGGTGGGCGGGCGGCGGGCGTCAAACAGTTTGTCCGAGGCGTAGCCGTAAGCGACACAGCCGAGAATGCCGGCGGCGGTGTTAAAGAAGATAAACAGATTGGCGTCGAACAGGTCAAAACCGCGAATTTCCTGCAAATACACATTCCCCCAACTGTTGATGGCGTAGCGCGTCACGTACATGCTGCAACTGGCCAGAGCGAGAACCCAGATGGAGGGAATGGCCAGTACCCGCAGCTGAGTGCGCCAGGTACTCTCTTTGGCAACTTCCTCACTGACCGGTGCGCCGTGGTCCTGCTTCCAGTCGGCGATATTGGGCAGCCCCAAGGTGTGGGGGCGGTCCTGCAGGTATTTCCACAACAAAAAAGCGGCGAATACGCAGATCAATGCCGGTGTCCAGAAGCCCCATTGCCAGGACAGTCCCAACCCTTTGGGGGCAGCGGCGATCAGAAAGGCAACACCCAGATAGGTGAGTCCTTCGCCGATGGAGTGAGCGGTGCTCCAGATGCCGTAGTAACGGCCACGCTCGTGGTTGCTGTACCAACTGGCCAAAGCCACCGCACTGGACGGCGCGCCAAAACCCTGGAACCAGCCGTTGAGCAGCCACAGCAGCGCCGACAGCCAAACCACTTCCGACAATCCCATGCCGAAGTTCATCACCGCCGACAGCAAAATGCCGATGGCGAAAAACAGGCGCACATTGGCGTGGTCCGCCAAAAAGCCGTTGGTGAACTTGCTGAAGGCGTAGCCGTAGAGCAGGGTGGAGCCGATCAGTCCCACTTCTTCGGGAGTAAAAACCCCCGCGTCCATCAACGGTTTTTTCACCACATTCAGGGCCAGGCGGCAGACGTACCCCAGGCCGTAACACAGGGTAATGATGACGATGATGTTGCGGCGGTGGTAAGCGTACAGCCGGTCGATCTCTGCCGGGTTTTCCAGCAGTGGCCGTTCGGGGCCGGATTTCAGTGTGTTAAATAGCGCTCGCATGGTGGTTTCTTATTCCATAGTTGGCATGGAAAACTCTGCCCCCTCGCGCTGTCCTTTGGGCCAGCGGGCGGTGACGGTTTTCATGCGGGTATAAAAGCGCACGCCATCGGGACCATGCATATGCAGTGGGCCGAACAGGGAACGCTTCCAGCCACCAAAGCTGTGGAAGGCCATGGGCACCGGAATGGGAACATTGACACCTACCATGCCCACCTGAATTTCCTCGCAGAACTGCCGTGCTGCGTCACCATCCCGGGTGAAAATGGCGGTGCCGTTGCCGTATTCATGCTGATTGATCAGCTCAACGGCTTGCTGGTAGCTGTCTACACGTACCACACAGAGCACAGGGCCGAATATTTCTTCGTCATAGATACGCATACCAGGCTTGACCTGATCGAACAGGGTGGGGCCAACGAAGTAGCCCTGCTCGTTACCAGCGCAAACAAAGTCGCGGCCATCCACTAACAGCTCGGCGCCCTGTTCCACGCCGGAGTCGATGTAGGCGCGCACCTTGTCGGCGTGCTCGCGGCTGATCAATGGCCCCATGTGCGGCTCCGGCTGGGCAGTGCCGGGGCCGGTGCGCATGGTGTCGATTTCTTTTTGCAGGTCGTCGATCAAACGGTCGGCTACCGCATCGCCCACACACACGGCCACAGAGATGGCCATGCAGCGTTCACCGGCAGATCCGTAGGCGGCTCCCATCAGGGAATTGACCACCTGGCCAGGGTCGGCATCCGGCATCACCAGCATATGGTTTTTGGCGCCGCCCAATGCCTGTACACGCTTGCCGTGGGCGCTGGCGGTGCTGTAGATGTACTCGGCGATGGGGGTGGAGCCAACAAAGCTGACCGCCTGAACCTGCGGATCAGTAAGCAGTACATCCACAGCGGTTTTGTCGCCGTTGACCACGTTAAATACGCCATCGGGCAAGCCAGCTTCGGTCAGCAGTTCCGCCAGACGCAGGCAGGCCGAAGGGTCTTTTTCCGAGGGCTTCATCACAAAGGTGTTGCCGCAGGCCAGCGCCACCGGGAACATCCACATGGGTACCATGGCCGGGAAGTTAAAGGGGCTGATACCGGCGCATACGCCGAGGGGTTGCATGAGTGAGAAGCTGTCCACGCCACGGCCCACGTTCAGGGAATGCTCGCCTTTTTGCAGATGGGGAATGCCGCAAGCGAATTCCACCACTTCCAGGCCACGGGTGACTTCGCCGTTGGCGTCAGACAACACTTTGCCGTGCTCGGCGGTAATCAGTTCTGCCAGCTCATCGCGATGTTCTTCAATCAATGCTTTAAAGCGGAACATCACCCGGGCGCGGTTCAGAGGTGTGGTGGCGCGCCAGGCTGGGAAGGCGGCCTGTGCCGCAGCGATGGCCTGACGGGTTTCGTCGGCGCTGGACAGGCACACTTGCGCTTGTTGCTGGCCGCTGGCCGGGTTGAATACCGGACTGTAATGGCCGCTGTTGCTGGCGGTGTGCTGGCCGTTGATGTAGTTGCCTAGAGTGTTGCCGTGGGTTTGCATGATGAGTTCTCGTTTACTATTTATTGGGTTGGAGGAAGGTGATGCCCGTCCTTTCCAGACACGCCGTGCATACGTCCATGTAGGCTCGTTGTCAGCATCCCTGCTGACAACGGTCTGGAAAGGGCGGGCATCACCTTCTTCATAAATTTGGCCGGCCTCGTTAGGCGGGTGTTATCCGTCGACGATTTCAAAACCGGCATCCAGGCACAGCTTTTTCAGGTTGTTTGCTCCGAGCTTGGCGCAGGTCAGTGGGTGGGCGATGGTCGGGTCCTGCTCCGCTTCTACCACCAGCCAGCCGTGATAATCAGACTTTTTCAGTTGCCGGAATAATCGCGGGTAATCGACACCGCCATCCCCCGGCACGGTAAATACCCCATTGAGCACCGCATCCAGAAAACTCAGGTCGCGATTGATGGCGTCTTTGAGCACGCTTGCGCGCACGTCTTTGCAATGCACATGGCAGATGCGCGCTGCGTGGCGTTGTTGTATGGCCAGCGGGTCGCAACCGGCGTAGGTCAGATGACCGCTGTCCAGCAACAGGCCAACGCTGTCGCGGGTGTGGGCCATCAGTGCGTCAATATCCGCTTCGGATTGCACCAGGGTGCCCATATGGTGGTGGTAGGCCAGGCGAATGCCTTGTTCAAGACAGGCGTCAGCTACCAGACTCAACGCCTCGCCAAAGGCGGGCCAGGCTTGTTCAGCTAAAACCGGGCGACGGGACAGGGGCACTTGCCGCTCCCCCTGAATACTGCCGCTGACATCGCAGTACACCAGCACCTTGCAGTGCATGGCCTTGAGTAAATCCAGGTGGGGCTGCAGGGCGGCCAGTTCCTGCTCCACGGAACGGGTTTGCAGCATGCCGCTGAACCAGCCGGATACCAGTGCCAGTTGATGCTCCGCCAGTATGGGGCCGAGCACATCCGGCTCGCGGGGGAATTTGTTGCCCAGCTCAAAACCGCTGAAGCCCGCTTCACGGCCTTCGCGCAAACACTGTTCCAACGGCGTTTCTGCCCCCAGTGCGGGCAGGTCGTCGTTGGTCCAGGTGAGTGGGTTAATGCCGATTTTTACGCTCATTGTTTTCTTTAAATTTTCAGTAGAGGGCTAATTTTTCGGGTGTTGTGCTGGCCGCAGGAGCCGATCTGTTTTCCAGACACGCTGTGAATACTTCCCTGTAAGCTCGGCTGCGGCATCCATGCCGCAGACGGTCTGGAAAACAGATCGGCTCCTACGGCCTACGAACATTTTCATCTGCTTCTAATAAGGTTGTTTACGCTTGGCCTGCTGATACTCGCCATAGCGCTCTTGCACCGTGCGATTGTCCGAAACTTCCGGTACCGCCACATCCCACCAGTGACCACCTTCGGAGGTGGCAAAAGGGTCGGTGTCCAGGCTGATCACATAGGAGCGGTCGGCGGCTTTGGCTCGCTCAAGGGAGGCTTCTAGCTCAGCCAGAGATTCCACCCGCTCTGCCTGCACACCCATGGCAGCAGCGTGGGCGGCAAAGTCCAGTTTCGGAGCGCCCTCGGCGATGGATTCGCAGTCGTCCAACAGGTTATTAAACGATTCGTTGCCGGTGGCGTTTTGCAGGCGGTTGATACAGCCGAAGCCACGGTTGTCCAATACCACCACAATGATTTTGTGGCCCAGCATCACCGAAGTGGCCAGTTCCGAATTGAGCATCATGTAGGAGCCATCGCCCACCACCACGTAGACCTCGCGCTGCGGCTGGGCCATTTTTACCCCCAGACCGCCAGCGATTTCGTAACCCATGCAGGAAAAGCCGTATTCCAGGTGATAGCTGCCGGGTTGCTCACTGCGCCACAGTTTGTGCAGTTCACCCGGCAGGCCACCGGCGGCACAGACCACCACATCCTGCGGGTTGCTGGCGCGCTTGACGGCCCCCAGCACCTGAGCATCGGAGGGCAGGCCGGTTTGGGTTTGCGGTTGATCTGTAGCGGCGGTGACCTGGTCGTAATAGGCATTCCAGCGGGCAATACCGTCATTGCCACGCTGTTGCCAGTCGCTGCTGGCCTGCCAGTCACCCAGGGTGTTTTGCAGCTGTCGCAAAGCGATGTTGGCGTCACTGACCAAGGGCAGGGCGTTGTGTTTGTGGGCATCGAATGGGGCGACATTTATCTGAATCAAAATACTGTCGGAAAACAGTGTGCGTGACGCGGTGGTGAAATCCTGCAAGCGGGTGCCCACCGCAATTACCACATCCGCTTGCTGGGCAAGCTGATTGGCAACTTCACTGCCAGTTACACCGATGGCGCCCACGTAATTGGGGTGATTCCAGGGCAGTGCGCCTTTGCCCGCCTGGGTTTCCGCTACCGGAATGCCAGTGGCTTCTACCAGTGATTTCAGCGCCTTGACAGCGCCGCTGTAGTGCACGCCGCCGCCGGCGATCAACAGCGGCTTGCGGGCATTTTTGATGGCATCGAGAGCGGCCTCAAATTCACGGGCGTCTGGTCCCTGACGGCGTAAACGGTGCACTTTTGGGGCAAACAAACTGGCCGGGAAGTCGTAGGCCTCGGCCTGCACGTCCTGACAAAAAGCCAGCGTTGCCGGGCCACAGTTGGCGGGGTCGGTAAGTACCGCCATGGCCGCTGGCAGGCTGGTAATTAATTGTTCCGGGCGAGTGATACGGTCGAAGTAACGGCTCACCGGGCGAAAACAGTCATTGGCGCTGATGGTGGGGTCGCCAAAGTCTTCCACCTGTTGCAGTACCGGGTCCGGGGTGCGGTTGGCAAAAGTATCCCCGGGCAGAAACAGCACCGGCAGGCGATTGACGTGGGCCAGCGCTGCGGCGGTGACCATATTGGTGGCACCGGGGCCGATGGAACTGGTGCAGGCCATCATGCGCTGGCGGTTGTGCGCCTTGGCGTAGGCGATGGCGGCGTGGGCCATACCCTGTTCGTTGTGGCCTCGGTAAGTGGGCAACTGATCCCGGGCGCTGTGCAGGGCTTCGCCGAGGCCGGCGACATTGCCGTGGCCGAAGATGGCGAATACGCCGCCAAACAGCGGCAGGACATCGCCATCAATATCAACCTGTTGGGCGCTGAGAAAGCGCACCAGGGCTTGAGCGGCGGTAAGGCGTTCGGTAGTCATGGAGCTTGAACCTCACAGGCAGAGGGGGCTTTGCGCTGGTGCCAGTGTTGTACCAGACGCAGGTAGTTGTTTTTGACCTGGTCGATCAATTGCTGGTCGTTTATATCACCGGCCATCCAGGAGCGCGATGGCTCGACAAAAATCGTGCGGCCAACGGCGAAGCCTTTGCAAATGGCAAAACCGGCGCTGGCGTCAAAACCGGCTTTGAGTTCTGCTTCCGGGGCGTCCAGACCCAGTAGCAGCACGCCGCGACAATGGGGCGCGCGCTCGTTGATCAGGTCGCTCATCCGCTGCCAGGCATTGCGACTGGGGGAGGGCAGTTTCCACCAGTCCGGGTAAATGCCCAGGTTGTAAAAGCGCGTCATGGCGTCGATAACGGTGTTGTCGTCCCGGGGCATATCTGCCGGGGGGATAACTTCCAGCAGGAATTCGTGACCGCTGACCTGACAGGCGCGGTAGAGCTCTTCCACCTGCCGCTCCTGACTGAGTCGCAGCTCGGTGTCGTCCTGGGGGTGGTAGAACACCAGACATTTGACCACATGCTCCAGCGGCCAGCTTTGCAGGCGGGCACTGATATTGCGGCCGCCTTCCAGTTCCAGCGGGCGCGAGGAGGGCTGTTCCACCGGGCGGCCAATCCACCAGTTTTGGCCGGTGAGCTGGTTGAGGGCGTCCTGGCCGTAGGTGTCGTCGATCAGTACGCCGGGCTGACTTTGGCCATCGATACTGCCTTGAGCCTGCTGCGCGGCGCTGAGAATCAATTGCTTCAGTTGCGGAATGCGGGCAGGGTCGGCACCGGCTTCAGTGGCCATGTCGTAAAACTGCTTGCGGTGGTCAAAGGCCAGAATAATCAGGTCGTTCCAGTCCCGCTGGCTGCGGGTGGTGACCCGGTGCAGGTAATTGAGGTGCACGTCCTGATCCGGGCGCGGAATATCCTGGGCGTGGGCCAGGTAGTAGTCCAGTTCCTCCTCGGAGGGAATGGCCGGATAACAGCCGTGGCGGGATACCACCAGTGCGCCGCAGGCGTTGGCGTAGGCGCAGCATTGTTCGTGGCTTTCGCCGCGCAGCCAGCCGCGCAAAAAACCACTCATAAAGGCATCGCCTGCGCCCAGTACGTTGAGCACATCCACACGCACGCCTTGATGACAAATAAAGTGATCGGCGCTGGAGGGAATGTCACCCCCCAGCACAGTGCAGCCCAGGGCACCGAGTTTGAGTACCAGGGTGGCGCTGGTGAGTTCGCGAACGCGCTTCAGTGCGGTGATGGTGTCGGTGCTGCCGCCGGCGATATGGAATTCTTCTTCGGTGCCGACAATCAGATCGCACTGGGGCAAAATGCTCTGAATGTGTTTGCTGACTTGTTCAGAGGAAACAAAGCGGTTTTCCCCTTCACCCAGGCCGGTCAAACCCCAGAGTACCGGCCGGTAGTCGATGTCGAGAATCACTTCTGTGCCCGCGGCACGGGCGTAAGATATGGCGGTGGTACTGGTTTCGTAGGTCTGCTCGGTGGAGAAGTGGGTGCCGGTAATCAGCAGTGCTTTGGCCGAGCCAATAAAGGACGGGTCAAAATCGTCGCTGCTGATGGCCATGTCTGCGCAGTCATTGCGGTAAAAAATCAGCGGGAAGGTGTCGCTGTCCTTTATACCCAGAACCACCAAGCCGGTGAGGCGCTCCGGGTCGGTGACCAGATGGCTGGTATCCACCCCGGCGCGATTCAGTTCTTCGCGCAGGAAACGCCCCATATGCTCGTCACCTACCCGGCTCAACATGGCGGACTTCAGACCCAGGCGAGCGGTGCCCGCAGCGATATTGCCGGAGGAGCCGCCCAGGTATTTGGCAAAGCTGCCCATATCTTCCAGGCGGCTGCCGATTTGCTGGCCGTAGAGGTCGACGGCGACCCGGCCAAGGCAGATAAGATCCAATGATTTTTGTTCCATAACGATCGCAGTTCCCCTGTCTGCATATTATCCTTGCATTAAGGATATTTGTAATCTGAGTGAAAATTATATTCCATTTTTTATAAATATAAAATAAAATTTTCTGAAATTGATGTGTCCAGGACAAACTTTATGACGACAATTAACCTCTGCCTGTTTGGTGCCGGGCGTATTGGCCAGATTCATGCCGGTTGTGCCGAGCGCCACCCGGATGTATCGATCCGCTATGTGGTGGACCTTTATCAACCGGCGGCAACTGCCTTGGCACAGCGCTTGGGCGCGCAGGTTGGCGAAGTGGATGAGGCATTGGCAGACCCGGATGTGCACGGGGTGATTATTGCCAGCTCCACCGATACCCATGCGGATTTGATCGAACGCGCCGCCCGCGCTGGCAAGGCCATTTTCTGTGAAAAGCCCATCGACCTGGATATTCAACGGGTACGTGACTGCCTGACAACCGTTGAGGCAGCGGGGGTGCTCTGCGCCATTGGTTTTAACCGCCGCTTTGACCCGCAGTTTGCGCAGCTAAAAGAAGCCATTGAAAACGGCACCATCGGCAAGCTGGAAACGCTGGCCATTACCAGCCGTGATCCGGAGCCGCCGCCGTTGGATTATATCGGCGTATCCGGTGGTCTGTTCAGAGACATGATGATTCACGATTTTGATATGGCCCGCTGGCTGTTGGGAGAGGAACCGGTAGAGGTATTTGCCGCCGCCAGCTGCCAGGTAGACCCGGCCATCGGCAAGGCGGGCGATGTGGATACCGCCGTGGTGACATTGAAAACCGCGGCGGGGCAACTGTGCCAGATCAGCAACAGTCGTCGCGCGGTTTACGGTTACGATCAGCGTATCGAAGCCTTTGGTTCCGAGGGCATGGTGCAGGCCAATAACAATCTGGAATCCAATCTGGTGGTTACAGGCGCTGAAGGTTCATTGGCTGAAAAGCCACAACACTTCTTTTTGGAACGCTATGCCGACGCCTATCGACTTGAACTGGACAACTTCGTCGCTTGCATTCGCGACCAGGCTCAGCCGCGAGCTGGTGCCGATGATGGTTTGCAGGCACTGGTATTAGCAGAAGCGGCACTCGCCTCGTTGGAGAGCGGTCGAGCAGTGAAACTCTAATTTTGGGAATTTCTTATGTCACATCTTTTATCCAAAGCCCGCACACCGGATGAGCAGGGCCGTATTCAACAGGTCACACCGGAATCCGCCAATTGGGACCATGTGGGTTTTGAAGCCTTCAAGCTGACTGCGGGGCAGGTGTTGGAACAGGACACTCTGGGCTGCGAAGTCTGTCTGGTGCTGGTGGCGGGCAAAGCCACGGTTACAACAGGGAAAGAGCACTGGGACAGCATCGGTAAGCGCAGCAGTCCATTTGACGATCAGGCACCCTATGCGGCCTATGTGCCACCGGGCGACCATTTTAGGGTTGCCGCCGAAACCGAACTGGAGCTGGCGGTATGCCGTGCGCCCGCCACAGGCGAATACCCGGCCCGGTTAATCACCCCGGACGCCTGCCATAAGGAAGTGCGCGGCGAGGGCACCAATACCCGCCGTATCTGCAATATTCTGTTTGGCAATATGGCGGCGGAAAGCCTGCTGGTGGTGGAGGTGTTTACCCCCGGTGGCAACTGGTCCAGCTACCCGCCACACAAGCACGACAGCGACAATGCGCCGGAAGAAACGCAGCTGGAAGAAACCTATTACCACCGCCTGAATCCACCCCAGGGCTTTGCTTTTCAGCGGGTCTACACCGATGATCGCTCACTGGACGAAACCATGAGCGTGGAAAATCACGATCTGGTGATGGTGCCGGAAGGCTATCACCCAGTGGGCGCTCCCCACGGTTATGACCTTTATTACCTGAACGTAATGGCCGGGCCCAAGCGGGAGTGGATATTTCACAACGACCCGGACCATGAGTGGATGCTGGCGAAATAACTCAACGTTCGTTGTCTTTGCTGCGAAAAGCAACTGAAGTCGCCAGGCTTTGCGCCAGAGTCATGGCTGAAGACAGGGAGCGGAACGAGTGCACTTCTGCATCGTGGGCCAACAGGCACACTCTGGCTGCATTGGCGATGGGGCTGAGTGTGCTGTCGGTAATGGCAATTACCGGAGTGGCGTTCTGAGAGGCTTTGGCCACCAGGTTGGAGGTTTCCTGGGAGTAAGAGGCGAAGGAAATAGCCAGTAATACATCGTCCGGTGTCATATGGGCACTTTCCAACAGCATCCCCCCCACACCGTCAAGCAGGTCGGCCTTGCAGCCCGCATGGTTTAACGCGTAGGCCAAGTAAGCCGCAACCGGGAAGGAGCGGCGCTGGCCCATGATGTAGATGGTTTTGGCGCTGTCGAGTAAATCCACCGCTTTGGTGATGTTATCGGATGGTGTTTCTGTCAGCAGTTCTTCCAGGGCGACAATATTGGCTTTGCAGAACTGGTTGAGCAGGGCGTGTTCTACGCTGTCTGTGTCAGAAAGCTCCGTGTTGCTTACCGCTCGCACCCGTTCCCGGTAGTTGGCGGAGCGTTCAACCACCCGCGACTGGAATGCCCGCTGCATTTCACTGAAACCACTGTAGCCAAAGGCTTTGGCAAAACGGATTAATGCCGAGGGTTGCACCTGGGCGCGCTCGGAGATAACGGCAATTGTTTCCAGAGCCATATCCGTGGGGTGTTCCAGGGCGAACTGGGCGATTTGGCGCAGGCGCTTGCTCAGCTCCAGGTGGCGTTCATTGATTTCCTGGCGCAGGGTTTCAAAATCCGTTGCGGGTTTGGTGGTGTTGGGCATGGGGCTGCTTCATTAGTGAGCTTTCTGCCATTGTAGTCTGGCTGGAAAAAATATTCTAAGGGTTGTTGTTTATTTCAATTGGGCCAGAGCGAGTGGGTATTGTTACATATCAGTGTTAATTTTTTTGTAAAAATTATTCCAATTATTTATGTTATGTTTTTTATATTTCGTTTGTGATAGATTGCGTGTGAGCTTTGTGTATTGAGCAAACAGGTTACAGATCATGGTGACGGGGTAAGCAGATGGTATTAACACTGGTTTCATTTATTGGTTTTACGCTGCTTGTAGCAGGGATCAGCTACTGGAAAACCCGCAACGACAAAATGATCGACAGCGACGCCTATTTTCTCGGTGGCCGCAGTTTGACTGGCTGGGTGATCGCCGGCTCGTTGATGTTGACCAATCTGTCTACGGAACACCTGATTGGGCTCAATGGCGATGCCTTTAACCACACCATTGCGGTGATGGCCTGGGAGACAACCGCAGCCCTGGCGATGGTGCTGACCGCGTTGTACTTTCTGCCCCGTTACCTGAAAAGCGGTTTTGTGACCATTCCGCAATTTTTGGCGGATCGCTACGATTCGCAAACCCGGGTGATTGCCACCCTGATCTTTCTATTCTCTTATGTGATTGCCATTCTGCCGGTGGTGTTGCTGTTTGGCGCCGCCGGTATTGAAAGCCTGTTTGATGTATCAAGAAATCTCGGTATCAGTGAAACCCAGGCGCGCTGGCTGATTGTTTGGGGTGTGGGCTCCCTCGGGTCGCTGTACGCCATTTTTGGCGGCCTGAAAGCGGTGGCCATTTCCGATACGGTGAACGGTGTGGGCTTTTTAATTGCTGGCCTGCTGGTGCCGATTCTGGCCCTGGTGATGATCGGTGGTGGTGACCCTTTGCAGGGTATTACCGAGGTCTACGAAGGCCAGCCAGAGAAATTTGATATTACCGGTGACGAGCCGGGCTCCTTCCTGCCTTTTGGTGTGCTGTTCACCGGCATGATTGTCAACCAGATTTTTTTCTGGTGTACCAATCAGTCCATTATTCAACGGGCGCTGGGGGCGAAGAATCTGGCAGAAGGGCAAAAGGGCGTGTTGATTGCCGCCGGGTTCAAACTGTTGGGGCCTTTTATTATTGTGCTGCCCGGGGTTATTGCCTTCCATATGTTCAAGGATACCCTGGGGCCGCAGGATTATTTACAGGCCTACCCGGAGCTGGTGAAAACCGTGCTGCCACCGGCACTGGTGGGATTTTTTGCGGCGGTGATGGTGGGCGCGGTGCTCAGTACCTTTAACAGCGTGCTTAATAGCTCGGCAACGCTGTTCAGCGATGGCATCTACAAAGCCCTGTTTAACAAAGAGGCCAGTGGCCGGCAGCTGGTGCGCACGGGGCGCATTGTCAGTATCGTACTTGCCACAGGCGCCATGCTGGTTGCGCCGATGATTGATACCGGCGGCAGCCTCTATCAGTACCTGCAAAAAATCAATGCCACCTTCTTTGGCCCCATGCTGGCGGTTATTTTGCTGGGTTTTATGACCCGCAACACCTCGGCTTTGGCTGCAAAGGTTGGTCTGATCGGTGGCCCGCTGCTGTTTTACGTTCTGGTGTTCGCGTTTGGCGATGAGGTACAGCAGGTGGTGAAAGGTCTGCTGGGTACCGAGCAAGATATTCACTTCCTGCACTTTCTGGCGCTGGTATTTTTATTGACTGTAGCAGTGATGGTGACTATTAGCTGCTTCAAGCCGGCGCAAAAACAATACAACCCTCGCAGCTCCAGTGTAGAGCTAACCCCATGGCGGCATCGCAAACTGGCAGCAGTGTTGGTTTCCCTGGGGGCTATTGGTTGCTATCTGGCTCTGGCTCAGTAGTGCCAATATGTCTTGTTAGCATTGACGTGGCCCGTTCAGTAGTGCATCGCGGGTTACCTCGATCAGCAGGTCAATTTCCACGTCACTGATTGCAAACCAGGGAGTAAAGCGCAGGGAGTTGGTGCCGCCGTGAATGACGTTGACGCCACGGGTGCGCATATATTCCTCGGTGCTGTTGGCGCCGTAGCATTTGTAGTCGTCGCTTAATGCCACGCTCATTAACAGGCCTGTGCCTTGTACGGCGGTAATGGCGCCGTTCAGTTCTTTCTGCAATTCTTTGAATTTCGACATCAGACGCTTGCCAGCGGAGACAATATTCGTGCGTAGGTCGTTATCCATACTGTCCAGCACCGCTACCGCTACATCCATGGCGCGGGGGTTGGTGGTCATGGTGTTGCCGTACAAACCCTTCTGGTAAAGGTGGTGGGCTTTTTCGCTCAGGGCCAGCACCGACAGTGGATACTGGCCGCCGTTAATGGCTTTGGACCAGGTTTCCATATCCGGTGCCGGCAGGTTTTCAAAACCGGGGTAGTCGGTGATGGACAGGTTGCCGGTGGTGCGCAATCCCGCCTGAATGGAGTCCGCCAGCAGCAGGGCGCCGTGCTGCTCTGTCAGCTGCCGAGCCAGTGTGTAAAATTCCGCTGTGATAGACAGGCCGGGGTTGCCTTCTCCCATAACCGGCTCAAAGAACATGGATTCGATAAACAGGTTTTCCGTGTCGGCATGTTCAAAGGCGGCTTGCAGGGCTGTGCAATCATTGGCGGCGATGGTCAGCAGATTGTTGCCCTGCTGGAAGCTGGCCAGGTGCTTTTTATAGGCGGCCATGCTGGAATCCGAGTACTGGGCCGGGCGGTCGGTACGGCCGTGAAAGGCACCCTTCAGGGCCAGGCGCACAATGGGTTTGCCTTCATGCCTGGCGCCAGCTTCGGTCATTAATTTGGCATTGATGTCGGAAATACGGGCGGCAACAGAGACCGACTCACTGCCGGAATTCATACACAAGAAACTGTGGAATGGGCAGCCGTGATCGCGGTTGCGGCCCACTTCCCGGCGCAGGGCAGTGATCAGCTTCATCTGGCTGATGTTGGGGGTCATAATATTGGCCATCACATGAGGCTGGTTCATGGCCTTGAGAATGGCGTCTGGTGCATGCCCCGAACCCAGCATGCCGTAGCCGCCGGTGTCATACAGCACTGCCCCTTTCAGGGTGACAATCCAGGGGCCAGCGGCGGCGGCAGCAACATAGGGATTAACCGCATCGCTGTTGTAAAAATTCAGGTAGCCTTGCTGAATCTGTTCAATTTGTTGTTGTTCGTCCAAATCCACTAACTGTGGGTATTGCCCGGCAATGGTGTTGGCGTATATCACTGCTGCATCGATGGCTTGCAACAATTTGGGATCGCGGGTTGCAAAGGCTTGTATTTTCTGGTCACTGAGCCCGCTGGTAAGGCGTTTTCCCGCAAAACAGCGCAGGGGGGCGAGGCGGTCAATAGCGGGAAACGATTCGATCATGGTCATCAGGCTATCCGGGCGTGCGGCTGGGGTTTCATCTATTCTAGTGTCCGGGAATAGCACTACGAATTGGCATATTAATCAAATTGATATAAAAAATGGTCAATATGTCGGTATATTTGGTTGATATGTAAGGTGATCAGTGAGACAAAACCAAACTACGGGTTGAATAGTGAGGCTGGTGTGAACAAAAAAATCCGAAATATTGAGAAGACTCTGTTATCAGACAACTGGTATTTGTTAAACAAATACTCATTTGAGTATCAAAATTTTGAAGGCGAATGGGGTTGCCAGGAACGGGAAGCCTACGATCGTGGCAATGGTGCCACCATTCTGCTGTACAACAGAGAAAAGAGTACGGTTATTTTGACCCGGCAATTTCGTTTGCCGACCTATATCAACGGCAATGCTGACGGCATGATGATCGAGGCATGCGCCGGGTTACTGGATGGCGACAGTGCGGAAGTGTGCATTAAAAAAGAGGCCGAGGAGGAGACCGGTTACAGGGTTGGCAAAGTAGAAAAGATTTTTGAAGCCTATATGTCACCAGGTGCGGTGACAGAAATTATTCACTTTTTTGTGGGTGAGTATGATGGCTCCATGAAGGTGTCCGATGGCGGTGGCCTGGCGGAAGAACAGGAAAATATTGAGGTGCTGGAAGTCACATTTTCCGAGGCGCTCGCAATGGTGACCTGTGGAGATATCAAAGACGCCAAAACCATTATGCTGCTGCAATATGCGCAACTTTCTCGGCTTTGCTAGTAATGCTGCAGGTTAACTTGGCTGGGTGCAGTGTCCGCAGGCCTTTTTAGACCGTTGGCCGCAGGGATAGCGGCCACCGAGCGTACAAGGATGTATTTACAGCGTGTCTGAAAAGGCCTGTGGGCACTGCGCCAGTATACTCGACAAAATTACATTGAAGATCTACTAGGGCGCCTCGGCTACAAACAGGGCTCGCAGTGGAGCGGGGTGGCCTTCTACGGTTTTTTGCGGGTCATCAGGGTCGAGAAAATCCTGTAACGATTCAAAGCGCATCCATTCGCTAGGCCGCTGTTCTTCGGTGGTGGTTGGGCACTGGTCAACCACTCGCACATTTTTAAAACCGCATTTGCCCAGCCAGCTGACCAGTGTGTCCGGCGATGGCAAAAACCAGACATTGGGCATTTTCGCGTAGCGGCCTTCGGGTACCAATACGTAGCCATTCGGACCTTCCACCACCAGGGTTTCCAGTACCAGTTCGCCGCCGGAACGCAGGCAGGCTTTAAGCTCGCGCAAATGATCCATGGGAGAGCGGCGATGGTAGAACACGCCCATGGAAAACAGGGTATCGAAGGCGCGCAGGTTGCCGGGTACCTGTTCAATGCCCACTGGCAGGATATCTGCGGCTATCGGGCCAAGGTATTTTTTCAGGGCGTAAAATTGCAGCACGAAACGGGGGGATGGGTCTATACCAATCACCCGCTGTGCGCCTTCGCCGAGCATGCGCAGACAGTGGTAGCCGTTGCCGCAGCCCACATCCAGTATGGTGCGGTTTTTCAGAGGTGACAGGTGAGGCAGTACCCGGTCCCATTTCCAGTCGCTGCGCCATTCGGTGTCGATGTGAACGCCGAATAATTCAAATGGACCTTTGCGCCAGGGGTGCAATTCCATCAATGCATTGCGCAGTTGCTTCCGGGTGTTGGTGTCGCAGTCTTCAGGGCTACCGATGGTGACTCCGGTTTTCAGCTCAATGGCGCTGGGGTCAATATCGGGCAGTTGTTTCAGTGCTGCCTGCCACTGGGGTAAATCTCCCCAGCGGGATGCACTTAAACCCTGCTCAATTTGTTGCGGCAGCAGTTCCGCCCAGGGTTTGAGCTTGCTTTGGGATATCGCGTTCAGAAGGAGAGAGTAGTCAATCATAGTTTGCTGTGGTGTGTAGGGCGGATTAGCGCAGCGTAATCCGCCGAAAACCATGCACGTGGTGGATTACGCTGCGCTAATCCACCCTACGGCAGGGTGGTTGTTTTACGGCGTCACTTTATGGCAATTATCGACGCAAAATTAAAACACTGGAACCACACGTCGACACTGGAAAACCCCACTTTTTTTAATCGTTGCCGATGGCTTTGCAGGGTTTCCGGCAGCAGTACGTTTTCCAGGGCGGTGCGTTTTTGGCTTACTTCCAGGTCGCTGTAGCCGTTGCCTTTTTTAAAGTTGTGGTGCAGTTGGATCATCAGTTCGTCGTGGGGCCTGTCGTCGAACACCAGTTTTTCCGACAGCACTAATATGCCCCCCGGTTTCAGTCCCTCGGCAATATTTTTCAGCATGGCCTCCCGGTCTGCCAGGGGGATAAATTGCAGGGTGAAATTCAGCACGGCCATGGATGCGTTTTCAATAACAGTATCCTGAATATTGCCCAGCTGCAGTGTGACCGGCACACTGCCGTGGTCGCGGTCGATCCGTTGCTGGCAGCGCTCGATCATGGCCCGGGAATTGTCCACGGCAATAACTTCGCATCCCGGTTGGCTGATACGCTGGCGCATGGACAGGGTGGCGGCCCCCAGTGAACAGCCCAGGTCGTAGCAGCGGCTGTTGGCTTGCACATAGCGCTCTGCCAACGTGCCGATCATGGCGATAATGGATTCGTAGCCGGGTACCGAGCGCTTGATCATATCGGGGAAGACACTGGCTACCCGATCATCAAATGTGAAGCCGGCGATTTCCGCCAGGGGGTTGGCGAATACGTTGTCTGTTTTTGCGTCGGTCATATTGCGTTTTTGTCATCCTGAGCGCAGCGAAGGATCTCTTTGTAGCGTTAAACATCGAGGTCCTTCGCTGCGCTCAGGATGACATAGAAAAAAGTTAAATCATCAAATCCGCCAGCCGTTCGCGCACGTCATCCGGTATCACTTTGGAGCATTGTTCACGGTAGTCAAAGTAAACCATGACTGTGCGCGCTACAGCTGCGAGCTGGTCTTTTTGCCAGGCTTCCTGGTAAACGGTCATGGATTTGGAGCCGATTTTTTCTACACCGGTTTTCAGGGTAACGTCGTCGCCAATGTGCAGTTGGGCTTTTATGTCCAGTTCGATGCGCGCCAGAATCAGCGGCCAGTCGTGGATGGTCATGGCCGGGTGAATGCGGCGGAAGTAGCCTTCACGGGCACCTTCAAACCAGATCGGCAGTGCGGTATTGCCAATATGACCGAGCATGTCGGTTTCCGAAAAGCGGGGGGTGATGGTGGTTGTGTCCATAGTTTTTCTCAAAAGTGTCGTCATTGCGAGGAGCGAAGCGACGCGGCAATCTCGTGACATTGGCAGTGTACTGATGGAGATTGCCGCGTCGCTTCGCTCCTCGCAATGACGGGGGTTACAATGCTATCTGCTCCAGATTCAACTCGCGCAACTGAGCGGCTTTATCCGGGCTGGTAATCACCGCCACGCTGGATTGTTCCTCCACCAGGTAAGTGGCGGCTACTCGTTTCAGGTCGTCCAGGGTGACCTGCAAAATGCGGTTGCGGAATTGCTCGCGTTTTTCCCGGCTGCGACCGTACAGCTCTGCGTGGTAGGTTTGCTTGGCCTCGCCAGCGGGGGAACCGGGTTTGTCGATGGCGGAGATCACTCCCAGCACAGCTTCTTCCAGTTGTTCGTCACTGTGTTGTTCGTTGCTCAGCCAGGCCAGGGAGCCATCGAAGTCGTTCAGGGTGCCCTCAATGCGCGGGTCGCGGTAGGAGAAAAAGCGGAACGCACCGATGTGATTGTCCTGTCCGGCACCGCCGCCGTAGGCGCCGCCCTGTTCGCGAATGGCGCGGTGCAGATAACCGTTGCGCAAAAAGCCCCCCAGTACCGTCAGCGCGGGGGCGTCCGGGTGGTCCATGGCCACTGTGGGGTAAGCTTTGGCGCAAAAGTTTACCTGGGTGCTGGTGGTCCAGCACTGGCGCCGCTGTTCCCGCAGGGCCGGTTGGCCAAAGGGCAGGAAGTCGTGGTTTTCCGGCAGTGCGGAGGCCACTGAAAAATGGCGCTGGCTGGCGGGCAGCTGGTCGCTATCGGCCACCAACAGCAGCTTGCGTTCGGCGCTGAGCATCTGCTGGTGGATGTCCTGCAGCTGTTGCGCCAGTGCCTGCAATTCTTTCTTGGAATTCAGTTTGTCGTCCAGTTGTTTGATCAGCTGAATGCCGCGCATACCGCCCCAGCGGTGGGCCAGTAATGCGCCGGGGCCAATGCCGCTGCTGGCGGCTGTCATGGCCAGTTGGTGGCCGCTGCCGGTTACGCCCATTTCCCGGCGGGCACGGCTTTGGGCCACCAGTTCGCGAATGCGCGGCAGTTCGTCGAAGCGCACCTGGGTAAGAGTGGTGTTCATCAGTTCGGTAATGGCTTGCTGGTTGCTACCCAGTCCTTTGGCACTGAGGGTCAGATAGCCGTTTAATTGCTGAACATCGTCCGGTGTGCCACGGGCGGTCACGTAAGCGCTGATGGAGCCGCACACCTGGGATTGATGCAGTTGGGTTTGCAGGTAATCCCGGTCGCCACAACCCAGCTCGGTAAGGCAGGTGGTGTAGATGGGCAGCAAATCCAGTTGTTCGTCGCTCAGCTGGGGCAGGGGCATCACAATCTGCTGGTACACCAGGCCGTTGGTGCCAGCGGCGTAACTGGTGATGGCGTGGTCGCTGTACTCGGCGCCCACGTAGGCCATGTCTTGGGGGATGTCGTCGCGGCCCACTTTGGGCAGGATGGACGGGTCGTCTACCTGGTGTTGGCGCTCAACCAGGGCTTTAGCCTGTTCGATAACCTGTTGTTTTTGCTCGTCACTGAGGCCGCTTTTGATGGCTTCCAGGCGGGCTGCTTCGGCGGCGTCTTTGCGCTCTGCCAGAGTTTGATCCGGGCGCAGGGTCAGGCGTACCCGGTGGCTATTTTCCAGCAGCAGGTTGCGCGCCAGGTTCTTGATAAAGTCCGGGTCTTTAATGGCATCGCGCAGGTGATTGAGTACCGGATCCAGGTTGAGCAGGGCAATGGGGTCGCCGCGATGGGTGGCGCTGGTCAGCGCAGTAAGTATCAGTTGCAGCCCGTAGGGATAGCTGTCGCCGCCAATTTCCCGCTGTTGCAATTCCAGCTGATGCAGTGAGGCAGACACCTGCTCGTAAGGCACGCCGTTTTGCGCCACGTCTTGCAGCACCTCGAGGATCATCTGTTCCACTGCATCTTGTTTGTCCGGGTCGCTGCCTTCCAACCCGCACACAAAGCAGAGTTCCCGCTGGGAATCGTCCAGCCCACAGAGGGGAGACGGAGCGGTGCCCAGGCTGGAGGTTTCCAGAGCTTTCTGCAGTGGCGAAGCGCTGTTGTCCAGCAGCACACTGCACAGCAGGTTGGCCTCCATACTGGCTTGCAGGTCGGTGGCCTTGCCCAGCAGCCAGCCCAGCACCACATGGGTTTTGTTGTTGGTGGCGCCTTCTTCGGTGAGGGCGTAGGCCTCCTCCACTTGCAGGGGTTGCTGATAGCGTTTTTCGTCGGGCACCGCGATCTGTTCGTTCAGCTTTTCAAAGCGGCTCAGGGCCTGCTGCTGGAATTTTTGCTGGTGCTCTGCCGCGGGAATGTCGCCGAAGGTCATAAAGATGGCGTTGGACGGGTGATAGTGGGTTTTGTAGAAGTCTTTCAGCTGCTGGTAGGTCAGGTCGGGAATGCACTCCGGCTCGCCGCCACTGTTGTGGTGGTAGGTAGTGGTGGGGTACAGATATTTGCACAGGCTGTGCCACAGGGTAGAGGGCACCGAACTCATGGCGCCTTTCATTTCGTTGAACACCACGCCTTTGTACACCAGGGGGGAATCCGGGTTGTCTGGCTCGGCAAACTCCACCCGGTGACCTTCCTGGGCGAAGTCCAGCTCGTCCAGGCGAGAGAAGAACACTGCGTCCAGATACACATCCAGCAGGTTGTTAAAGTCTTTGCGGTTCTGGCTGGCGAACGGGTAGGCGGTCCAGTCGGAACTGGTAAAAGCGTTCATAAAGGTGTTGAGCGAGCGCCGAATCATCATAAAAAACGGGTCCCGCACCGGGTATTTTTCACTGCCACAGAGGGCGGTGTGTTCCAGAATATGAGCCACCCCGGTGGAATCTTCAGGTACCGTGCGCAGGGCCACCAGAAAGACATTTTCGGTGTTGTCGCTATTGAGGTGAATATGCTGGGCGCCGGTGGCTGTGTGGCGGTATTCCTCGATAGTGAGGTTGAGGGATTCAACCGCTTCGCTGCGCAGGAATTCAAAAGCGGGGTCGCACTTGGGGTGGTGGCTCATGTACTGCAATCCTGATGATGGGCAAAAGCGACTATTCTACCTGATGTGGAGGATGGGTCGCACGTCTGGATCGGTTAACCCGCATTTCTCACAAGACGGCGGGAGAGAATTCGCTAAAGACTGACAGAGCAGTGTATTTTGCCTATTTGGTTTTGCAGCGGATCTTGCACTCTGTGCTGCATTTTTCTCCTGCACCCATAGCTACGGCTATGGGTTTAGTCGGAAAATACAGCACAAAGCACAATCTCTCGCCGCAATTCCCAAATCTCTGTGAGAAATACGGGCTAAAATCTGTTGCTCGTTGGTGGCCAGTATGCCCCGAGATTTGTCCAAAAATAACGTTACTTTTATTGTCAATGTACTTATTATTCTCTGCCATTGATGAAGGGCGTTGCTCTGTACGAATCGGGGAATTTTAATCGGCTTTACTTCCAAGGCACTATTGCAACTCAGGGTTGACAGCGCGTTATGGATGTACGTACATTGTCAGCTCTTGTTGAATGGCCACCGGGCAAACGGTGGCAAAGATTGGAATTTGAAATGACCGTAAAACCTGCAGGTTTGCTAATCGTTCTTCTCAGCGTGGTGCTTATTGGGCAACTGCGGGGAAGGTCGTTTATCTAAAGCAACAATCAGGTAAACAGAATCCGAAGCCCCGCAAACACCATGCGGGGCTTTTTTTTGGCAGTTTTATCAATGAGGCGTCTGCTGCAAACCGTGCAGTTCGACAGGCGCCCAACTTAAGGGTGAACACAGTGGATCGATTGTCCGGTGGTGAAATAGTTATCAGGGCGCTGCGCGACAGCGGCGTAAAACAGGTGTGGGGGTACCCCGGTGGTGCCGCCCTTCACATCTACGATGCCATGTTCCAGCAGGAGCAGGTTGAACACATTCTGGTACGCCATGAACAGGCGGCGGTGCACGCCGCCGATGGTTATGCCCGCGCCACCGGCGAGGTGGGTACGGTACTGGTAACCTCCGGGCCCGGCGCCACCAATACCATTACCGGTATTGCCACCGCCTATATGGACTCCATTCCCCTGGTGGTGATTTCCGCCCAGGTGGTGCAGGAAAAAATCGGCGAAGACGCCTTTCAGGAAACCGATATGATCGGCGTTTCCCGCCCGGTGGTGAAGCACAGCTTTCTGGTGAAAAGGCCCGAAGACCTGACGGCCACCATCGCCAAGGCCTACCACATTGCCAAAACCGGTCGCCCCGGTCCGGTGGTGGTGGACATTCCCAAAGACGTGACTCACCCCGGTTACAAAATTTCTTACAGTTACCCGGAACAGGTGGATATTCGCTCTTACCAGCCTCGCAGCAAGGGCCACCCACGCCAGATTCAAAAAGCCATGGCGCTGATTGCCTCGGCCAAAAAGCCCATTATCTACGCCGGTGGCGGTGTGATTCTTGGCGAGGCTCACAAAGAGCTGACCGAACTTGCCCACCTGGTGCAGTGCCCGGTAACCCTGACTCTGATGGGATTGGGAGCCTTCCCCGGCAATGACCCGCAATTCCTTGGTATGTTGGGCATGCACGGCACCGTAGAAGCTAATCTGGCCATGCACGAAGCGGATTTGATTCTGGCAGTGGGCGCGCGCTTTGACGACCGGGTAACCAACGCCTGCGACAAGTTCTGCCCCAATGCGCGCATTATTCACATCGATGTGGACCCAACGTCCATTTCCAAAACCATCAACGCCGACGTGCCCATTGTGGGCGACTGCAAGCTGGTGCTGACGGAAATTGTGCGCCGGGTAAAAATCGACCTGGATGAAAACAACACCGACGAGCGCAAGCGCACCCTGGACGACGAAGCCATTGCTGCGTGGTGGGCGCAGATTGAACAGTGGCGCGAGCAATACGGCATATACCGCCAGCAGCGTTATGCCGCCAGCACGTCGGAAAACATCAAACCCCAGGATGTGATCAAAACTCTGTGTGCGGTCACCAACGGTGACGCCTACGTGTGTTCCGATGTTGGCCAGCACCAGATGTTTGCCGCTCAGTATTATCAGTTCAACCACCCGCGCCGCTGGATCAACTCCGGCGGTCTCGGCACCATGGGCTTTGGCCTGCCTTCCGCCATGGGCGCGAAAATGGCGGACGCGGATGCGGATGTGGCCGTGGTTACCGGCGAAGGCAGTATCCAGATGTGTATTCAGGAGCTGGCCACCTGCACCCAGTACCATTTGCCGGTAAAAATCATCAACCTCAACAACCGCGCTCTGGGCATGGTGCGTCAGTGGCAGGACATGCAATACGCTGGCCGCCACTCATCCAGCACTTACGGTGAATCACTTCCGGATTTTTGCAAACTGGCAGAGGCCTACGGCCATGTGGGAATTAAAGTGACTCGCCTGGAAGATTTGCAACCGGCTCTGGAAAAAGCCTTTGCCATGAAAGACCGCACGGTTTTTGTAGACGTACTGGTGGACCAAAGCGAACACGTGTACCCCATGCAGATTCAGGGGCTGGCCATGTGCGATATGTTAATCAGCAAAACGGAGACCATCTGATGCGCCGTATTCTTTCACTGACCATGGAAAACGAGCCCGGCGCCCTGTCCCGCATTGTGGGGCTGTTCTCCCAGCGCTGGTACAACATCGACAGCATGACCGTGGCCGCCACCGACAACCCGGCCATGTCCAAACTGATTATCACCACCCACGGGGATAACAAGGTGATTGAACAAATCACCAAACAGCTCAACAAGCTGGTGGATGTGTACAAGGTTGTGGATTTGACCGAGCGGGAACACATCGAGCGCGAACTGATGCTGATTAAAGTCAACGCCACCGGCAGCAAGCGGGAAGAAGTGAAGCGCTGCGCCGATATTTTTCGCGGCCATATAGTCAGCGTTACCGCCAATACCTACACCGTACAGGTGGCAGGCGAGACCGGTAAAATTGAAGCCTTTATCGCTGCCATGAAAGACATTGGTGTGGTGGATATTACCCGTTCCGGGGTGGTGGGGTTGCAGCGGGAGTGACGACTTTGGTTTTGTCCTTTCTGTCGTTCTGACGTCCTCTCCGTCACTCTGGCGTCCTCTCCGTCATTCTGAGCGCAGCGAAGAATCTCTGATAAATCTGAGATCCTTCACTGCGTTCAGGATGACAATTGATTATCACCCCACGCACTCCCAAAACGCTGCCACCAGCGGGTTTTTCAGCTTCTTCTCCAGCACGCACAGTCCCACGTCGTAGGGCTCCAGCTCCGGTTGAATATCCAGCACTTGCACCCCCTCGGCGATGGGGCTGTGGTCCAGCACAATCTGCGGCACGATGCCGATGCCCAGCCCCAGGCCGACCATACTGACAATGGCTTCGTTGCCGGTGACCTGGGCGTAGATTTTGGGCTTAACTCCCAGTTGGTGAAACCAGCGATCGATGCGTTTTCTTGCCACACCGCTTTCCGCCAGAATCACTGGCAGGTCTTGCCAGTTTTCCGCACGGTTTTTTCCATTCAAGTTTGCAATATCGAAGCCACCTGTATTCGGTGCGATAAAGCGCAGTGGGGTGGTGGTGATGGTTTTAAAGACCAGGCCGCGCTGTAACCGATCCGGGCGCGCGGCGATGGTGATGTCTTCCTCGCCATCGGTGATGCGCTTGATGGCTTTGTCCGGGTCGCCGGTGTGCAGTTTGAAGTCAATCAGCGGGTACTGCTGGCGGAATGGCGTCAGCAGGTTGTAGAGAATGCTGTAACTGGCGGTGACCGAGCAGTACATGCTGATTTCGCCGCTGAGGGTGTCGTTACCCTCCATCAGATCGTTGCGAATCAGCTCCCAGTGAGACAGGGTTTCCCGGGCGTAGTTGAGAAACTTTTCTCCTTCGGCGGTGAGTTCAACCGTGCGGTTGTCGCGGGTAAACAGAAGAACCCCCAGGTCGTCCTCCAGCTGCTTGATGCTGCGCGACAGCGCCGAGGGGCTTATGTAGCAGTTTTCACTGGCGCGGCCAAAGTGCAGGCACTCTGCCAGGGCGAGAAAATGTTTTAGCGAGCGTGTGTCCAAGGTGCCCTCGGTATTGTCATCCTGAACGCAGTGAAGGATCTCATGCGTATTGATAGTTCGAGATTCTTCGCTACGCTCAGAATGACGATTAATGGAATAGAAGCACTATAATCAGTGTTGCAAAAAATAGCACACAAGATTGCAAATATATCATTTTACGCAATCATCCGCTTGCGCTATTGTGTGCGCCAATCTCAAACACCAACCAAAACGGTATTCGCTATGCAACTCTATTACGACAAAGACTGTGACCTCTCCATCATTCAGGGTAAAAAGGTTTCCATTATTGGCTACGGTTCCCAGGGACACGCCCACGCCTGTAACCTGAAAGATTCCGGTGTCGACGTGACTGTTGGTCTGCGCGCCGGTTCTTCTTCCCGCGCCAAAGCCGAAGCCCACGGCCTGCAAGTGGCCGATGTAGCGGATGCGGTTGCCTCTGCCGACCTGGTGATGATCCTGACTCCCGATGAATTCCAGGGCCAGCTGTACAAAAACGAAGTTGAGCCCAACCTGAAGCAGGGCGCTACTTTGGCGTTTGCTCACGGATTTTCCATTCACTACAACCAGGTAGAGCCCCGCAAAGACCTGGACGTAATTATGGTGGCCCCCAAAGCACCGGGTCACACGGTACGCTCTGAATTTGTTCGTGGCGGCGGTATCCCTGATCTGATCGCCATTTACCAGGACGCCTCCGGCAACGCCAAAAATGTTGCCCTGTCTTACGCCATGGGTGTGGGCGGCGGCCGTACCGGTATTATCGAAACCACCTTTAAAGATGAAACCGAAACCGACCTGTTCGGCGAGCAAGCGGTTCTGTGCGGCGGTGCTGTAGAGCTGGTGAAAATGGGCTTCGAAACCCTCACCGAAGCGGGCTACGCCCCGGAAATGGCCTACTTCGAGTGCCTGCACGAACTCAAGCTGATTGTCGACCTGATGTTCGAAGGCGGTATCGCCAACATGAACTACTCAATCTCCAACAACGCCGAATACGGTGAATACGTGACTGGCCCGCAGGTGATTAACGAAGAATCCCGCTGGGCCATGCGCGAAGCACTGAAGAATATTCAAAACGGTGAATACGCCAAGAAGTTCATCCTGGAAGGTCAGACCAACTACCCGGAAATGACCGCATGGCGCCGCAACAACGCAGCTCACGAAATTGAGCAGGTGGGTGAAAAACTGCGTGCCATGATGCCCTGGATTACTGAAAACAAGATTGTGGATCAGGAAAAGAATTGATCCACGGTCGCACGTCGCACGTCTGACGTCGCATGCTAAAAACAGGCTTGGTGCGATGTGCCAAGCCTGTTTTTTGTTCCTGTCATCCTGAGCGCAGCGAAGGATCTCCTTGCGCCCGAAACCAGGAGATTCTTCGCTGCGCTCAGAATGACACCTGAATCCGTGATTTCAGAGTGGATGCAGAGCGTAAGATATTGGTTTCACAGCGGAATTGAAAAATCTTAGCTTCACCCATCGGTTAAGTGGGTATTTTTCAAACCGCTGTGGAATCAAGAGCTTGCGTTATGCGCCGCTCTGGAGTCACGGATTCAGGTGACATTAAAGCGTGCGACATGCGACGTCAGACGTGCGATCAAACAGGCTATAATCGAAGCCAGATATTCCAGAGTATTACCGAGCCAGAACCGGAGTAAAAACAATGCCCAAATTACGATCCGCCACCACCACCGAAGGCCGCCAAATGGCAGGCGCTCGCGCCTTATGGCGTGCCACAGGCATGGGTGAAGATGATTTCGGTAAGCCCATTATCGCTGTGTGTAACTCATTCACCCAATTTGTACCGGGCCATGTGCATTTGAAAGACATGGGCCAATTGGTGGCCAGAGAAATTGAAGCTGCAGGGGGTGTCGCCAAAGAATTCAACACCATTGCCGTGGATGATGGCATTGCCATGGGTCACGGCGGCATGCTGTATAGCCTGCCGTCCCGCGACCTGATTGCGGATTCCGCCGAATACATGGTCAACGCCCACTGCGCCGATGCCATTGTGTGTATTTCCAACTGCGACAAAATCACCCCGGGAATGTTGATGGCCGCCATGCGCCTGAACGTGCCGGTGATTTTTGTCTCCGGTGGCCCCATGGAGGCCGGTAAAACCAAACTGGCACCGCAAAAAATCGACCTGGTGGACGCCATGGTCGCTGGCGCGCACGACGATGTGAGCGACGAAGAAAGTGAAGCCATCGAGCGCAGCGCCTGCCCAACCTGTGGTTCCTGTTCCGGCATGTTTACCGCCAACTCCATGAACTGCCTCACCGAAGCTCTGGGCCTGTCTCAGCCGGGTAACGGCTCCATGCTGGCCACCCACGCCGACCGTGAGCAACTGTTCCGCAGCGCAGGCCGCCGCATTGTCGAGCTGTGCAAACGCTACTACCGCGACAACGACGATTCAGTATTGCCGCGCAGCATCGCCACCAAAACGGCATTTAACAACGCCATGGTGCTGGATATTGCCATGGGTGGCTCCTCCAATACGGTTCTGCACCTGTTGGCAGCGGCCCAGGAAGCGGAAGTGGACTTCACCATGGCCGACATCGACCGCCTGTCTCGCAAAGTCCCCCACCTCAGTAAAGTCTCCCCCGCCACGCCGCTGTATCACATGGAAGATGTACACCGCGCCGGCGGCATTATGGCGCTGATGGGCGAACTGGATCGCGCTGGCTTGATCGACACCAGCGTGGGTCATGTATCCGGTGAAAACCTGGCAGACGTGATCGACCGCTTCGATATTAAAAGCGCCAATTGTTCTGATGAAACCAAAGAATTTTTCCGCGCCGGCCCCGCCGGTATTCGCACCACCAAAGCCTTCAGCCAGGACACCCGCTGGGAAACCCTGGACGACGACCGCGAAAACGGCTGCATCCGTTCCATCGACAACGCCTACAGCCCGGAAGGGGGGCTGGCGGTATTGTTCGGCAACATCGCCGAAGATGGTTGCATCGTAAAAACCGCCGGGGTGGAGAGAGAGTGTTACCAATTTACTGGCCGCGCACGCATCTTTGAAAGCCAGGATGCGGCGGTGGACGCCATTTTGGGTGACGAAGTTGTGGCGGGCGATGTGGTGGTTATCCGCTACGAAGGCCCCAAAGGTGGCCCCGGCATGCAGGAAATGCTGTACCCCACCACCTACCTGAAATCCAAGGGCCTGGGCACCAAGTGCGCACTGATTACCGATGGCCGCTTCTCCGGTGGTACCTCCGGTTTATCCATCGGCCACGCCTCCCCGGAAGCCGCTTCCGGTGGTGCCATCGGTTTGATTGAAGAAGGCGACAGTATCGAAATTGATATTCCCGCCCGCCGCATTGAACTGATGGTATCCGACGATGAACTGGCACAGCGCCGTTCGGGTATGGACGCCAAAGGCAAAAAAGCCTGGAAGCCAGTCAGCCGCGAACGCTCTGTGTCAGTTGCGCTGAAAAGCTATGCCATGCACGCCACCAGTGCGGATAAGGGTGCGGTGCGTGATTTGAGCATGTTTGAGGATTAAAACACAGGACGCGCTTCGCGCTCACAGGGCGCGGGCGCGACCCGCTTTTGGGCTACAGGTAACAGGTGTTTGCACAATACTTGTCATTCTGAGCGCAGCGAAGAATCCCGCAAGTTTAGTGGTGCCGGCCCAGTGCCCCCACGATACAATTATTCTTTAATTTGGCAAAAAATATCATTTACTTTGGGTAAAAATGTCAATATTATGTATTCCAAATTGAGTTGAAGCAAAGCCATGCAACACAACAACGCAGCACTCAACATCATTATCGCCGCTGAGATCATTACGCAGTCTCGGCGGGATGGTTTACGGTTCGGATAAGGCTCACCTGCCGACGAACAGTAAAACCCCGCTATGATCTAGCGGGGTTTTTTTTCGCGTATAGAACTCTGCGTGCAACAAAACAGGAATTTCTGCATGAGTGAACAAGCTAGCCAGGCCAGCACATCCTTGAGCAGTGATGGCGAATATCAGTCTGCCAGCGAGTATTTGCGCCAGATTCTGCTGGCCCCGGTGGGGGAGGTGGCGGTGGTTACGCCATTGTCCGATATGCCACGCCTGTCCCAGCGTTTGCAAAACACCGTTTCCATAAAGCGCGAAGACCGTCAGCCGGTGCATTCCTACAAGTTGCGCGGTGCCTATAACAAGTTGGTGAATCTGTCTGCACAGCAAAAAGCCGCTGGCGTGGTGGCGGCTTCGGCGGGCAACCACGCTCAGGGGGTGGTGTATTCCGCCACGCGCCTGGGGATTGACGCCACCATTGTGATGCCGGAAACCACTCCCGAGATCAAAGTGGAAGCGGTGCGTGCACTGGGGGGCAATGTGGTATTGCATGGCGCCGCTTTCGATGACGCCGGCGCCGAGGCCCGGCGTTTGTCGGAAGAAAAAGGCTGGACCTTGATCCCACCTTTTGACGACCCCGACGTGATCGCCGGGCAGGGCACGCTGGCAAAAGAACTGCTGCAACAAAACCCGGAACTGGATACGGTGTTTGTGCCGGTGGGCGGCGGTGGTTTGCTGGCGGGTGTGGCGGTGTACCTGAAGCAGATGCG
Source organism: Porticoccus sp. GXU_MW_L64 (assembly GCF_052983295.1). Classification (NCBI taxonomy): domain Bacteria; kingdom Pseudomonadati; phylum Pseudomonadota; class Gammaproteobacteria; order Cellvibrionales; family Porticoccaceae; genus Porticoccus; species Porticoccus sp. GXU_MW_L64. The sequence continues at coordinate 106,283 of NZ_JBRKJK010000009.1, read as the reverse complement.
CCCGGATATCAAAATCGTTGGTGTGGAGTCCGATGGCTCCGCTTGCTTTGCGGCGGCGCTGGAAGCGGGCAAGTTGGTGGATCTGGAACACGTAGGTGTGTTCGCCGATGGAGTGGCCGTTAAGCGCATGGGGGAAGAAACCTATCGGCTGGCAAAGGAGTACACCGATGAAGTCATTCAGGTAGATGTGGATCAGCTGTGTGCCGCTATCAAGGATATTTTTGAGGATACCCGCGCCATCGCCGAACCCGCTGGAGCCGTGGCCCTGGCGGGGCTGAAAAAACACCAGCAGATACACGGTTATACGGGGCGCAACCTGGCGGCTATTCTCAGTGGTTCCAACCTGAATTTTCACACCCTGCGTTATATTTCCGAACGCTGCGAGCTGGGCGAACGCCGCGAGGCGTTACTGGCGGTAAAAATCCCCGAGCGCAAAGGCAGCTTTCGCGAGTTTTGCGGTGCCATGGGTGGCCGCGCCATTACCGAATTTAACTACCGTTATGTGCCCGACACCGAGGCCCATATCTTTGTCGGTGTGCAACTGCAAGACGCCGATCGTGAATTACCTGCACTTAAACAGGAGCTGGAATCCCAGGATTACTGGGTAGACGATTACTCCGACAACGAACTGGCCAAGCTCCATGTGCGCTACATGATGGGTGGCTCCCCCAAAGGGCTTGAAAATGAACGTCTGTTCAATTTTGAAGTGCCGGAAACCCCCGGCTCGCTGATGCGCTTTCTGGAGGTGTTAGGGGATAAATGGAACATCTCCCTGTTCCACTTCCGCAACCACGGCGCATCTGTAGGACAGGCCCTGGCGGGAATTGAAGTGCCGGATGCAGAAAAAGGCGAATTTATAGAACACCTGGATCGGTTGGGTTATATCTACACCGACGAGAGTGATAACCCGGCTTATCAGGTGTTTTTGGCCAGTAGAAGATAAGGTTGCACCCGTGCAAATGCCAACACCGACCCTGCCGCAACAACGACAACCAGCACCGCGGTCAGGCTTTTTTCAGCGGTGCGAACTTTATCATCACCACCAATTACCTCACTGTTGATAAGTGTTTCTCCAGCTATCGGTGGTGTTTGAGGGATGACGCTTCTTTTGACGTTATTGTCAGTAAATAATTTTTCAAAACCGTGGAAAGATGTTGGCTTTCTGTTGAAAAAATTAAACGCGATTGCCCTGATGCACCGAGTTGGTGGCTACAGAGACAATTTCGCTGTCTCCGTAGACCACCCTGTCCGCAAACCGCATGATGGCCGTAATGGTCAGATGATCTTCCATCATTAAGCCGTTCATGCCGCTTTCTTCTTACCTATCTGGCGACCTAAAAGTTGTGTTGTACTTCAACGCCAAACTGTCTTCCGACTGACAGCGGAGAGAAAGTCCCACCCAAAGGCACTGGACCCAACAACGAGGGTAGCTGGGTATCGCCACCAAACTGGACATCATCGGTCAGGTTCTTGCCATAAAGACTGATCGCTAATCTGCCCTCATTGAGTTCCAGCGTAAGATCAGTATCCACACGGTCAGCGCTATTCAGGACACCGTTGTTGTTATCCGTAAAGAACGATCGATCACGATAGGCATAGCTGGCATTAAAAATCGCATCACCACCAAGCATTTGCCATGAATAAATCAACCCAAAATTAGCGGTGAACGGGGCCAGCCTTGGAATCTCAAGGCCTAGATCAGTCCCGTCAATCAGGCCGTCCCCACTGATGTCAGAAAAAATTTCTGTGTAGTCGCCATCCAGATAACCAAAACCGCCCGTTAGCACCAGGTTCTCAGAGACCGGTATCGTGGCATCTACTTCAATACCAAAAATTTCGGCATCTGCAGTATTGCTAATAACCTGTACCACACCGGCTCCTCCGTCGGGCACGTTGGTTTCCCTTTGCAGGTCATCGAGGAAGTTAAAAAACACCGCCGCATTCAAGCGCGCACCAGCGACCGGTTCAGATTTAAAGCCGATCTCAAAAGAATCTATGCGCTCGTCATCAAAAGGGCCCGGGGGTACAGCAGTAATCGTATTGCGGAAGTTAAAGCCGCCAGCACGGAAGGATCTGGCCCAATGCCCATAAAAACGAAGACTGTCGCTGAATTCGTATCCCAACCCAACTTTTGGAGACAGGTTAGAAGTATTAAAGCTATCAATAAAATCTGGCACACAGGCTGTCGTAGACCGCGGATCACCCGGAACAACAAAGCAGGGCGCATTAACATTTAGCGCAAGAGACGAAATCTCCACGTCTTTTTGCTCATCACTCCAACGCAAACCCGCATTTATCGACCAGGCGTCCGTCAGTTGATATTCGCCACTGACAAACACACCAAAGGTGCTCTGATCCAGCACACCGCCACCGTCCTGGGTTAACGCGCCGCCCAACAGGTCTCGCGCCTCGCCGTAAAGGAGGTCTTGCTCGAAGTAGAATAATCCTGCGGTTAACTCGAATTTCTCGTCCAGGAATCGACCGTTGTAGCGCAGCTCGTTAGAAATCTGGTCTTGAGTGGTATTTAAATCCCCGTGAAAAAGAAACGCCGGTGTCGAATCAATATCAGTTCGCGCGAACTGGGAAAACTCACGATAGCCAAAGATATTGGTAATGGTTCCGTCGCCAAACGCAACATCAATATCCAGCTTGGCGGACACAAAGTCCCATTCCGCCCTGTTAAACCCACGCTCATCGATAGAAAAATCGAAGCTATTACGGCTAAAGTTAACAATTTGGCCGTCGACACCTGAACCGTTGGTATGCGATTGACCTGCCGGCCCTTGACCATCCTGGTCACCGTGTTCGTACTTAACTAACAAGCTTACGTTATCAGACGGCGTATACTTTAAAGCACCTCTAACAACGGTTGTTTCGGATTCACCAAAATCCTCTCTTGTCGAATCGCCCGGAGTTGCACCGGGAACGATATTCTCAAACCAGCCATCATCATTATTGTAATAGACAGAAAGTTTTCCGGTTAGCAGACCTTCGGCAATAGGCCCAGAGACAATACCTTGTGTGGTATAATTAGCACCCGTCCCCCGCAGTCCCGACTCGAGCCCGACTTTTACTTTAGCAGTGAATTCATCAGTCGGATCAGTCGTATTCAATACGACCGCCCCGCCAGTAACATTCCTTCCAAACAAAACGCCCTGCGGACCACGTAACGTTTCAACTGAGGCCAAATCAAAGGTGTCGAAAATAACACCAAAATTAACGCCCAGAAAAACACCATCAACGAAGGTCCCTACAGTTGGATCAATGGAGGGAATCGAGGAATTCGTTCCCAATCCACGTATGGAGAAATTAGCCACGCCTTTTACGGTACCAATATCATCCAGCGCGACGTTGGGAATTTTGAAACTCAAACTTGAGATATCCTGGATATTTAGCGCATCCAGTTGCTGCTCCCCAAAAGCGACCACAGAAAGCTTTGCATCCTGGATATTTTCACCATTAGCCTTCTTTGTCGCGGTGACAACCACCTCCTCGAGAGTCAAGGCACGAACCGCACTGGATTTGCCTTCCTCCTCGCTCGCCGACGCAGTTTGCGCAGACGAAAATGTAGCTTGCGCAGCCAATAACGCCAAAAAAAATCTGTTTCTTTTAGAATTGGTCAACATTATCCTCTCCAAATATGAGTTTGATTAGAGGGCACTTCTAAAAATGCACTATTTCCGCGATAGCGGCGTTGGCGTCGTACTCGAGTCCTCATGTATCCCATATACACTGCGGGTCTGCGTGCGCCGCCGCCTTGCTCTCACGGAAATATCGCTATTTTTAGAAGCGCCCTAGAGCTATTTCCAGCTCTGTGACACATACTACACAATACAAAAAGTACAAAAAAACCAATCCTGTGCAGAGGTTGCATTCGGCCAATTTAATATGCAATCCGGTCTACCTGTCTTTGCATAGGTGAACCTTCGTCGTTTTTGCAGCTCATACCTTGTGTCAGGTAATCAAGAAAGGTTATTCTGCACACATCGAATCAATTTCGGCCACCTTACAACACTACATTGACAAAACCAACTGTGACTCTAAAACCTGAAGACGGGCGCGTTCCAACCTATTCTTTCCCATTGATTCTGGCTTGCGCCAGGGAGCTGGGAATTACCGCTGAGCAGGCGCTGGAAGGCACCGGAATCAACAGCGAAGAAGTCAACACCAAGCTGTTGTTTGTTACCTTTCGGCAGGCGTTTCGACTGGTAAGTAATCTGGTAAAGCTTTCACCCAGGCCAGATATTGGGCTGTACATCGGTCAAAAATATCTGATCGCTGCGTACGGCAACCTGGGTTATGCCATGATGAGCTGCTCCACCTGGTCGCAAGCCATAGAAACCGGCATCAAGTATCACAAGTGCTCCAGTAGCCTCCTGTTTATGAATTTGGTGAACAATCCCTCCAACGATGAAATGACTCTGGTCACTTACCCCCCTTACCCTGTGGGTAATTTGCTGCCTTTTTTGGTGGAAAAACTCTATGCCGGCTGTATTGCTGTTTCCGAGGCCTTGCTTGGTCAGACGGCCTACCCGAAAAGACTGGAATTCGCTTATCCAGCCCCCAGCTATGTGGACAAATACGAGGCGGCTTTCGGAGTGCCTCTGTTGTTTGACCAGCCGAAAAATCAGATGATTTATGATCGCAAGGCCATGTCATTACCGCTCAACACGGCGAACCCCATATACGCAAAAATGGGTGAGGAATTGTGCAAAAATTTTCTGGCAAAGCACTTTCTTGGCGATACTCTGAGCAGCAAAGTTTCCAATATTTTGATGAAAAATCATGGCCGTTTCCCCAATATGACGGTACTGGCGAATCATCTGGATATCAGTGAGCGAACCCTGCGCCGCAAACTGATGGAGGAAGGTACCAGCTACCAGGAGATCGTGGACCAGGTGAGGGCGCGCATCGCCACAGAATATTTGCAGGAATCCAGCTTGAGCATCGAGCGAATTTCAGAGCTTGTCGGCTACACCGAGGCCACCAATTTTCGGCGCGCATTCAAGAAGTGGACCGGAAATCCGCCCAGTTTCTATCGCAATTAGGCTGGGTAAAATTTGTACTGAAAGGCGTATGGACTCAGGCACTCGTGAGCTGCAGGCCGTAAAGAATCATCGAGCTCGATAACAACCACCTGACCATGGGTTTTGGAAGTTGCCACGCTCAGCGTAAAGCAATCGTCAGAAAAACCCTCCTGGTCAGATAATTCGGCTCGTATCACTCGCTCGATCGCATCCATACGCAGGTCGGGTTTGAATATTTTACCCACCGCTGTGACCGGCAACGCATCGAGGATGAACACTTCCTTGGGAACGGCGGCGCGTTCGTGAATGTGCTGGGCTGCGAATTCCAGCAGCTCCTGCTCGCACGCTTGCGCACTGCTGGCGAGCTGAACATAGGCTACCGGAACTTCACCAACGCGCACATCGGGCTTGCCAACAGCGGCCACTGCGGTCACTCCAGGGTGTTTGTGGAGTGCCTCTTCAATGATTTGCGGGTCGATATTGTGACCGCCGCGAATGATCAGGTCTTTGCTGCGCCCGGTCAGCCACAGGTAGCCATCTTCATCCAGGCGCCCCATATCCCCGCTGAGAAACCAGCCGTCTTCCAGCCACAAGCCTTGATTATGCTCTGGTTGCGTGTAGCCACTGAAGACCGTGGGGCCTTTGATGCAAATACAGCCGGTTTCATCAGTGTCGCAATCTCTCAGGAAGTTGCCGGCATTGTCCAGTATCACCGTGCGTAGCTGCATATAAGGCAAGCGCCCGCCCACGGAACCTGTGCGGCGTTCACCGTAACGCGGGTTGACGGTACTGGCACAGCAGCCCTCTGTCTGACCGTAGCCTTCTATCAAAACCAGGCCTGTACGTGCCTCGAAACTGGATGCCAGTTCTACCGAAAGCGGCGCCGCACCACAGACACAAAACAGCAAGGAGTCGAGATTAAATGGCTTGCTGTCTGTTTCCAGCAAAGCACTCAATATGGTGGGAACCGCACTGAAGTAACTGACCTGGTATTTATCTACCAGGGCCCAGAAATCCCTGATCAGCGCCTGACTCCGATAGCCATTGACCCCTGCCAGCAACACCTCAACACCTGCCAGCCAGGGGGCCAGGCCGGTCACAAATATGGCGTTTACATGAAACATGGGCAGGCCGCACAGGGCCACCATGTCCGACGATAAATCGTTGACAACGATTATCTGCCAGGCCATGGCAATTTCATTGTGATGGGTGTGCGGCACCAGTTTCGGTGCTCCCGTTGTACCGCCGGTGTGAAAGTAGGAAGCAATATCCTGCGGTGAAATAACGCGCTGGCTATCCAGTTGCTGATCGTTAAAGCCTGCCACAAAATCGTCAAAATCCAGCACCTGACAGTTGCCAAGCGGGTTGAGGTGTTCCCTGTGGTTGGTCGTCGCTACCTGTGCGTCCTCTGTGGATAGCAGGGGTGTTATATCCACCGCCAGAATGGTCTTCAGCCCGGGTACCTTGTTTGCTACCTGGACGGTCTTGTCCCAGATATCTGAACCGGGAAAGGGGGCTAAAGTGATCAATACACTGGCCTTGGTTTCGGCCATGATTGAAGCAATGTATTCCGCATTCAGGAGCGGATTGATGGGGTTAATAATGCCCGCAGCTTCGCCGCCCCAAAGTGCAAAATGGGTTTGCGGCAGATTGGGCAGCAGCATTGACACCGCGTTGTCTTTTTTTACGCCCAGATGGTTCAAGGCGTTCGCCACCTGAGTAATGCGGGCAAACAGCTCGCGAAACGAATATCTGACGGCCTTTTCCTGTGCAGAGCCCTCCGGCAAAAAACTTAACGCCGTTTTATCGGCAAATGCTTCGGCGCTTGCACGTAACAGCTCGTAGGTGGAATGGGGGAGATCGCGCTCGTCAAAGGGGGTTTTTTCCAGCTCACAAACATCGCTGGGTTTTGTGAACCGAAACGCAGTTGCTGAGTTCATATGTGTTTTTAGTATCCTCAATACGTCCGTTCAGTCAGAGCGACAGTCGTATATTTTATGCGCCCTATAAGGCCGCAGAAGGTTCAACATGGCGACCAACGAATCAGTTTCGGACAAAACAGTGTTTTAGCCTGGGGATGGAATAGACAATGCCGATTAACATCGGCAGGATAGCCTGTTTAAAATCAGTGCCTGAAACCGTTGGAATATTAGCTATGGTCAGTTTTCGGAAAGAGGGGGCAGAACACCCCGGCATAAAGTGGGGCCCATTTACCCTGCGCATTCCCTTTGTACACACCCGGGCCACTCTGTCTGAATTGTTGCAGGGTATCTTTATTGCCGCCGCCACAGCGATGGCTCTGGTGCCGTTACTGGTCAGCGCCTTCGGCCTGAGCTTTGAAGAAGCTGTCACCATGGCCATGCTGCACGCCATCCTGCTTTCCAGCGCCTGGATGTTCTTTGGTGAACCCTACTGTCCGGGCTGGATAACGCCAGCACTTCCTTTTGTGATCACCTTTGTTGTTGCCGGCGACTTCAGTACACCCGGTGAGCGCTTCCAGGCGATGACGGCGCTGTCGCTGGATTTCGCGGCGATTTTATTGCTATTGGGTGTCACCGGCCTGGGCGCACGACTGATGAGCTGGATTCCGGAAGTGTTGAAAGGCGGTATTATTCTGGGCGCGGCCATGGCCGCCTTTATGCGTGTGCTGGATTCCAGCGACAGTACCAATGCCCTGTTCAACCAGCCCTACGCCACAACCGCGGCACTGGTTCTGGCCATGGTGTTGACATTTTCACTGCCCCTGAAACGCCTGCAACAGCGCTACCCGCTTATTGCCAAAATTGCCTCACTGGGGTTGCTGCCCGGCTTTTTTCTCGCCGGTTTGATTGGCGCAGTCAGCGGCGAAATTACCTTTAATATCGAGTGGGGCATACTCAACCCGCCATTCGCCAGCCTGTGGGAAAAAGTATCGCCGCTGAGTATTGGCTGGCCAAGCGCCAGCCTGTATTTACAGTGCTTGCCCCTTGCCCTGATCGCCTATGTCATTCTGTTTGGCGATATTGTGACCGGCAACGCAATCATTAAACAGGCTCAGGACGACCGCAAAGACGAAACAATCAGCCTGAACACCTCCCGCACCCATATCAGTACCGGCATCCGCAACGCAGTAATGGCAATTGTTGCACCGTTTTTCCCTTCACAGGGCGTACTCTGGACCGGCATTCAGGTGATCGTTGTAGAGCGCTGGCGCCAAGGTCGGCAGACCATGGATTCCCTGTTCGATGGCATATCGTCCTACTACGTTTTTAATGTGCCACTGCTGTTTATCCTTTTGCCCCTGATCACACTGCTAAGGCCGCTGATGAGTATCGCCCTGCTGATGACATTACTGCTTACCGGCATTGCCTGTGCAAACGTGGCGCTGAACAAGGCCAAAACACAGGTGGACTACGGCGTTATGTTACTCACCGCCACCAGTCTCAATCTGTTTACCCCCTGGCAGGGGCTGCTGATAGGCATTGTGGCTATTGTTCTGTTAGTGGGTTGGAAGCGCAGTGATGAGGGGGAGGCGCTCTAGGGGGTGTTAACCCCCCCTAAGCATGGCGCGTGGTTTAGCACCGGTGAGATCCGAGATTTTTTCGTAATGATCAGCAATATCATCACAGGAAGCGTCAAGACCGAGATTTACGCCTTCGTTTTCAACGATACAGGCAACGGAGTATTGACTACCTTGCGCCTGCATAATCACCCCGTTGGGCGCACCCTCGCTGACTAAGAAAATGGCCGCTGGGGTTACCAGTTCGGGCCCTAACTTATCCACCATGTCCTGGGGAATGAGGTTTTCCGTCATGCGAGTGGCTGCTACGGGCGCAATGGTGTTGGTGTGAATATTGTTCTTGGCGCCTTCAATTTTCAGCGTATTCATGAAACCCACTTGCCCCAGCTTTGCCGCACCATAGTTGGTTTGACCAAAGTTACCGAACAAACCACTCGGTGAAGCGGTCATCAAAATACGACCATAGTTTTGTTCTCGCATGATGGGCCACACTGCATGAGTGCAATACGCTGCCCCTGATAGATGCACATCGACCACGAGATCAAAGTCATCTAAGGTCATTTTCGAGAATGACTTGTCGCGCAAAATACCGGCGTTGTTGATGAGTACGTCCACTCGGCCCCAGGCGTTCATGGCATCGTCTACCAGGCTTTGCGCACCAGCACGATCAGATACCGAACCACCATTGGCTAAGGCCTCACCACCGGCGGCTCTAATTTCGGCCACTACCGCCTCAGCCGCTTCGGAAGAGCCACCGCTGCCATCCATTGAACCACCGAGATCGTTCACCACCACTTTGGCACCACGCTTGGCGAGTTCCAAAGCATGGCAACGACCAAGGCCACCACCGGCGCCGGTGACGATGGCCACCTGGCCTGCAAATGAAATACTCATGTCTCCTCCTGCTATCAGGTTTGTTTGTGGTTTTATATCGTTCTTCCAGAAAAGGAATCGCCCAGTCTCTTAAACCTGAATCCGTGATTTCAGAGTGAGTGTAGAGTGCAAGATATTGGTTTCACAGTGGAATTGAAAAATCTTAGCTTCACCCATCGGTTAAGTGGGTATTTTTCAAACCGCTGTGGAATCAAGAGCTTGTGCTGTGCGCCGCTCTGAAGTCACGGATTCAGGTTAAAGGGTTAAGCCCCCGTCGACCACGATGCACTCGCCGTTGGTGTAGCTACCGGCGTCGGAAACCAGATACAACACGGTGCCGGCCATTTCCTCAGGTTCCGCATGGCGGCCCATGGGAATCTGGGTGACGGCCTGTTTGTAGACCTTATCGTTGCTGAACAGAGCGCCGGCAAATTTGGTTTTGGTCAGGCCCGGCAGCAGGGCATTGCAGCGAATGCCCAGGCTGCCGCATTCCTTGGCAAAGGCTTTGGTCATGTTCACCACCGCCGCCTTGGTGATGGAATAGATACCTTGCATCATCCCCGGCTGCAGGGCGTTGACGGAGGCGGTATTGACAATGCTGCCGCCACCGTTGTCGCGCATCAGCTTGCCACCTTCGACAGACATAAAGAAGTAGCCGCGCAAGTTGACGTCCACGGTTTTCTCGTAGGCGGCCAGATCGGTATCCAGAATATGGCCATAGTAGGGGTTGGCGGCGGCGTTGTTGACCAGAATATCCAGGCGACCATGCTTTTCCCGGATATGTGCATAGACAGCACGGATGGCATCAAGATCACCGACGTGACAGGCAAAAGCCTCGGCACTGCCGCCCGCTTCCACAATGCTGTCGGCCACCAGCTGGCAGTCCGCCTGCTTGCGGCTGGAAACAATAACGTGAGCGCCATATTCGCCCAGCAATCTGGCGATGGCTTCACCAATACCACGGCTGGCGCCGGTAACCAGGGCGACTTTTCCGCTTAAATCAAACAGTGATGTGTTCATGTTTTTCCTCTTTTATGGTCCACCATAGTCTGGAAGTCTTGGCGGGATAGAAATTATAAAATGTGCGTTTTATGGTTTTTCCCAAGTGATTAATATGTCGGCGCTTTTCTCCCAGAAACTCTGCCTGGTGGCAGTATCTGTGTCGAGATTCAAAAACATTCCCGCAGCCCGGTCGACATCGGAAACCAGTAGCCATAAGCTCAACATGAGATTTGTTTTGCAGAATGCGACAGGGCGAGTTAAAGCCGTTTTCAGCGTAACCTTTCAAACTCCGTAGGTGGGAGCCGTACACCTTTTATATTGCCGGGTTAATAGTACAGCACCGGACAGCGTCAGGTTTCTTCTGAAGTTAACGAGACTGTAAAGAATTACAAAAAAAATAAACTGTGCAGAGGTTGTATTCGGCCAGTTTAATATGCAATCCAGCCACCCCTCCCTGCAACACCAGGGCAATCAAAATTTAATTTTTTCAAAAAGTGACAATATTGAGGCTGATATGTCTGCGATTTAGAGTCCCCGATAGGGGATCCGTAAACCTCCCGCCTTTAGGCGGCGGATAACGTAATCTGTTAAAGAGAGTAAAGCGTCATTGGTTGTTATCAGACGTTCGTCATCCCCGCGCAGGCGGGGATCCATGGGTGTAGATGTAGCGAATTAGATGGATTCCCGCCTTCGCGGGAATGACGGTGAAGTTAAACTTCGGAGTGATTCTGGCGAGTATGCTGATGTTTACTCGGGCATGGAAAAGAATGAGTCGGCCCTTCGGCCGACTCATTCACGTCAAACGTCAAATCTCGCAAACATTGTCCTTGCAATAATGCTCTATATCCACCGCCGTCAGCGCAGTCATGTTAAAGATACCTCTTGAAGTAACGGAAGGAATCACGATATGCGCTGGCTTCTTGATGCCTGTAAGGAAGGGGCCAATCAGCAGGGCATCGGTGAAAGAGCGTATCAGGCCCAGAGCGATATTGGCCGCATCTAAACTGGGCATAACCAGCAAGTTGGCCTGGCCGCCAAGGTTGGATTCGGAGTAAGAAATCTCGCGATTGTGGACGTTTAATGCACTGAGTGCGTGCATTTCGCCGTCCAGTTCAATATCCGGATACTGTTCCCGCAATATGGCCGCCGCCTTGCGCATTTTCTTGGCGGAAGGGGCGTTGGAGGTGCCAAAGTTGGAGTGGGACAGCAGTGCCACTTTGGGCTTGATGCCAAACTGCTGTACGAATTCGATGCCCGCTTTGGTTTTGGCGACAATTTCATCCACCGTAGGGTCTACGGTGAGGAAGGAGTCGGTCATAAAGATGGGGCCGGATGGCAACAGCAGCGCCTGTACCGACGATATATGCTGGCCCGGCTCTTTGGTGCCCAGTACCTGATAGATGTCGCGCAGGTGACTGAGGAAGCGGCCCACTTTGCCGCAGATCATGCCGTGGGCTTCCCCCAGCGACACCATGACTGCCGCCAATGCGGTGCTGTTGGTGGTCATCAGGGATTGGGCCGCTTCCACCGGCACACCGCTGCGGCCAGCGACTTTGTGGTAGTGCTGCCAGTAGCGGTCGTCTTTGTCGGCGTCTTTGGGGTTGAAAATGTCGATGTCTTCCCCCGGCTGCAGGCGCAGGCTGAGGCGTTGAATTTTTTGCTCAATCACGTTCGGGCGGCCGAGAATAATGGGGCGGGCCACGCCTTCGTCCACCACCGCCTGTACTGCCAGCAGTACATCGTCGTTTTCCCCTTCGGCGTACACCAGGCGGCGTTTAGGGCCGCGTTTGGCGGCCTGGATTACCGGCTCCATAAACAGTCCGGCGCGGTTGACAAATTCGTGCAGGGATTTCTTGTAGGCGTCCAGATCTTCGATGGGGCGGGTGGCCACGCCACTGTCCATGGCCGCTTGCACCACGGCCACGGGCAGTTCTTCCACCAAGCGCGGGTCGAAGGGTTTGGGAATCAGGTAGTCGGGGCCAAACTTGAGGTCTTCCCCGGCGTAGGCTTCCGCCACTACGTCGGTGGCCTCTTTCATGGCCAGGTCTGCGATGGCGCGTACGCAGGCCATTTTCATTTCTTCGTTAATGGTGCTGGCGCCGCAGTCCAGCGCGCCGCGGAAAATAAACGGGAAGCACAGAACGTTATTCACCTGGTTGGGGTAGTCGGAGCGGCCGGTGGCGAGAATGGCGTCCGGGCGCACCGCTTTGGCGTCTTCCGGCAGAATTTCCGGGTTGGGGTTGGCCATGGCCAGAATCAGCGGGTCGCGGGCCATGGTTTTTACCATGTCCTGTTTCAGTACGCCGGGGCCGGACAGCCCCATAAAGACGTCGCAGTCCACCATGGCGTCTGCCAGGGTGCGGGCCTCAGTGGTGGCGGCGAGTTTTTGCTTCCATGGGTTCATGTTGTCCTGGCGGCCTTCGTACACCACGCCAGCGCGGTCTACCAGCAACAGGTTGTCCCGGCTCAGGCCCATGCTGATCAGCAATTCCACACAGGCGATACTGGCGGCGCCGGAACCGGACACCACCAGTTTGATGTCTTCAATTTTCTTGTCGACGATGCGCAGGCCGTTGTAGACAGCAGAGGCGGCGACAATAGCGGTGCCGTGTTGGTCGTCGTGAAACACCGGAATATTCATGCGTTCGCGCAGTTGGCGCTCGATCAAAAAACATTCCGGGGCTTTGATGTCTTCCAGGTTGATGCCGCCAAACGTGGGCTCCAGGGCGGCGATGGTGTCCACCAGTTTGTCCACATCGGTTTCGTCCACTTCGATATCGAACACATCGATATTGGCGAATTTTTTGAACAGTACCGCCTTGCCCTCCATCACCGGCTTGGAGGCCAGTGGGCCGATATTGCCCAGGCCCAGTACCGCCGTGCCATTACTGACTACCGCCACCAGGTTGCCCCGGGAGGTGACTTTGGCGGCGTAGTTGGGGTCTTCGACAATGGCTTCACAGGCATAGGCTACGCCGGGGGAGTAGGCCAGCGACAGATCCCGTTTGTTGGCCAGGGATTTGGTGGGCTGAATTTCCATTTTTCCCGCTACCGGGTGGGTGTGGTAGTGCATGGCACTGTCTTTGAGAGAGTCTTTGTTATCTGGCATGGCCTTTCCGAATTTTGTGTTGTTTGCTGTGGCGGCACATTGTGTCACTAAATGGCATTGTAGTTTAGTGGCAGTCGTTGTGAATCCCACTAAAAGGATAGCTTTCAGTTATGACCTTTCCAGCCCGGTAATGCAATGGTTGGCTGTTCTGATGTTTTTAATACGCCAACCTTGTAGGGTGGATTAGCCGAAGGCGTAATCCACCAATCAACGGGCGTTTTTATTCAGGTTCTGCTGCTGCCTGCATTGGCGGATTACGCTGCTGCGCAGCTAATCCGCCCTACAAAAGTAGTCGAAGTTGTACTGAATTATATGAGGTGCCCTTGCCGCAGTAGGTGGTTGCTCTGGTATTTTAAATGCGCCAGCTGCTACACTCAGCTGCTCGCTAACTGTCTGAATTATAAGGAGTGTACGTGAGCAGTATCGCAGCAAAGTTATTGGTGGCCATAGGGCTGCTGATATCGCTTGGTCAGTATAGCCACAGTGTGGAAAGCAGCGCAGCACAGTTGTTCAGTGATCACCAACACCATATTTATCAAATACGCCTGATTGATCTGGCGGCGGATAAAAAAACCTCACTGGGCAGTGGTTTTCTGGTGACCGGTCAGGGGGTAATCGCCACCAACTACCATGTGATCGAATCTGCCATTTCCCACCCGGATAAATACCGCATCGAATATCTTGACGCCGAGGGCAATGTGGGGCCTCTGGAGCTGCTGGATATCAATGTCATCAACGATCTCGCCCTGTTGAAAAGTGACCAACTGGTTATGTCGCCACTGGGCCTGGCTGAGCAAAAGCCGCAGCAGGGAGAGACCATCTACGCCATTGGCAACCCCCACGATATTGGCTTTACTGTGGTGCCCGGCACCTACAACAATGTGAATGATGCCAGCTACTATCGGCGCATCCATTTTACCGGCTCCATCAATCCCGGCATGAGCGGTGGCCCGGTATTGAATGGGGCAGGGGAAGTGGTGGGCATTAACGTGTCCACCGGGGGCAATCAGATCAGCTTTTTGGTGCCGGTGGATGTGTTGCGGTCGCTGTTGACGGGGTATGGCGAACGGGCCCAACGGATTGCGGATTTCAAAGCCTATATCGGCCAACAGTTGTACGACAATCAAAAAAACTTGATTGACGGCATAGTGGCCAAAGACTGGCCCACCGAAACCATTGGCGAAGCCAGTGCGCTTGCGGAGATGCGCCCCTATGTGAAGTGCTGGGGCAACTCCACGGATAAAGACAAAAAATTTCAGCGGGTTATGAGTACCTGCCAGGGCAGTGAGCACATCTACCTGAATCCCGGCTTTACTACGGGCACAGTCAATTATCAGTTTTTCTGGCTGCAGGCGGATAAACTGAACCCGTGGCAGTTTTACCGGCGCTACGAAAACCTGCTGGCCAATTTTGTTTCCGATAATGTGGCTGGCAAAGACGATGTCAGTGAGTATGCCTGTGAAGAACTGTTTGTTGCCAAACAGCAATCCGACAAACCCGAAAAAGCCGTGCTGTGCGTGCGAGCTTACCGGGATTACAAAGGCCTTTACGACGCCTTTTTTGTGGGTGGCTCCCTGCACCACAATCACAAAGCCTTTATCCGCCACTTTTCGTTGACGGGGGTCAGTCGGGAAAGTGTTCAGAAGTTTATGGCGCGTTTTGTGGAGGTGGCGGCATGGCGGTAATCATTGAAATCAGACGTCGTAACGGCCAGCTGATAGAACGTCGCAGAGTAGACAGTACCTGCGTATCCATTGGTCGTGCCTATGACAACGATGTGGTTGTCGATGATCACTATGTATGTCCCCACCATCTCAAGCTGGTGGCCCTGGAACAGGGCTGGCAAGTGAACGACCTGGGCAGTGTTAACGGCGTACAGCTGCGCTCGGGTAAGCGCAAACTGTCCGGCGATCAGCTTAATTCCGGTGATCGGTTGCAGCTGGGCAATGTGTTTTTACATATTTATGGCGAGGCTCATCCGGTTGCGCCAACCGTTCGCTATATTGGTTTTGATAAATATGTGAGCGTGTTGGGGCGGCCCTTTGTGTGGCCGCTACTGATGCTGTTGGCCCTGGTTCCCGTTGTTTTGCAGCAATGGTTACAGGCCGATGAGTCGCTAAAACCCATGACGCTGCTGAGTAAAAGCGTCGAAGAATTACTGGCCCTGGCGCTGATACCCATTATCTGGGTGGTGATCAGCCGTATTACCCACAACCCGGGGCGCTACTTTACACACCTTGGATTGTGGGCCTTGTTTTCCGTCACCCTTGTGTTGGCACTGCGCCTGGCGACCATATGGAGCTTTAACGCAGGCAGCAATTTTTTGTACACAGTGGTTTCCCATGTGTCGGAATTTGTGCTGTTGTCGCTGGTGTGTTGGGCCAGCCTCAGCCTGGCCACCAATTTAAGAAGCTGGAAACGCCACAGCGCTGCCCTTGGTATTGGGGTTGTGTTTATTGCCGTGCCTCTGCTGATCAGCCTGCGCAGCCTGGATTTTACTTACTTCAATATGAGACCGGACTACCAGGGCGGCCTGGAACCGCCCATAGCCCAATTCGCCCGCCCGGTGGATGAAGGCCAGTTAGTGCAGCAGTTGGATGCGTTATTCGAGCAGGCAGATCGCTTGGCTGAAAAGCCTGTGGATTAGGCCTTATATCAACCAGCCGCCCAGTTCCCGCCAGCGATTGACGATGCCGCAGAACAGTTCGGCAGTGCGCTCGGCATCGTAGGCGGCCGAATGTGCTTCGCGGCTGCTGAAGTCGATGTTGGCGGCTTCGCAGGCTTTGGCCAGTACGGTTTGGCCGTAGGCCAGGCCTCCCAGAGTGGCGGTATCAAAGCAGGTAAAGGGGTGAAACGGGTTGCGCTTGATGTTGCAGCGCTCCACCGCCGCATTGACAAAGCCCAGGTCAAAGTGGGCGTTGTGGGCCACCATAACCGCCCGCTTGCAGTTGTGGGATTTCACCGCTTTGCGGACTTTCTGGAATATCTGGCTGAGGCCTTCGCACTCCGCCAGAGCGTTGCGGCCTGGGTCGTTGGGGTCGATGCCGGTGATTTCCAGGGCAGCGGCTTCGATATTGGCTCCGGCGAAGGGTTCAATGGCGCAGCACAGGGTTTCGTCCGGCAATAGCCAGCCGTCTTCGTCCACAGCCAGGGTAACGGCGGCAATTTCCAGTAACGCGTCGCGGTCTTTGTCGAAACCGCCGGTTTCCAAATCCATCACCACAGGAAGGAAGCCGCGAAAGCGCTCTGACAACGGGGTGTACTGATCCATCAAAACCTGCCCATGGTTATTGCGCTCACGGTTGCAGTTTCCACTGCAAGGTTTCACCAGCGGCCAGGGGCACCAGTGTGTCGCTGCCCAGGGGGGCACTGTCCGGTATTTGCCAGGGCTCGCGCACCAGGGTAATGGTTTCCCGGTTGCGGGGCAGGCCGTAAAAGTCCGCCCCGTGGTGGCTGGCAAAACCTTCCAGTTTGTCCAGCGCGCCAGCCTGTTCAAAGGCCTCGGCGTACAGTTCAATGGCGGCGTGGTTGCTGTAACAACCGGCGCAGCCACAGGCGTTTTCCTTGATGTTTTTGCTGTGCGGCGCTGAATCGGTGCCCAGGAAAAACCGCTTGCTGCCACTGGTGGCGGCGGCAATCAATGCCTGCTGGTGAATGTCCCGCTTGAGAATGGGCAGGCAGTACAAGTGCGGGCGAATGCCCCCCACCAGCATGTGGTTGCGGTTGTACAGCAGGTGTTGCGGGGTAATGGTGGCGGCGAGATTGTCGTCGCCCTCGGCCACAAACTCGGCACCTTGCCGGGTGGTGATGTGTTCCAGAACCGTCTTTAACCCCGGAAAGCGCTGGCGCAGGCTAACCAGATGACGGTCGATAAATACCGCCTCGCGATCAAAAATGTCGATATCCGAATCCGTCACTTCACCGTGTAGCAGCAGCGGAATCCCGGCTTTTTCCATGGCTTCCAGGGCGTCGTGGGTTTTGCTCAGATCGGTGACCCCGGAATCGGAATTGGTGGTGGCGCCGGCAGGGTAGTACTTCACCGCTTTCACAAAACCGCTGGCGGCGATGGCTTCAATATCTGCTTTGCTGGTGTTGTCGGTGAGGTACAGCACCATCAGCGGTTGCCAGTCACTGCCCTGGGGAACCTGGGCCAGAATGCGGTCGCGGTAGGCGGCGGCTCGCTCCAGGTTGGTGACCGGTGGCACCAGATTGGGCATCACAATTCCCCGATTAAAACAGCGGGTGGCGTCGGGCACGGTGGTGGTCAGTGCCTCGCCATCGCGCAGGTGCAGGTGCCAATCGTCGGGGCGGGTGATGGTCAGGGTTTGCATGTGGGCTTTCCAGTGGGGCAGTAATGTCAGGTGGCGAATGCTACCGGAAAGCAGGGGGGTTTTATAGGTTTGTCGTTTTTGGGTGCGTGGTGGCGGGATTGGACGGTGTGGTTTACAGGCACGCTGTAAACACTTCCCTGTGCGCTCTTTGGCCACTATCCCTGCGACCAACGGCCTGGAAACCACACCGCCCAACCCCGTGAAAGTGGGGGGGGCAAGATTCTTGTTTAACACGCCTGTGCTTGATATGAAAATCCGGAACCCGGCTGGCTATATCCAGACCGTAAGCGGCAGGGATGCCGCACCCGAGCTTACAGGGATGTATGTACAGCGTGTCTGGATATAGCCAGCCGGGTTCCGGGTTGCCACCACGCTGAACTTCACGGCTCCAGGTTATAGGCATCGATCAATTTCTGACTGCTTTTATAGTGACTGTCTCCGAACTGTGAAATTCCCCCCAGTGGAGGTAGAATAGCGCGCCCGTCAATCGGGGGGGGCAAAACAGAAATAATTTCGGGGGCAATCAAAAGCGGTGAGGTGTGCACTTGATGTGTGTCAACGCCGTGCCATACCCCCAAAGTGATAATAGCTGCGCCGCTGTGGGCAGTTACACTGGTTGAGAGGCAAGTGCAAACAGCCAGTTGTCCTAGGGCCTGCTAACACTAATTGAGTCGTCACTGTTGTGACTAAAAAAGCGCCAATCAAGGCGCGAGGAGAGCGGTTTGGTCATTCCAAATGAACGACGAGCAACACCGAGTGGCGCTTTTTTAGCCGCAACCCGAAGGGCTGGGGCCATTTTTCCGCCCAGCTGCGTTATCAGTCGCTCATGTAGAATGACTACACAGCACTCCTTCTGCCTTGCTGGGCGAAAAAATGGCTCCCAGCAGTGATGACTCAATTAGTGTTAACAGGCCCTAGCCTGATTTTTGAATTCAAATTGTAATTACAACCATAGGTAATCTGATGAGCAATGTTGCGACTGCCGGTGAACAGCCGGTACAGGACAGCGAAGCCAGCGGCCAGTACTACACTGGTGTGGTCAAGGCTTTCGCCATCATGACGGTGGTTTGGGGTGTTGTCGGTATGGCGGTAGGGGTGCTGCTGGCGGCTCAACTGGTATGGCCAGACCTCAACAACCTGCTGCAACCTTACACCCACTTTGGCCGCCTGCGCCCACTGCACACCAATGCGGTGATTTTTGCGTTTGGTGGCTGTGCCCTGTTTGCCACTTCGTACCATGTTGTGCAGCGCACTTGCCGCACCCGCCTGATTTCCAACGGCGCCGCCTGGTTTACTTTCTGGGGCTGGCAGCTGGTTATTCTGGCAGCGGCCATCACTTTGCCACTGGGCTTTACCAGTGCCAAGGAATACGCCGAGCTGGAATGGCCCATTGATATTGCCATCACCATCGTCTGGCTGGTGTACGCCTACGTGTTCTTCGGCACCATCATGAAGCGCACCATCAAGCATATCTACGTAGCCAACTGGTTCTACGGCGGCTTTATTATCGCCGTGGCCATGCTGCATGTGGTGAACAGTGCCGAAGTGCCGGTGAGCATGTGGAAGTCCTACTCCGCCTACGCCGGTGCCATCGACGCCATGATTCAATGGTGGTACGGCCACAACGCGGTGGGCTTTTTCCTCACTGCTGGCTTCCTGGGCATGATGTACTACTTTGTACCCAAGCAGGCAGAGCGTCCGGTGTACTCCTATCGCCTGTCCATTGTGCACTTCTGGGCGCTGATTGCTCTTTATATATGGGCTGGCCCGCACCACCTGCACTACACCGCACTGCCGGACTGGACCCAAACCCTGGGCATGCTGATGTCTCTGGTGCTGTGGGCACCGTCCTGGGGCGGCATGATCAACGGCATCATGACCTTGTCCGGTGCCTGGACCAAGCTGCGCACCGACCCCACTCTGCGCTTCCTGGTGGTGTCCCTGTCGTTCTACGCCATGTCCACTTTTGAAGGCCCGATGATGGCCATCAAGTCTGTGAACGCCATGTCTCACTACACCGACTGGACCGTGGGCCACGTGCACTCCGGCGCCCTGGGTTGGGTGGCGATGATCTCCATTGGTGCGGTTTACCACCTGATTCCGGTGCTTTCCAATCGCAAGCAAATGTTCAGCGTGCAACTGATTCACGCCCACTTCTGGCTGGCCACTGTTGGCACCGTGCTGTACATCGCCTCCATGTGGGTAAACGGTCTGATGCAAGGCCTGATGTGGCGCGCCTTTAACGAAGACGGCACCCTGCTTTACCGCTTTGTGGACTCGGTAGAGGCCAGTTATCCCGGTTATGTGGTGCGTCTGCTGGGTGGTGTGTTGTTCCTGGCGGGTATGTTGCTGATGGTTTACAACCTGTATCGCACTGTCTCCGACAAGGAGTCTGGCGAAGCGGCCTCAGGCGATGTTGTGCCTGCACAGAGCCAAGCGGTTTAAGGGGGAAGAACGGTGAAACACGAAATTGTAGAAAAAAATATTGGCTTGATGGTGGTACTGATTCTGGTGGCGGTGAGCTTTGGCGGCCTGGCGCAGATTCTGCCCCTGTTCTTTGCCGATGAAACCACTCAGCCGGTGGAAGGCCTCAAGCCCTTGCCGGCGCTGGCTCTGGAAGGGCGCGATATTTACATCCGCGAGGGTTGCCATGTGTGCCACACTCAGATGATTCGCCCGTTCCGCGCCGAAACCGAGCGTTACGGTCACTACTCGGTAGCCGGTGAGCACGTGTACGAGCACCCGTTCCTGTGGGGCTCCAAGCGCACCGGGCCAGATCTGGCGCGAGTGGGTGGCCGTTACAGTGACGAGTGGCATCGCGCCCACCTGTACAACCCCCGGGATGTGGTGCCGGAATCCAATATGCCGGAATTCCCCTGGCTGTTCGATAACGTGCTGGACGGCAAACTCACCGGTAAGAAGATGGAAGCCCTGCGGTCCGTGGGTGTGCCCTATACCGATGAAGACATTGCCGGTGCAGGTGATGCGGTAAAAGGCAAATCTGAAATCGACGCCATGGTTGCCTACCTGCAACAGCTTGGCACCCTGCTCAAGCAGAAGCGTTAAAGCGGAGAGTTACGTGGACCAAGGCACCCTGCAAGGCATAGGTACCATTCTGGCAATGATCGCCTTCGGCGGCATTGTCTGGTGGGCCTTCAGTAAACACAAAAAGCAAGATTTTGAGGAAGCCGCTCAACTGCCCTTTGAAGAGGGCGAACTGAGCAGCCACCAACCTGGCGACAAGAAGAGGCAAGACCAACAATGAGCACCTTCTGGAGTATCTGGATTTCGGTTATCACCATTATCGTTCTCGGCGGTTGTACCTGGCTGTTGCTGGCCAACCGCAATGTGGAACTCAGTGACGACCAGGCCCGTTCGGGTAAAGCCCCTACCACCGGCCACGTTTACGACGGTATTGAGGAATACGACAACCCGCTGCCGGCCTGGTGGTTCTGGAGCTTCCTGCTGTCGGTGATTTTCAGTGTGATCTATCTGATCTGGTTTCCCGGTATGGGCAACTTTGAAGGGGTGGCCAAGTACTTTTCCGAAGACGGCAAACCCTGGACACAGGAAAACCAGTGGCAGCGTGAAATGGATGCGGCGGAAGAAAAATACGGCCCCATCTACGCCCAGTTTGCGGAGACCTCCATCACCGATCTGATCCGCGATCCGGTGGCCTTGAAAATGGGCCAGCGCCTGTTTGCCGACAACTGCGCCATCTGCCACGGCATCGATGCCAACGGCAGTCACGGCTTCCCCAACCTGGCGGACAATGACTGGCTGTTTGGCGGCGAGCCCGACACCATTCAGGCCACCATCGCCCACGGTCGCCAGGGCGCTATGCCTCCCTGGGGGGATGTGATTGGTGAAGACGGTGTAGTCAACGTGTCTGAATACGTTCTCAGCCTCAGCGGTGAAGACCACGACGCTGAACAGGCGGCGGCGGGCAAGGCGGTATACGACGCCACCTGCGCCACTTGCCACGGCCCGGAAGGTAAAGGCATGCAGGCACTGGGTGCGCCCAACCTGACCGACAACATCTGGGTGTACCGCGATCACCGCTACCCGTTGCGGTTGAGCGTGCGCCACTCTGTGCGCAGTGGCCGTATGGGTATTATGCCCGCCCAGCAAGACCTGCTGCGCCCGGAAAAAATTCGCCTGCTGACAGCCTATGTATTCAGCCTGACTGCGGACGATTAGAAGATAGTCGACAGGGCGCAGACTTCGTCTGCTGACAGACGGGCTTCGCCCTTACAGGCTACAGAATACCCTCAAATAATTGATGGTTTTTCTGTGGCCTGTTTTTTTGTAGAGTGCAATCCCCTTGTCCTCTTTAGGACACTTTTGCAGTCAGGGATATCTAATGACCGAGCCACATAAGCCAACTCATGTAGAGCAGCGCCAGGAAGAAGAGGTTGTCAAAATTGTCAACCTCTACCAGAGTGCAGAAAAGGTTTATACCCGCAAGATAAAAGGCTTCTTTTCCAACCTGCAACGCTGGAGTTGGCTGCCGCTGCTGGGTGCTTATTTCCTGTTGCCCTGGATACAGTTCGACGGCCGCCAGATTGTCTGGTTCGACCTGATCGAGCGCAAATTCTACGTGTTTCACTGGGTGTTCTGGCCGCAGGATTTTATGCTGCTGGCCTGGCTGTTGATTATTGCCGCCTTTTCGCTGTTTGCGGTGACCGTGGCGGTAGGGCGCGTGTGGTGCGGCTTTACCTGCCCGCAGACCGTGTGGACGCTGATGTTTATGTGGGCGGAAAATCTTTGTCAGGGCGACCGCCTGAAACGCATCAAACTGGATCGCGCCCCCTGGAACATGGACAAACTGCTGCGCAAGGGCGGTACCCAGGCCATCTGGGTTGCCATCGCGTTTGCCACCGGGCTGACCTTTGTGGGGTACTTCAACCCCATTCGCGAACTGACTGTTGATTTATTTACCTTCAGTTCCGAATTTCAACCGGTGTTCTGGACTCTGTTTTTTGCCGGTGCCACCTACCTAAACGCCGGCTTTATGCGCGAGCAGGTGTGCAAATACATGTGCCCGTACTCCCGCTTTCAAAGCTCCATGTACGACGAAAACACCCTGTTGGTGTCCTACGACAGCAAGCGCGGTGAAGGCCGTGGGCCACGTAAAAAGGGCGCCGACTACAAAGCCGAAGGGCTTGGCGATTGTGTGGACTGCACCCTCTGTGTACAGGTGTGCCCGGTGGGTATCGATATTCGCGATGGCCTGCAATACGAGTGCATCAACTGCGGTTACTGCGTGGATGCCTGCGACGCAATCATGGACAAGATGGAGTATCCCCGCGGGCTGATCCGCTTTACCACGGAAACCGCCCTGCAAGAGAAAAAAGTACGCATCTGGCGGCCCAAACTGCTGGGCTATATTGCCGGTGTTTTGATCATGGCCACTGCCTTTGTGTACACCATGGCCACCCGTATACCGGTGGAAATCAACGTGCAGCGCGACCGCAATGCCATGTTCCGCTTTACCAATGACGGCCAGCTGGAAAACGCCTACACCCTGAAAATCAACAACATGGACACACAGGACCGCACCTACCGCATTGTGGTGACCGGCGACTACGACTTTGATTTCAAGGGCCACCGTGAAATTACCGTTAAAGAGGGCGAGGTGCATCACACGCTGGTAAAATTGCGCCTCGATCCGCTGGCCCTGCGAGTGCCTAACGCGGATGTGGCGTTTACCATCGAAGCCATTGACGACCCCCAGATAACAGATACCCAGGACAGTCGTTTTCTCGGGCCGCGGTAGCTTTTCTGAATACACCTGTCATCGCGAGCGTAGCGCGGCGATCTTTTCCAGTGTGGCAGTGATGTATGGAGATTGCCGCGTCGCTTCGCTCCTCGCAATGACGGTAAATCTTACTAAACAGTACACATCATGCAAAAAACCATCGACAGCAAACCCTGGTACCAACAATTCTGGCCCTGGCTGATTATCGGCCTGCCCGCCATTGTGGTGGTGGCCGCTATTCTTACGGTGCGTCTGGCCCTGCACAGTGCCGACGACATGGTGGTGGACAACTACTACAAAGACGGCAAGGCCATCAATCAGCGCCTGGAGCAGGATACCCGCGCCAGCGAACTGCACATGCTGGCGGAAGTGAGTTTTAACCTGGATGGTGGCCTGGTAAGCGTCACCCTGTCTGGCGAGGTTCAGCCAGAGAGTCTGCGCCTGAAGCTGATGCACCCCATGGAAGCGGACAACGACCGGGATATTGTGCTTGAACAACGGGGGCAGGGCAGTTACCGGGGTGAGCTGGATCAACGCTTGAAGCACCGTTACCTGCTGCGCCTGCTGCCTGCTGGCGATGATGCGCCCTGGCGTCTTAATGGTGAGATCGACTTTGAGCGCAGCCAGGGAACCATACTTGCCGCCGAAACCCGGTGACCTTTGAATGGTGACCACTAGCTGCTACCACTGCGGCCTGGATGTGCCGCCAGATGTGAATTTTCCGGTGACCATCGAAGGCATTGAGCAGCCCATGTGCTGCCCCGGCTGTCAGGCGGTGGCCACCGCCATTGTCGATGGTGGTCTCAGCAATTTCTACAAATACCGCTCCCAGCAACAAACCCGCCCGGAAGACAGCGACGAGCAGCGCTTTGCCGCCTACGATCTGGCGGAAGTTCAGGAGGAGTTTGTCCACACCCTGGACAATGGCCAGCTACAGGTGGAATTGTTGGTCGAAGGCATTACCTGTGCCGCCTGTTCCTGGCTGATTGAACACCATTTGAAGCGTATTCAGGGCACCACGGCAGTGCGGGTTAATGTCACCACCCATCGCTGCTGGTTGTCCTGGGACAACAATCAAGTGCCGCTCAGTCGATTGCTCGGCGCATTGCTGGAAATTGGCTATCGGGCACGCCCGGCAGGGGACGAAGAAATACGCGACAGCCGCAAGCGGGAAAACAGCCGTGCCCTGCAACGCCTTGGGGTGGCGGGCATCGGCATGATGCAGGCGGGCATGTTGGCCATTGCCCTGTACGCGGGCGCGTTTGATGGTATCGAACAACAATGGCAGCAACTGCTGCGCTGGGTCAGCCTGGTGGTGGCTACGCCGGTGGTGCTGTTTGCGGCGGCGCCATTTTTCCAGGCCGCCTGGCGCAGTGTAAAAGCCTTCCATTTGGTGATGGATGTGCCGGTGTCGGTGGCCATTGGCGGCGCTTACCTGGCCAGCGTCTGGGCCACAGTCAGTGGTTCCGGCGAGGTGTATTTTGACTCGGTATCCATGTTCACCTTTTTCCTGTTGCTGGGGCGCTACCTGGAAATGCGGGTGCGCCACCGCAACGAGCAGCGCATGGAGGGCCTGGGGCAGTTGCTGCCGCCGGTGGCCCGGCGGGTGGATGGCGACGGTGAACAGTCGGTGCCGGTAAAAGCCTTGCAGCCCAAGGACTTTGTCAAAGTGGCCCCCGGCGACATCATCCCCTGCGACGGTCAGGTGGTGGATGGCCACAGCAATGTAGTGGAAGCGGTGCTCACCGGCGAGCAGAGCCCGGTAGAGAAGGGGCGTGGCGACAGCGTGAGTGCCGGTACCGTGAACAGCGAAAACCCGTTGCTGATCGAAGTGCAGGCGGTGGGCAAACGCACTCGCCTGTCGGCGATTTTGCAATTGGTGGCTCGCGCGCAACTGGAAAAACCCCGCCAGCTGGCGCTGGCGGATCGCCTGGCCGGTTATTTTGTCGGCTTTGTGTTGCTGGTGTCGGCAACAGTGGCCTGGTACTGGTATCAGCAGGCTCCGGAAAAAGCCCTGTGGATCACCTTGTCGGTATTGGTGGTTACCTGCCCCTGTGCGTTGTCTCTGGCTACTCCCACGGCGCTGGCAGTGGCTACTCAGGGTTTGCGTCAGCGCGGCCTGCTGGTGAGCCGGGGTCATGTGATGGACGGGTTGCTGAAAATCAAACGAGTGGTGTTCGACAAAACCGGCACCCTCACCACCGGCGAAATGAAAGTGGTGAAAGTGGTGTCCCGCAGTGGTGCACCAGAGCAGAAAATACTCGCTATTGCCGCCGCGTTAGAGGCGGGCTCACGCCATCCCATCGCCCGTGCCTTTGATGACTGCGGTGGCGGTTTGCTGGCCACATCCATCGATAATCGCATCGGTGCCGGGGTCAGCGGTATTGTCGATGGCGTGCGCTACGCCATTGGCCGCGAGCAATACATTACCGAGTTGTTCGGGCGCAGCGACGAATTGCCAGAGGCGCCCTCCGGTGGTGAAGTCTGGCTGTTGCTGGCCAGTGAATCGAGAATTTTTGGCTGGATTCTGCTGCGTGATCAATTGCGCCCGGATACCGCGAGTGCGGTGGCCCAGTTGCAGGCCAGTGGTGTTCAGGTGGAGTTGCTCAGCGGCGACCGCCCGGTGGCGGTGGCGGCGCTGGCGTCTCAGTTGGGTATTGATCATTGGCAGGGGGGGATTTCCCCGGAAGAAAAACTGGCCCATGTGCGCCAGTTGCAAGCCCAGCGGCAGCCGGTGTTGATGGTGGGTGACGGCATCAATGATGTGCCGGTGCTGAGCGGTGCGGATGTATCCGTGGCCATGGGGGATGCGGCGGATATTGCCCGCATTCACGCGGACAGTATTTTGATGTCCAGTGAGATAAACGTGCTGCCGCAATCGCTGGCGTTTGCCCGTTTCACTCACCGGGTGGTCCGCCAAAACCTGGGCTGGGCATTGGCGTATAATCTGCTGGCGCTGCCATTGGCGGCATTGGGCTTGGTGCCCCCCTGGGCGGCGGCCATCGGTATGTCCGCCAGTTCATTGGTGGTGGTGTTGAATGCGCTGCGGTTGTCCAGTCGTAAGACGCAAGAGTGATTGCCTTTGCGTGACACGCCGTATATACGTCCATGTAGGCTCGTTGCCAGCATTCATGCTGGCAGCGGTCACGCAAAGGCAATCACTCTTGCTCAGGCAAGTCGGGTGAGGTAACTAACTATGGCCAGCCTGTATTTATTAATTCCCATTTCCATCCTGCTACTGTTAATTGGCATCGGCGTCTATTTCTGGGCGGTCAAAAGTGGTCAGTACGACGACCTGGATGGCGAGGCAGAGCGGATTTTGTTTGACGATGAAGACGAATAACTGCTCCGTCATCGCGAGCGAAGCGCGGCGATCTCCTGACATCCTTGCCAGATTGTTCGAGATTGCCGCAGTCGCTTCGCTCCTTCGCAATGACGGGCTCCCTCCAAACGTCATCGCAAGGTCGCGCAGCAACCAGGGTGCCCTGAATGATTGACACAGCAGTTTTGGCGGGCCTGGTGGCGATGGGGGTGTCCAGTGGCGCTCACTGTGTGGGCATGTGCGGCGGTATTGCGGCGGCGCTGGGGTTTGCGGTGGACCCGCAGCGCACCTCTCTTGGCCAGAGGTTGCCCGTGTTGTTGAGTTATAACCTGGGCCGAATGGTGAGTTACAGCATCGCCGGTGGGCTTGTGGGATTGCTGGGTATGCTCAGTGGTCAGTTGCACGGCAATTTGATGGTGATATTACGCACTCTGGCAGCGGTGTTGCTGGTGATGATGGCGTTTTACCTGGCGGACTGGTGGCGCGGTTTGATTCGCGTGGAAAAGCTGGGTTCGGGCTTTTGGCGTTTGTTGCAACCGTTGGGCCGCAAGTTGATGCCGGTGCGCACATCGGGGCGGGCGTTGCTGCTGGGCATGGTGTGGGGCTGGTTGCCCTGTGGCCTGGTGTACAGTGCCCTGGCCCTGGCAGCCACGGCGGGCAACCCGGCGGGGTCGGCATTGGGCATGGCCATATTTGGGTTGTTGACCATTCCGGCGATGCTGGCCGGTGGCATATTCTCCGATCAGGTCAGAGCCCTGTTGCAAAACCGTGCCCTGCGCACGGTAATGGCGCTGCTGTTGCTGGGATTCGCCGCTTGGGTGTTCTGGACCGGCGCAGGTCATGTGCTGGCCGGGGACCACAGCGAAAGGGATTTGCACTGCCTGCCTTGGGAATAGCGTCAGAGGTGCGACCACTCCGTTAAAACGCCAGTGCCCAAGTTAACCTCAGGCCTGAAAGTGATTCCCGAGTTGACTTTGGTCAACTGCTGATGTTGACTGCCGGTGGATAATTACCTCGTTGTAGGTAGGGCTATTATTCTCCTTTGCTAGAGATTTAATACCGAATAACTACTATCATAATGCGATGTGCTGAAAAGCCATCCTAATCTATCGAGTTTGTTGGGAGTGACCTATGTTCAACCATATTCCGGGCCTGCTGTTTAACCCTCGCCAGGAGTGGAAAAAAATTGCTCACCTGTCCGATGAGGCGCTGAAACGCCAGCTGCCGTACTTTATTGTCATGGCGCTGATTCCCGCAGTGGGTTTTTACTATGGAACCACCCAGGTGGGTTGGTCGATTATTGGCGACAAGGTGTACCGCATTACCGAATCCAGCGCACTGCCACTGACGGTGCTGTTCTATGCGGCGATTGTGGGCTCGGTGTTGGGTGTGGGTTATATCATCCACTGGATGTCCCGTACCTATCGGGGTGATTCCTTCAAAATCAAAGACTACGTACTGGTAGGCTACGCCATGACGCCGGTGTTTATTGCCGGTGCATTTAGCTTCTATCCGATTTTCTGGCTCGATATCATTATCGCTACCGCTGCCTGTAGCTACATGATCTATCAGCTTTACGTGGCCATTCCCCTGTTGTTACACGTACCGGAAGAGCGGGGCTTTCTGTTTGCCAGCGCGGTGATGATGATGGTGCTGGTGCTGGCGGTGGTTATTCTGGGGGCGACAGTCATCCTCTGGGAGCTGGGCGCCATGCCGGTGTTTGTAGACAGTTAATTGGTAATAAAAGTGACAGAGCCGGGCATTCGCCCGGCTTTCGCGTTTTTATAGGTTATGGGGAACATGCGTTTACTTCACACCATGCTACGGGTTGGCGACCTGGAAAAGTCCATCGCCTTTTACACCGATGTATTGGGCATGACCTTGCTGCGCCGCAAAGACTACCCGGAGGGTCGTTTTACCCTGGCGTTTCTGGGCTACGGCCCGGAGTCGGAAAATACCGCCCTGGAGCTGACCCATAATTGGGATACCGACAGCTACGACCTGGGCAACGGCTTCGGCCACCTGGCCATTGCGGTACCCGATGTGTACGCCGCCTGCGAACAAATCCGTGCCGTGGGTGGCCGTGTGGTACGGGAAGCGGGGCCGATGAAACACGGCACTACGGTGCTGGCGTTTGTGGAAGACCCGGATGGTTATCAAATCGAATTGCTGTCTGGAAAATAACGTTTTAATCAAGGAATAGGGATTATGAAAAAACTGCTTGTTATTGTCTTGCTGCTGGTTGTGGTTGCCGTATTGGGCGGCCCCATACTGACCGCAAACATCGCCAAAGACGGTTTGCAGCAACAGGTGGCGCAGCTCAACGACATACCGGGCTACAGCGCCGAGTTGGTGAATTACGACAAAGGCTGGTTCAGCGCCACTACCCAGCTGCGCATTGGCATTGACGAGACGATGTATGCGGGTACCCCCGGCACCAGTGGTATCGGCGACCTGTCATTATTGTTCGATATGAACATCGTCCACGGTCCGCTGTTGCTGGGCGACGAAACAGGTGTTGGCCTGGTGTCTTCCACAGGCACTTTGAACGAAGACAATATGCCCGCCGTCAGCGAGTTTCGAGAAAAAGCCGGCCTGGATACCCTGGTGACTTACCATCAAGTGACCGATTTGCTGGGTGTCAGCCACTACACATCAGAAGTGCCGGCTTTTGAAGCCAGTGACGCCAACGGACGCATTGCTTTTGGTGGTATGAATATAACCGGCGACTTCGATTTGAAAGCCAATACCATGACCGGCAATGGCACCATCGGCCAGCTGGAAATATCTGGCCAGGGTTCTACCGTGGTATTGGAACCCATGCATATGAATTTCGATATGGAAATTCTCAACTGGATGGTGCAGCTGGGCAGCCAGGAATTTGTGATACCGGGTATGAAAGTTTACCAGGGCAGCAGCGACGATGGAGAACCGATGGCATCGTTCAGCAACGCCAGGCTGGTATCCAATGCGGACAGTGATGGGGAAGGTTCCATGGGCATGACCATGACGGTAGCCATGGAAACCCTGAATGCACAGGGTGTGCAATTGCAGGATTTCAACCTGGATATGGCCTTTGAAAAAATCAGCCTGAAAGCCATCGAGCAATTCGGCCAGCTGTACAAAGATGCCATGGCCAATGCCGCCGACCCGCAATTGATGCAACTGCAACTGGCAAGCGGCAGCACCGCTGTTATGCCCGTGTTTTTGGAAAATTCCCCGGTGTTTGCCATCCCGGATTTGAGCTTCAAACTCAACGGCGAGCCACTGACGGCCAACGCGCGCATCGCTGTGGATGCCGAAGGGCTGGACACTACCACCGTTATGCTCAACCCCCAACCCCTGCTGCAAAAACTGGCCGCCAACCTGAATCTGGAAATCAGCGATGCCCTGATGCAGCAATTTGGTGCCATGCTTGGCCCCCAGGTGGCCATGATGCAAAAAACCGAAACTGGCTATCAGATAAAATTCGATATGAAAGACGGCGCCGCCACGCTCAATGGCCAGCCGTTGCCGCCGCTTTTTTAAAGCTGAGCTGTCCGGGAAATTTTGAAGCCTTTGCCTTATTCGTCATTGCGAGGCCGCAGGCCGCGGCAATCTTGACCGGTGTGGCAGAGGAGTGAGGAGATTGCCGCGTCGCTCCGCTCCTCGCAATGACGGGAGTGTATTCAGTCCTGCGTCAATGGAGTCGATAAAATAAAATCGAAGGGCTGATCGTACTTTCTGGTAAACAGACAGGGGTGGATTATGACATTGGCATCGGGAAAACGATTGGCAATAATCTGTGGGCTGGCAATCTGTGGAGGTGTTGTGATGGCGGGGCCGGATAGAGTAACCGGGGTGGCGGGTACCACCCGTTCTGAAGTGATTGCCCGTCAGGGTATGGTGGCCACCAGTCAGCCGTTGGCGACCCAGGTGGGGTTGGATATTCTCAAACAGGGTGGCAACGCCATCGATGCCGCCATCGCTGCCAATGCAGCCCTGGGGTTGATGGAGCCCACCGGCTGCGGCATTGGCGGCGACCTGTACGCCATTGTCTGGTCCGCCAAAGACAAAAAGCTCTATGGCCTTAATGCCAGTGGTCGCTCTCCCCAGGGCTTGAGTTACCAGCAATTAAAAACCGAACTGAACAAACTGGGCCGCGACAGCTTGCCCCCTTATGGCATGTTGCCCATCTCGGTTCCCGGTGCCGTGGATGGCTGGTTTCAGCTGCACGGCAAATTTGGCCAGTTGCCCATGGCCAGTATCTTGTCGCCAGCCATTGAATACGCGGAACAGGGCTTCCCGGTCAGTGAATTAATCGCCCATTACTGGCAACTCAGTGTGCCGCGTTTGAAGGATCAACCGGGCGCTTTCCAGAGCACGTTTACCCTTGATGGTCGCGCACCGGAAACCGGTGAGCTGTTTCGAAACCCGGATCTGGCCAATACCTACCGCCTGCTGGCAGAGCAGGGGCGGGATGTGTTTTACCAGGGAGCGATCGCCGACCGCATCCACCAGTTTATGGCCGACAATGGCGGCTATCTGCGCAAGGTGGATATGCAGCAGCATCGCTCCGATTGGGTGGAGCCGGTTTCCGTGAATTATCGGGGCTACGATGTGTGGGAGCTGCCCCCCAATGGCCAGGGTATCGCGGTGTTGCAGATGCTCAATATTCTTGAAGGCTACGATGTCAAAAGCCTTGGCCACAACAGCCCGGAATTGTTGCACCTGATGGTGGAAGCGAAAAAGCTGGTGTTTGAAGACCGCGCCAAATTCTACGCAGACAGCGGGTTTAATCAGTTGCCACTGGCGGGGTTGCTCTCCAAAGAATACGCTGCCGAGCGCCGTCAACTGATTGGCGAACGGGCGGCTCAGCGGGTGGATGCGGGCAATCCCGCTTTGCACCAGGGGGATACCATTTATCTCACCACCGCCGACTCAGAGGGCAATATGGTGTCGCTGATTCAGAGCAATTACCGGGGTATGGGCTCCGGTGTGGTGGTGCCCGGCCTGGGGTTTGGCTTTCAGGATCGCGGCCAGCTGTTTTCCATGGACCCACAACACGCCAATGCCTATGAGCCGGGCAAGCGCCCGTTTCACACCATTATTCCCGCGTTTGTCACTAAAGCGGGAAAACCGCTGATCAGCTTTGGCTTGATGGGTGGCGGCATGCAACCCCAGGGACATG
The DNA here is from genome assembly GCF_052983295.1 of Porticoccus sp. GXU_MW_L64. NCBI lineage: Bacteria > Pseudomonadati > Pseudomonadota > Gammaproteobacteria > Cellvibrionales > Porticoccaceae > Porticoccus > Porticoccus sp. GXU_MW_L64. The sequence continues at coordinate 74,189 of NZ_JBRKJK010000009.1, read as the reverse complement.
TGCAGGTGTTGGTGAACATGATCGACTTCGGCATGAACCTGCAGGAAGCTGGCGATGCCGCGCGCTGGCAGCACTTTGGCTCCACCGGGCCCACAGACAGCAAACGGGCTTACCTGACCGATGGCGGCGAACTGGCGGTGGAATCCGGGGTGCCATACCAGGCCGTGCGCGAGCTGATGGAAAAAGGCCACAAGGTGAAATACGACCGCGGTGGCTACGGCGGTTACCAGGCGATTCGTTACGACCGGGAGAAGGGCGTTTATTTCGGTGCTTCGGAATCCCGCAAAGATGGCCAGGCGGCGGGGTACTAAGCGGGCTTAAAACGGCCAGGGGTTGTGGCTGCGGGCCACCGTAAAGATATAGGTAAAACACAATGCCGCTGCGATGGCTGCCCAGGGCTTGCCGCGCTTGATGGCCAGGGTACCAAAGCCGATATAGGCCAGCAGACCCAGTACCTTGGCGGTTAGCCAGTGGTGCACAAAGGGGTATTGCTGAATGGTAGCCGCCAGGTAAATGGCGCAGGCCAGCAGCAGGGTGTCGTTGACATGGGGAGTGATTTTTACCCAGCGCTGTTGCAGTAACAGCGGTTTTTTCCAGGCCCAGAAAGCGCGCATCAGAAAAAAAACAATGCTGATAATCGCGAAGCTGATGTGGGCGTGTTTGATGGCGAGGTAATGCATAAAATTTCCTTCATCGCGAGAAGCTCGCCCTCACTACCGTCATTGCGAGGCCGAAGGCCGTGGCAATCTCCATCAAGTCACTGCCAAGCCATTCGAGATTGCCGCGTCGCCTGCGGCTCCTCGCAATGACACTAATTTTTTTGAAGTTCATCCTTCAACTGCTGTAAATACGCCTGCAATTTACGGGTATTTTCCGGGCCGCTGCGAATCAATTGTTTTTGCACCGGCGACAGGGCTTCCAGGTTTTTGTCTTTAAAACTGTAATGCACCGATTCCAGCACCAGTTCCGGTGGCTGTTCAAAAGAGGGCGTGGCCAGCAGTTGTTCGATGGCTTCCAGCAGGGCGCCGTTATAGGTTCTGTCCGGGTAGCCCTGCTCACCAAATGCCTGCTCCATCAATGGTTGTAATTGGGTCAGGGTTTGCGCCATTTGCTCCGGTTCCACCGCCACCAGTTGGTTCACCAGGCTGTCGTAACGGCGGTAGTTCTGTGGCGAAAGGGTGAGGGTCTGACCCTGTTTGTCAGCGATAAATTTGCCGCCGGGGGCGCTGACCGGGAGAAACTTTTGCAACAGCTGGCCACGGCTGATGCCATCGGTAATGGCGGTGGCGCGGCGCACCAGGTTGTCTGTTTGCAGCCATTGATTGTTGATGGCGCCATCGCCCAGCTGGGCCAGTGCTTCGCGCACGAAATTGTCGCTGCTGTCCAGGCTGGGCAATTTTACCGGCTCTGGCTCTGCTGCGACCGGGATTTCCGGTACCGGCTGTGGCGCGGGTTCTGGCTCTGGTTCGGGGCTTGGTACGGGTTGCGGAACAATCTCCGTTGCTGCTTCGGCAGCGGGCTCGGGGGCTTCGGCAAGCGGTTGCGGTGTTTGTTCCGGGGTACGGGTTGCCCACCAGCCGCCCAGCGCCAGTACGCCAATAGCGATGATCAGAATAATGGCCTGGGTGCCGCGATTGCGGCGTTGCTCAGAAGGGTAGTAATAGGACTGGTCGTTGCGTTCGTCCGGCGGCAGGTTCATTGCAAAGTCTCCAGTTGGGGCTGGGACAATCATAATCCATCAGAGTGTAGAAATAATGGATATTTGTTGCAGTGGCATAGTCCGTCATTGCGAAGGAGCGAAGCGACTGCGGCAATCTCGTCAGTGTGGCAGAGGGCCAGGAGATTGCCATACTGGAGGAGATTGCTTCGCTGCGCTCGCAATGACGAGGGGGAGGGCAATGACGATGGATGTCGGGTGGTTCGAGAGGGTCAATGACCGCTGTCACCCAACAATTCTGCGATTTTTTCCGCCAGATCATCCCCTTCCAGATTCACCGCCAGAATAGTGCCTTCTGCGTCCAGCAGAAAACTGCTGGGCACACTGGTTACCGCGTACAGTTTGGACGCCTTGGGCACGCCTGCGGCGTCGGTGATTTCAGAGACGTTAATCCACGGCATGCCATCCACTTCTACTGCTTCCAGCCAGTCTTCCATGTCTTCGTCCAGAGAAACCGCCAGCACATCCAGCCCTTTATCGTGGTATTTGTTGTACAGAATTTTCAGTTTGGGGTTGTTGTCCACCCGGCAGGGCAGGCACCAGGAGGCCCAAAAATCCAGCAACAGATAGCGCTGTGGTTGCAATAAATCGCTGGCGGTAACCGGGTTGCCGTTTTCATCGTTGTGGGTGAAGTCTTTGAAAGGCTCACCGGCAACCGGCATGGTGGCGGCTTGTTGTGCAGAGGCATTGCGGGCCATTGCCCCGGCGCGGCGGGTAACACCGGCGCGCAGGGTTCTGGCCATATGGGAGGCTTTCAGGCCCTCGTTCATGCCGTCGAATAAACCGTACCACTCCCGGGTGTTGTCGGACATATAGTCCCGGATGTAGCTCAACTCGGTCACCGCCAGCAATGCCAGGGTGTCGTTGGGGTTTTCGCGGGCCAGGGTTGTCAGGTAGGCGATGCGTTTGTTCACATCCCGGCCGGCGTTTTTGCGGACATCGGCGCTCAACTGGGCGTATTGGTCGTAAATGGCAGAACCGGTGATGCTGCTGGTGTTCACCAGCTGCAGGCCGGCGCCATCCACCTGTTGTTCGCTCACAGACAGGCTGATGGCGTAGTCGCCGTGGTGGACGATCAGCGCGGTGCCAGAGCTGTAAGAGGGGTTTTCAAAATCCAGCAGCATGGTGGCGGGCGGGTGCAGCAGCTCGCCGCTGAATGCAAACTGGCCATCGACGATCTGCGCGGAATAGGCCACTTTGGATTCCTCGCCATCGGCAGCGGGAGTTTTCAAAAAAATCGTCTGATTCGGTACGCCCTCTGCGCTGCCTGTAATGGTAAATCGATTGTCCGGCTGCTCCGCTGTGCAGGCGGCGAGAGTAACGGCCAGGGCAAGAATGGCCTGGAATTTAACTGCCCTGATATATCTGTACATAACGATGACTCCATCGGGAAGTAGTGAATAAATAACAGTTGCTTGAGCAAACGCCCAGTCCGTCATTGCGAGGAGCGCAGCGACGCGGCAATCTCGTGAAGTGCGCTGCGTACTGCAGGAGATTGCCGCGCTTCGCACAATGACGGACTGGGTGGTTTACCCCCAAACAGCCGTGGAAAAAAAACGCTCTACCAACCACAGGTTGATAGAGCGTTCCCCATTGTTTAACGGTCTTAAAAAAACCGTCAGTCCGTTTAAAAGCTCTTGGAAATATTCACAAAGAACATACGGCCACGGACGGTGGTAAAGCCGGGTTGCAGCTGGTTCAGTTCATCGCCTGTCGGCTCGCCATCCACAAGCACCGTTCTTTCCGATGAATCGTCCAACAGGTTATCCACAGTCAGGGTGATACTGGTGTTTTCCAGCCACTGGGGTACGGAAAATAGGTCGCCATTGGCGGTGTTATACCCAAGCACCAGATTGATGTCCGTTGAGGGTTCGAAAATCTGAGTTTGGGTTAACCCGGAGCCAGTAATATTGTTGGTTACTTCCCGGGTGGTGCTGGAGGAAGCGGCATCCAGATTGATGGAAACTCCCCTGTTGTACCACCCCAGATTGGCCCGATAACCGTACCTGGGTATGGACGATCGGTTAGTATCAATAGCCGTGCCCACCAGATTGATCGGGGCGAATCCGTCCGTTACTATCACCTCTTGTTTGCCGGTATAGGAGACATTGGCCCGGATAATAAACTGACCAACATCGGTGTCCGTATTGTAAACCAGGCTGTAGTCCCTACCTGCGGTGTTGATGGCTGAAAGGTTGATGGCGCGCCGATCAAGGATCAGGTTGCCATCTGGATTGTCTAAACCGTCAAAATCAGTACCGGGAATGGCGGGAATGCTGTCGCGCCTAAGCTCGCGGGGGAGTATGGTGTTAAAACTTGGCTCAAACTCCAGGCCAAATATTGATAGTGCGGTGGCATCAATGCGGTTGTCGTTGTCGGTTTTGCGCTCGGTAACACTCAGGGTCAGGCCGGGAATAAAGTCCGGGCTGTATTCCAGAGTAACGGAAAACGACTCGGCGGTTTCCGGCTGCAAATCGGGGTTGCCACCGTTAATAACTCCAAGAAGCAGATTAGGCGCTTCTGTCTGATCGCCGGTTCGCAGACCATTCTCGTCAACTATCGGTATCGAGAAACCGCCGCCTGGGAAGAAGGAGAGATCAAATTGCACATTAGGGGCCTGGATACTGTCCCGCAGTAATGGGGCTTTAAACGAGGTGGAATAGTTGGCCCGTACCCGGAACTGGGATTCCGGGCTCCATATCAGCCCAAAGGATTCGGTGGTGGCGGAAAAAGGCGTGCCATTGTAGTTGTCGTGCCGTACGGCGCCAGTTATATCCAGTTGCTCAATACCGGGCAGGCTGTTGTCGGCACCCACAATCGGTACCAGCAGTTCCAGAAAGACCCCGGAGCTTATTTCTGTCTGGTCAACATTATCCAAGGCTCCCAAGGGAGCGAATGCCCCTACCTCGAAGCCGCTATCACCCCTATCGGAAATGTTCCGTTCGCTATTAATAAACAGCTTGGTTTTTTGCCAGTCGGCACCAACAGATACCTGAACATCACCCCCGGGCAGGCTAAACAGGCTGCCACTGGCATTGATATCAAACCTGTCTTCGGTGTTGATGGAGGTGACAAACTCAGGCCCCAGTAGCGTTCGCAAAAGCAGATCTTGGGGGTTTGCGGCCGCTATATCACCGGTCAGAAGGTTCAGACCATCTTCAAATAGAGGCAGAAACGGGTTTATGAAATTGAAGTCTTCATCTCTCGCAAATTGGGGCAAGGGTTGGTTGGTGAATATCGATCTCAGGTCTGTCTTATTACGGCCAGCTCCAATATTCCAGCGCCAGTTGTTGGCAAAAGTACCATTCAAACCAAAATTGGCGCGAAAAGTGTCTTCGTCGCTTTCAAATTGCTCGGGGGGCAAAAAGGGTGAGGTGAAAAATACTCCAATCCGCCGCCCCAGTCCGTTTCCTGGTGCATCTGCCGGAACATCAATATTAAAAACCTGGGTTTCAGCCCCTGGGGTGATCTCCCGGTTGGAATAATACAGATCGGCACTGAACTGGGTATCGTCCCCCAGGAAAGACAATTCCTGGGTCAAACGCAGGTCGATGGTGCTGCGATTTTCCGCAGAAACCAGGCTGGTTCCTTCAAAAGACGTGGGCACCAAAGTTGGATCGGCAGTGGTAAAGTCAGCGAGACTCAGGTCACCGGAGCCATCGGAATCCGCCGGAAGGCCAACGGCATTGCCACCCAGGGAGCCGCGGGTTTGAGCTGCGATAAGCCCCGGCGTGTCTAGTGAAAACCCGGCGGCTTCCAGATCTGCAACGGAGTCAAAGTTGGTGTCTCCAACGCGGAAAAACAGAACTCCATTATTGATGGACGATGGAGAGGTAATTTGGGGGAGGGGGCTGGGGTTGCTGGGGAGAATAAATTGAAAGGAACCGGCCCGTTCCGCCGCATCCAGATTGGAGGTGCTTCTCTGTTCAAAGCTGGCCAGTAAACGACCGGTTTCCCAGGAAAAGCCCCCGTTCAGGCTGAGGATATGCTCTTCATAGCCACCGGTTTCAGGGGTGCCGTAACTGTAATGGGTTTCGATGCCCTGGTAGTCTTTTTTGGTGATGACATTAATCACCCCACCCACCGCGTCAGAGCCGTAAATGGCGGAGGCGCCGTCCAGCAGCACCTCAATGCGCTCAATGGAGGCCAGAGGAATGGTGGAAATATCGCTGACGCCGCCAAACACACCGGCGTTACCGATGCGACGGCCGTCTACCAGAATCAGGGTGGCATCGTCACCCAGGCCCCGCAGGTTAACGCTGGAGGCACCGGAGATGTTGAGGCCGCTGTTAAAGCCGCCCAGTGCCGCCAGTTCGTTGTTAACGCCGCCGATATTTTGCGGCAACCGGGCCAGGGCCCGCTCCAGGGTGGTGGCGCCGGTGGCGCGCAGGTCTTCCTGGGAGAAAATTTCTACATTGGCCGCTACCTGGCTGGGGGACTTGGCAATGCGGGAACCGGTGATAACCACTTCTTCGTCCACGTCCAGATTGGTGTCGTCGCCCGCTTCCTCGGTAGTGGGTTGAGCGGCGCTTCCCGAATTGGATTCATCGCTCTGTTGGGCGTATTCGCTGCCCACCAGAATGGTGCCGTTGCTGTCGGTGGTAAAACGGATGCCGGATTGTTCCAGAATCATTTTGATGGCGTCTTCGGGCTTGTAGGAACCGGTGAGCCCTTTGGTGCTTTTGTTGGCGATGTCTGCCTCTACGAAGTACACCTCTTTGCCGCTTTGAATGCCAAATTCCGTCAGGGCGCTGCCCAGGGATTGTGGGGCAATATCAAAGTTGATGGGCTGGTGGTGTTCCGCCAGTGCCGAGCCACTGGTTGCTGCCAATGCAATTGCAATGGCGCCTGGCAGAGCCAGGTGCTTGAATGTGAATGAACCTCTTGAACGATTGGTCATGTCTTCCCGCCTTAAGTGTATTTGTTCTGGTTTACTGCGTCAGTTTTTGACGTATGCCTCATTGAAGACGGCACTGGTTGGAAATGTTTCAGTAAAAAGTCAAAAAAATAGGTGAGATGGTTACTTTTTGCCATTTGCCCGTCATTGCGAGGCCACAGGCCGTGGCAATCTGGTTGGTGTGGCGGAGGGGGTGAGTGTGGTGGTTATCGGATGGAGATCGCCGCGCTTCGCTCGCGATGACGGGAAATGCCCCTGTCATTGCGAGGCCGCAGGTCGTGGCAATCTGGTTGGTGTGGCAGGGGTGGGTGAGTGTGGTGGTTGTCGGGAGGAGATCGTCGCGCTGCGCTCGCGATGACGGGAAATGCCCCTGTCATTGCGAGGCCGCAGGCCGCGGCAATCTTGTTGGTGTGGCAGGGAGGGTGAGTGTGGTGGTTGTCGGGAGGAGATCGCCGCGCTGCGCTCGCGATGACGAGAGGGCACAATGACGAAGGCGTGGGTTATTCCCACTCCAACGTCAGTTCGTTGTCGCCGGTTGCTACGGCTTGCAGGGGGTGCATGCGCTCAAGGGCGTCGACGAAGGATGACGCCCGGCCGGTGTTGAAGACGCCGCTGACGGTCATGGCCTGAACGCGATTGTCGTCGGCGAGTTTCAGCTGTTGGGTGCTGTAGCGGTTGATTTCGGCAATGGCGTTGGCGATGGGCTCGCCGCGAAAAATCAAGCGCCCGCTGCGCCAGCTGGTGGCTTCGGCGGTGTTTGTTTGTACCACTTGCATAGGGGTATCCACAGCGGCAATCAGTCGTTCCCCCGGGGCCAGTTTTATAGGGCTGAAGGGGGCTGCCGGTGGGTTCTGGCTGTGTGACTCCGCTGGCGCTATCTGGTCCACGGATACCACACCTTCCACCAGGGTCACTTCCACGTTGTTGTGGGGGTCCAGGTGTACTTCAAACTCGGTGCCAATGGCCACTACCCGTTTGTTGCCGGCCTGTATTGCGAAGGGGCGTGTTGGGTCTTTGGCGACGTCGAAGTAGCCCTGGCCGCGCAGCAATGTCAGGTTGCGCTGGGTGGCGCTGTAATCCACTTCAATGCGGGTGTTGGTGTTAAGGGTAATGACGCTGCCATCGGCGAGGGTCATGGTGGAGCGTTCACCGATGGCCGTCTCGTAAACAGCGACACGGGCTGTGGGCGCTTCATTGGTTGTGTTGCTGGCCGGATTGATCACCAGCAGGGCGCTGACTGCAAGCAGCACGGTAGCGGCGATGGCGGAGGATATTAGCCACTGGCGCCGTTTTGATGACGGCCTGGTTTGTTCCAGCGCCTGCTTGCCGATATTGCGCAGGGCGGGGTGGGCGATGTGGTGGTCCACCAGGGCATTGCCCCGCTGTATTTTCAGGTAGGCCGCTTCGTGGGCCGGGTCTTCCCGCTTCCAGGTTTCGAAGGCATAGCGATCTTCCGGGCTGCAGTCGGAGGCGCTGAGCCTCACCAGCCAGTATGCGGCGTGCTCGTCCAGGGAGAGGAGAGCGTTGTTGTCAAATTCCGTTTTCATGTCAGTTTTCCAAGTGCGGCACCTATGTGGGCCGTCGCTATTATTAAATGTTTGTCTACGCCGCTGGCGCTCATGTTGAACCGCTCTGCCACTTCGCGCCGTTTGAGCCCTTCAATCCGGCACAGTGCGTAGATTTGCCGTGTTTTTTCCGGCAGCTCGTTGAGTACCTCGATGATGCGTTCGAGCAGTTCCCTACCTTCTAAGACGCGTTCGGAGGAAACTGTTTCAGGAGAATGTGCGATTTCTTCGTATTCAACGTGATCCTGGTGGCTGCGGCGGTAGCGCATGGCCAGGTGGTCGTTCCACACGCTGGATGCGGTTTGCATCAGGTAGGCACGGGGGTTGTCGATACTGTTTCCGGACTCTCTTTGGGCAAGGCGCACGAATACGCTTTGGGATAGATCCTCTGCGGTGGAGCGCTGTGCCCCACGGCGCATAAAGTTGCGCAGCAGCACCGGGCCAAACTCTTTGGCATAAGACGCCAAAAGGTCTTCGTCGATGGCGCTGGCCGGAGCTTTTGTGCGGAATTTTGGGTTATTTCCCATGGGGTTGTCCGTTGGGCGTGGTGTGTAAAAAATCAATTTTGCGTGGAAAGTCGGTAAATCTCAAGGTTTGGGTAGCGCGTGTTTGGGCGGAGTATGTCATTGCGAGGGCCGCAGGCCCGAGGCAATCTCGACCAGTGTGGCAGAGGAGCTGGTGAGTACGGTGGTAACTGGGTGGAGATTGCCGCGTCGCTACGCTCCTCGCAATGACGGTGTGTGTCATTGCGAGGTCGCAGGCCGCGGCAATCCAGTGGCTTTCCTGCCGATTTGTCTCGCAATGACTGGATTGTAACGGAGTTTACTCCCCGTAATTGTCCGGCAGTGTCAGCCCGGTGTGCCGGGCGATAAAGGCCCACATATCGGAGTATTCTTCGATGATTTTGTGGGTGGGTTTGCCGGAGCCGTGACCGGCTTTGCTTTCGATACGAATCAGCATGGGCTTGTCGCCACTGTAGGCGTGTTGCATGGCGGCGATGTATTTGAAGCTGTGGCCGGGTACTACACGGTCGTCGGTGTCGGCGGTGTTTACCATCACTGCCGGGTAGTTCACGTCGGCGGTGTTGTGGTAGGGGGAGTAGGCGTGCAGTGCCTTGAATTCTTCCGGGTTGTCGGGATTGCCGTAGTCGTCCACCCAGTAGCGACCGGCGGTGAACTGGGTAAAACGCAGCATGTCCATTACGCCCACGGTGGGCAGGGCGGCGGCGTACAGCTCCGGGCGCTGGTTGATGGTGGCGCCAATCAGCAGGCCGCCGTTGGAACGGCCATAGCTGGCCAGGTGTTGCGGCTTGGTGTAGCCCTGCTCAATGAGGTATTCGGCACCGGCGTGAAAGTCGTCAAATACGTTTTGTTTGTGGGTTTTGATACCGGCCTTGTGCCACTTTTTGCCGTATTCGCCACCGCCGCGCAGGTTGCACACGGCGTAGATGCCACCCATTTCCATCCAGGTGAGGTTGGCGATGCTGAATCGCGGCCGCAGGGAGATGTTAAAGCCGCCGTAGCCGTAGATCAGTGTCGGGTTGCTGCCATCCAGTTCCACGCCTTTTTTGTAGCTGATGATCATGGGGATCAGGGTGCCGTCTTTGGAGGGGTAGAACACCTGTTTGGATTCGAAGTCTTCCGGGTTGAAGGCCAGCTTGGGTTGCTTCCACAGGGTGCTTTCGCCGGTTTTTATGTTGTAGCGGTAGATGGTGCCCGGGCGGGTGTAGCTGGCGAAGCTGTAGAAGGTTTCGGTGTCGTCGGCTTTGCCGCCAAAGCCGCTGGCGGAGCCAACGCCGGGCATGTCGATGTTGCCTTTGGGGGTGCCGTCGAAGGCGTACAGGCGAACTTCGGTGAGGGCGTCTTTCAGGTATTGGGCGATAAACTGGCCACCCACCAGACTGACGCCGTTCAGGTTCAGGTTTTGCTCGGGAATCACTTCCGCCCAGTTTTTCTCGGCGGGATTTTGCAGGTCGATGGCAACCACGCGGCGCAGGGGCGCGTTGTGGGTGGTGGCAAAGTACAGTTTGCTGCCTGCCGAGTGCACCAGCCCCCAGTAGTTGTCAAAATTATCAATCAGCGTAACCGGCTCGGCATCGGGCTGTGAGCGGTCGATGTACTGCACGCGGAAGCGGCTGTCGGTACCGACCTGGGTGTAAATCAGCAGGTAGCGGTTGTCGTCGGTAAGGGTTGTGCGGAAGCCCCATTCCGGTTCATTTTTGTTTTCAAGAATCAGGCTGTCTTCGCTTTGCGGGGTGCCCAGTTTGTGAAAGTAGACTTTCTGATAGTGGTTGAGGCTCTGGAAATCCGCTCCACTTTCGGGGATGGGGAAGCGGCTGTAGTAGAAACCGGATTCGTCTTCCAGCCAGTCAACACCAAAGCCGTATTTGGTGCCCAGAATTTCGTCGTCCAGAATTTCGCCGCTGTCTACGTTAAGGATTTTGCCGGTGCGCCAGTCGGAGCCGGATTCTTGAATGCCGTAGGCGATGTACTTGCCGCTGGGACTGTAGTTAACTTCTGCCAGTGCCACGGTGCCGTCTTCAGACCAGGTGTTGGGGTCCATGACCATGGTTGGCTCGGCGTCCAGGGATTTGGTCATAAACACCGGACTCTGGTTTTGCAGGCCGGAGTTCATGCGCAGGAAGTAGCGCTCGCCTTTTTTGCTGGGCATGCCCACTTTGGCGTAGTCCCACAGTTGGGTCATGCGCTTTTCAATCTGTTTGCGCTCGGGCATGGATTGCAGGTAGTCGTTGGTAACCGCATTCTGCTCTTTCACCCACTGGGCCACTTGCGGGTTGTCGCGCACGTCGTCTTCCAGCCAGCGGTAGGGGTCGGCTACCTTGGTGCCGTGGTAGTCATCGACAACGGTTTCGTCCCGCTTGCTGTCCGGGTAGGTGAAGGCCGCTTTGGTGGCGGTTTGTTGGTCACCGCCGGAGCAGGCGGTGAGTGTGACGGCCAGGGTCAGGCCGGCCAGTAGTGTCAGCAGGTTGCGAGACATACCTTTTCCTCTCTGTGTTTTGAGTCGTTCAGTAATAGGACGGGCTGACACTATTGGTTTTGGAACAAATAGGCAAGGGATTATGTAGTTTTTGGAACACTGGAATGGTTATTTGTGAGTTTTTGCATTCTGGTTCTGCGAATGTGGTGGTAACTGGATGGAGGTTGCCGCGGTCGCTGCGCTCCCTCGCAATGACGGGGGTATCTCGGTCATTGCGAGGCCGAAGGCCGCGGCAATCTTGACCGGTGTGGCAGAGGGCTTTGTGAATGTGATGGTAGCTGGATGGAGATTGCTTCGCTCCGCTCGCAATGACGGGGAGCAGCGCAATGACGCTATTATTTCCCGGCGGTGGCAAACTGCCGTTGCACAATATGCTGAATCAGCGCTTCCTGGGCGGCGGTTTCTTCTTCGGTGAAGTTGATGCGCAGGTGGAAGGCGTGTTCCGGGTTGTCGGCGTTGATTTCGCAGGCAACCACTTCGCCGTTGATCACCAGGTGGGTGTTGGCGGGTTTGAGGGTGATATTGAGTCGCAGTTTCTGGCCCATCGACAGGCGTTCGTCGCCATTGAAGGCGATGCCGCAGCCGCTGATGTTGACTTGGGTTTCCCGTTGCCGGGTTTCGATCACTTCCCGCTCGTCGTCAATGATTTCGTCGCTAAGCACTTCGACTTTCTGGTTGAGCAGCCCCAGCACTTTGGCGGTGGTGGGGTCTTCCCGCCACAGCACATTGATCAAGCCGTTCAGCTCTCGATCTATCTTGGCCAGCACATGAGCGGCGGTAATGCCTACGTCCTGAGCTTCGCTGGCGGTGTTGTTGGCGGCATCGTCCAGCAGGCTGTAGCTCAGGCCAATGGTGTCGTTGATGCGAAAGTAGCGGCGGCGTTCGGTTTTACTCACGGTGATCTCGTATATTTTTTCCGTAGGGTGGATTTACAGCAGGTCTTCCAGGGCAGTAATGTCTTCCTGGCTGATACCGTCGTCTATCTGCAGGCTCTGTATAAAGCTGTTGGCGCCTTGTTGCAGGGTTTTCAGGTCTTTGCTGACATTGCTGTCCAGCCCCTGACGAATAATCAGTTCCACCCGGCGGTTTTGGGCGCGATTGCTCGAACTGTCGTTTTTGGCAACGGGTTTGGTGTCGCCGTAGCCGGTTACCCGGAAGCGCTTGTGGTCCACCACGCGGTTTTTCTGCAGTTCGTGATTCACAGACAGTGCTCGCGCGGTGGATAAATCCCAGTTGGAGCGGAACTGGCGGGTGGCGATGGGTATGTTGTCGGTGTGGCCCTCTACGGCAATCTTGCCCCCCACGTCTTTCAGCAGGAAGCGTATTTTGTCCAGTACCGGCACAAAGGCGGGGTTGATGGTGGCGGAACCGGAGGGGAAGGAGCCCTGCTCCAAAATGCGAATGGTGATGTTGCGCCCGGCGTTGTTGACTTCCACTTTGCCCGCCTTGATTTCTTCATCCAGGGCTTTGGCAATGCGTTTGGCATCGTTTTCGGTTTGTTGAATCAATTTTTTCAGTTGTTCGATCAGGGCTTTGCGGGCGTCTTCGATTTTCTTTTCTTCTTCGCTGAGTTCTTCTTTTGGAGCCTGCTGGTCGCCGCCTTCTCCTTCGCCCTGGCCTTCCCCTTTGTCGCCTTTGTCTATTTCACCCTCGCCTTTGCCTTTTTCTGCTTCGCCCTGTTCTTTGGTGCGGGTGTCCAGGGTGTTGCGGTTGGAATCCACGGTTTTTTGTCGCACCACGTTTTCCACGGTGGGGTCGTCCGGGCGGGCGGGGCTGAATTCACGGGCGATAATGCTGGTGCCTTTGGGGATGTCTTTGACGTTGACTTCGTTCTGTACGCCAAAGGCGTCTTTCATGGAGCCGGCCACCTGTTTGTACTTTTGTACGTCCAGCTCAGAAAAGGACAGCAGCAGTACAAAGAAGCACATCAGCAGCGACATCAAGTCGGCAAAGGTGGCTAGCCAGGCGGGTAGGCCTGCGGGGGCTTCTTCTTCCTGCTGTTCGAATTCGATCATGCGAGCCTGCCTCTAAGCCGCACTTTCTTCGGCTTCGATTTCCCGCTTGGAGGGATCGAGGTAGGCTTTCAGGGTGGATTCAATCACCCGTGGATTCTGCCCTTCCTGAATGCCCATCACTCCGTCGATGCACATGGCCATCACCCGGCCTTCTTCGGTTTTGCGCAGGGTGAGTTTGTCGGCGATGGGGCTGGCAAACATGTTGGCGATCATGGCGCCGTAGAGGGTGGTGAGCAGCGCCACCGCCATGGCGGGGCCGATGGCTTTGGGGTCGTCCATGTTGCCGAGCATTTTTACCAGGCCGATCAGGGTGCCGATCATGCCCATGGCCGGGGCCACATCAGCGGTGGCTACAAAAACTTTGGCGCCCCAGGTGTGACGGTCGATGGTTTGCTGCATTTCTTTCAGCATCACGGTTCTTACCAGGTTGGCATCGTGGCCATCCACCAGCATTTTGATGCCGTCGTCGAGAAACTTGTTGCTGATCTCCTGGCCATCCAGGGCAATGAGGCCTTCTTTGCGGGCAATTTTTGCCAGCTCAACAATTTGCGGGATCAGTTCTTCCGGTTTTTCCAGCTTGAAGATAAAGGCGCGCATGGCCACTTTGAAGGCCATCAGGTATTCCTTGAGATTGAACTTCATCAGCACCACAAGGGTGGTGCCCACCGCCACAATCAGAATGGATGCGGTATCCACAAAGGCCATGATGTCGGCGTCTTCACCGGCCAGCATTGCCGCGATAATGGTTGCTGTGGCGCCCAAAAGTCCGAGCAGGGTTGCCAGATCCACAGAATTCTCCTTATTTTTAGTAAAACCCTGAAACCCAAGGGTCTTCGTTAGAGCCGATGTATAGCGGTTGAGCGATGGTAACAAAACCGGTTTGACAGCCACCACAGTCACGGCTGCAATTTGAGCAACAGTCAACGAAACACGATTTATGTACTGTTTATCGTCTCACCGAGGGATAACTTTAGTGGCCGTGCAGTCATAATATGTTGTGCAAAAAGTAGCCAGCAGCGTAGAGATGAGAAAAACTCCGTGATAGTCTCTGCGCTGTTTTATGTCCTCTGTTTGTAAGGAAAAACGATGAAAATTCTGGTAGCGGTAAAGCGCGTGATTGACTACAACGTCAAGGCCCGTGCCAAACCTGATGGTTCGGCGGTGGATCTGGCCAATGTAAAAATGGCCATTAACCCATTTTGTGAAATTGCGGTGGAAGAAGCGGTGCGCCTGAAAGAGAAGGGCATTGCCACGGAAGTTATTGCTGTTTCCATTGGCCCGCAACAATCTCAGGAGCAGATTCGCACCTCTCTGGCTCTGGGAGCTGATCGCGGTATTCTGATTCAAACAGACGCCGAACTGGAGCCCCTGGCGGTAGCCAAGTGCCTGAAAGCGGTTGTCGACAAAGAACAGCCGGATATGGTGTTGATGGGCAAGCAGGCCATCGACGGCGACAACAACCAGACCGGCCAGATGCTGGCGGCCCTCAGCGGTTATCCGCAAGGCACCTTTGCCAGTGAAGTGGTGGTAGCTGATGGCGCTGTGGAGGTGACCCGGGAAGTAGACGGCGGTTTGCAAACCCTGAAGCTCGATCTGCCCGCCATTGTGACCACCGATTTGCGCCTTAACGAGCCCCGTTATGCGTCGTTGCCCAATATTATGAAAGCCAAGAGCAAGCCCATGGATACCACCAGCCCGGACGATCTGGGGGTGGATGTTACGCCTCGCACCAAGCTGCTGAAAGTGGCGCCCCCCGCCCAGCGAGAGGCCGGTGTGAAGGTGGCAGATGTGGCAGAGCTGTTGGATAAACTGAAAAACGAGGCGAAGGTGATCTGAACATGAGCATACTTGTAATTGCCGAGCACGATAACAACACACTGAACCCCGCCACTCTGAATGCAGTGGCAGCGGCTCAGGCCATTGGTGGTGATATTGAAATTCTGGTGGCTGGCAGCAGTTGTGATGCTGTGGCTCAGCAGGCCGCTCAGGTGGCTTCTGTGGCCAAGGTGCGGGTTGCAGACAATAGCGCCTACGAGCACCAGCTGGCGGAAAATGTAGCCCCACTGGTGGCGCAACTGGTGGAGGGCTCTGATTACAGTCATGTGTTGGCTGCGGCCACCACCACCGGTAAAAATCTGGTGCCCCGCGCTGCCGCGCTGTTGGATATGCAGGCCATTTCCGACATCAGCGCCGTAGACAGTGCGGATACCTTCCAGCGCCCCATTTACGCGGGCAATATTATCGCCACGGTGCAGAGCAGCGATGCGGTAAAACTGCTGACGGTACGCGGCACCGCTTTTGACCCGGCGGATGCCAGCGGCGGCAGCGCAGCGGTGGAAGCGGTTGATGCCAGCCACGACAGCGGTCTGTCCAGCTTTGTGCGCGAAGATGTGGCGGAGAGTGACCGCCCGGAATTGACCGCCGCCAAGGTGGTGGTTTCCGGTGGTCGCGGCATGCAGAATGGCGACAACTTCGACATGCTGTACCGCATTGCCGACAAATTGGGCGCTGCGGTAGGTGCATCCCGCGCTGCTGTGGATGCGGGCTTTGTACCCAACGATATGCAGGTGGGGCAGACTGGCAAAATTGTCGCACCGGAGCTGTATATCGCCGTGGGTATTTCCGGTGCCATTCAGCACCTGGCGGGGATGAAAGACAGCAAAGTGATTGTCGCCATCAACAAGGACGAAGAAGCACCGATCTTTCAGGTGGCGGATTACGGCCTGGTGGCGGATTTGTTTACCGCCCTGCCGGAGCTGGAAAGTCAGCTGTAAAGAAATTAACTGAACTTAGTCATCCTGAGCGCAGCGAAGGACCTCGTGCTAGCAGCAATATTGAGATCCTTCGCTGCGCTCAGGATGACAGTAATACATTTATTCGTCACAGAAGTCGCTAATTTGCTTCTTCGCTTCGTCCAGATACTGCTGGCGTTCATCGTCGGACATCATGCGGCGCTCGCCGGTTTCCGGGTCTTCAATTCTCAGGCGCGGGTAATTTTCCAGATTCCACAGGTTCTTTTTCGCCTGCTCGCAGTGTTCCGGGTTTTTACGGCTTGGGGGTGTTTCTACCGTTGCCGGGGGTGCGACGGCTTGTTGTTGTGATTCTGGCTGTGGCTCTGGTTGATTGACGGCCTTTTTGGATATATCCACAGAGGTTCCCTTGCGGCCAACCACTTTGACCTTTTCCGCCTTTTGCCCCGCCGGAGGGTGCGACGAGTAGTGCACCACGCCATTAGTGTCGGTCCACTTGTAAATGACCTCTTTCGCCTGCAAAGCAGGGGAAAGCAACAGGCTAAAAGCCAAAATCCATGCGCTGGAGAGTATTTTCATTATTTTGCTCCTTGAAGAATGAGCCCATTGTACGTCAGTCATCGGTGGTGAAAACTGTGCACAGGTCATAAAACTGTCTTTTGTGATTATAGATGGTTTCATCGCAATTGGTTGTTTTTGCTCGATATTGGCCTATGATGTGCCCAATTGGAGATGCAGAGTACCTTATGAATCATTCCAGCGACAGTCACGCCAACGATAGTCACGACCCGCAGCATGCAACCGATGCCCCACAGGAAAGCCTGGCTCAGGAACTGGAGCAGGCACTGCCGATTCAGGAGCACGAGGAGGAGGAGACTGTGGATGGCCGCCCGGTGCGGCGCCGTGGCATTTATCTGCTGCCCAACCTGTTGACCACCGGTGCTTTGTTCAGTGGTTTTTACGCGATTCTGGCGGGCATGAATGGCCACTTTGAAGTGGCCGCTATCGCTATTTTTGTGGCCATGGTATTCGACGGTCTGGATGGCCGGGTAGCGCGCCTGACCAACACTCAGAGCGCCTTTGGGGTTCAGTACGACAGCCTGTCAGACATGGTGTCTTTTGGGGTGGCGCCGGCGGTGGTGTCGTTCAGTTGGGGGCTCAATGAACTGGGCAAGCTGGGCTGGGCGGTGGCGTTTATCTACGTGTCCTGTGCGGCGTTGCGGCTGGCGCGGTTCAATACCCAGGTGGGGACGGTCGACAGCCGTTTCTTTATCGGCCTGGCGAGCCCGGCGGCGGCGGCATTGGTGGCTGCCATGGTGTGGGCGGGGCACGATACCGAGATCGGTGTGGGGCTGGCGTTGGTGGCGGCGGTGATTACCGGTGTGGCAGGTATTCTGATGGTACTGAACGTTCGCTACCACAGCTTTAAAGGACTCGATCTGCGGGGCAGGGTGCCTTTTGTAATGATCCTGGTGGCGGTGTTTGTGTTTGTGGTTGTGTCTATCGACCCGCCCAAAATGCTGTTGCTGCTGGGCCTGGTTTATGCGGCTTCCGGGCCGGTTGCACAAATTGTGCGGCGGCTGCGGCGTCAAACCGGATGATGTGCTTGCACTAGCACTGAAAAACTGCTCAAATTCAGGGCAGTATCCAGCACAGCGAATGACAGTGACTACTACCTCTATTCAACACAGTAACCGCTTCGGTCAGGTTCCCAACCTGGCTGGCGCTGTGCTATCCCCGCTTATTCTCCTTCTGCCTTAAGGCAGAAGGCTCACGAATACCCGCTTTACCCGCTCCTCCCGGAGCATTCCCTGAAAGTCAGCAACCCAAAATAGAGTTTAGAGAGGCAGTAATGAGTAAGAATCGTTTGGTTATCTTTGATACCACCCTGCGTGATGGCGAGCAAAGCCCCGGTGCATCCATGACAAAAGAGGAAAAGCTCCAGGTTGCCCGTACACTAGAGAAGCTGGGTGTCGATGTGATCGAGGCGGGTTTTGCCATTGCCAGCCCCGGCGACTTCGATTCAGTGCGTTCCATTGCCGAGTTGGTAAAAGACAGCACCGTGTGCAGCCTGTCGCGGGCGGTGCGCGCGGATATTGAGCGCGCTGGCGAGGCAGTGAAGGTGGCCAACTCCGGCCGCATTCACACCTTTATCGCCACCTCGCCCATCCACATGAAGTACAAGTTGCAGATGGAGCCGGATCAGGTGGTGGAGCAGGCGGTCAGTGCGGTGACCATGGCCCGCAATCTGATCGACGATGTGGAGTTTTCCCTGGAAGACGCCAGCCGTTCCGAGTTTGATTTTATGTGCCGTATTGTCGAGGCGGTGATTGATGCCGGTGCCGGTACCATCAACGTGCCCGACACTGTGGGCTACGGCACACCGGAAGAATACGGCGATACCATTGGCCGTTTGATAGATAATGTGCCCAATTCCGACAAGGCGATTTTTTCGGTGCACTGCCACAACGACCTGGGACTGGCGGTGGCCAACTCACTGGCGGCGGTGCATCGCGGTGCACGCCAGGTGGAGTGCACTATCAATGGCCTGGGTGAGCGCGCCGGTAACGCCTCTCTGGAAGAGATCGTTATGGCCATTCGCACCCGCCAGGATTTGTACCCGGTGCAAACCGGCATTCGCACGGAAAACATCGTGCCCGCGTCCAAGCTGGTGTCGTCCATCACCGGTTTTCCGGTGCAGCCCAACAAAGCCATTGTCGGTGCCAATGCGTTTTCCCACGAATCCGGTATTCACCAGGATGGCATTCTCAAGCACCGGGAAACCTACGAAATTATGAAAGCCGAAGACGTGGGTTGGAACACCAACAAGCTGGTGCTGGGCAAGTTGTCTGGTCGGGCGGCGTTTTCGTCCCGCCTGGATGAACTGGGTATTGGTTTTGACACCAAGGAAGAACTCAACGACGCCTTCGCCCGCTTCAAACTGATGGCGGACAAAAAGCGGGAGATTTACGACGATGACCTGCGCAAACTGGTGTCGGAAATGCGCAACGAACAAACCCCGCTCGACACCGATGGGCATGTATTCAAACTGGTGACCATGGATGTGGATTCCCGTATGGGGGAAACCCCGGTGGCTCATATGGTGATCAAGGAAGACGGCACCGAGCACAACCTCAAAGGCGAGGGCAACGGCCCGGTGGATGCGGTGTTTAAAGCCATTGAAGGGCTGGCCAAAAGTGGCTGCGAGCTGGAGCTGTATAACGTGAATGCGGTGACTGCCGGTACCGAATCCCAGGCGGAAGTTAAGGTCTCTCTCAACAAGGGGGATCGCAAGGTGAATGGTTCCGGTGCCGATCTGGATATTCTGGTGGCCAGCGCCAAGGCCTACATCAATGCTCTTAATGCCCTGGGGCGTGAGGAACGCACCAACCCTCATGTGGGCGCAGTATAACGGAGAGTGGCGATGTTACAGCGGGATTACTGTCTGAAAACCCTGGGGGTTGTGCAATACGTTCCCAGGGAGTTTTTTGCCCCGCAAAAGCCCTCACCATCGCCAGTGAAGGCCACCCCGGTGGCGGATGTCAAACCATCACCCAAAAAGCCACTCATTGACCTGAAAATAGCCCAGCCCAGCCAGTCGCCCGCGCCCGCACAGCCAGCAAAAGCACGGTCAGCGGGCGAGGAAGCAGAACCTCTGCGCTTTGCCATGTGTCACTGGCGGGTGGGCGACACCCTGGTGTTTGGTGCCCTGGATTACGACCAGAACCCACCCCAGAACCAACACCAGTTACTCGCCAATATATTGCGCGCTATTGGCCGTTTGGATTCTTCTCTCGCGGAACCGGAGCTGGTGCAATGGCCTGTGGTGGCCAATGCCCCCGGCGGCCTGGAAGATGCCCGCGCCATGTTCGCTTCTCTGTTGAGTGGGCGGGTTGAGCAGAGCGGTTGCAGTCTGGTTTTGGTGATGGGGCAGCGTGCCAGCCAATACCTGTTGCCGGAAGGTCAGAGGGAAACTGGCAGGGGGCAGTTGTCGGAGCGGTGTCAATGGGTGGTTACTCCCGGTCTGGATGACATGTTGGCAGACCCGGCCCATAAGCGCACCACATGGCAATTGCTGCGCCCTGTGACTTCAAACAGTGGGTGATGCATCCATACGCCCCATGGAGCCAGGGGATATTGACGCGGTATCTGCCATTGAAACGCAGGTGTCGCCACACCCCTGGAGCCGCAATCAATTCCAACAAAGTTTAGAATCTTGCCATCACTGCTGGGTGCTGGAATCCAGTGGTCGGGTAGCAGGCTATTATTTGTATTCTCTGGTGGTGGGTGAAGCGGAAGTCTTGAATATAGCGGTTGCGCCCAAATATCAAAGTAAGGGTCTGGGTCGCCAGCTACTCGATCACTGTTTGCTGCAAGCGGCCCAAAAAGCTCGTATGGTATTTCTGGAAGTACGCGCCAGTAACTTTGCGGCTATCCATCTTTACCTGGATAGCGGCTTTAACCAGATTGGCGAGCGCCGGGATTATTACCGAACGGATCAAGGCAGTGAGGACGCGTTGATGATGGCAAAAGAGTTGATATAGATGTTTGAAGCGTAGGAAACATAAAGCCTTGGGAACTTAAATTATCAGCCGAGATAAATTGGGTATTGCTTGCTGTGACGCGCCGTGAATACTTCCCTGTAGGCTCGTCGCCAGCATTCATGCTGGCCACGGTCACATCAAGCAATACCCAATTCACGTTTTGCGAGTTTGTGGGGCAGCAATGATATGAGCCGTAAAATAAAACTGACTATTCCCGGCAAGCTGCTGTTGCTGGATTTGCTGGGGGTGGTGCTGATCGGTGCCGGCCTGTACATGAAACTGACTCAAATGCCGGGTAGCCTGCCGTTACTGTTGATTGTATTTGGCGCTGCCCTGACGCTGCCGCTGATTATTTTTATCGTCAAGCAGGCGGGCAAAAGCAGCAAAAAACCCCGTGGTATAAAAGGCATTATCAAATAAGGAGCGCATTATGGAATTGGATCTCGCCTACTGGCACTGGTTGATCTTCGGCGTTGTACTGGTGGCCGCAGAGATTTTTTTGCCGAGCTTTACTATCCTCTGGTTTGGCCTCGGAGCCATCGTGGTGGGTCTGATCAAGGCGGTGGCCCCGGAAATGGGGTTCGCCACAGAGCTGTTGATCTGGTTGGTGGCGTCCTGCGCCTTTACTGTGTTCTGGTTTAAATACTTCAAACCCCGCATGGCGGACCGCACCACCGCTGGCATCAGTGGCGAGGCCGCCATTGGCGAAACCGGCCATGTGATTCGTGCTCCAGTAGAAGGCAATCGCGGCCAGGTACGCTTTGCCACTCCGTTATTGGGAAACGACGAGTGGGAGTTTATTTGTCAGCAGGATGTAGAAGTAGGCGACCGGGTGACCATTGCGAAAATTTCCGGCAATACTCTGATTGTTAATAAAAAACAATAAATATTTGCACTCATTGCCTGGCTGCGCTGGCAATGACAGGTCTATTCAATAACTTCAGGAGATAGAAAATATGGATTCAATTATTACTCTCGGTATTGCCGTTGTCTTTGCGTTTATTGTTCTTACCAGTGGCGTAAAAACCGTTCCCCAGGGCATGAAATATGTCGTGCAGCGATTGGGCAAATATCACAAAACCCTGCCGCCGGGCTTGAATTTTATCGTACCGTTTTTTGATGCGGTGGCTTATAAGGTAACCACCAAAGACATCGTTCTGGATATTCCCTCCCAGGAAGTGATTACCCGCGATAACGCGGTGATCATTGCCAACGCAGTGGCTTACATCAATATTGTGACCCCGGAAAAAGCGGTATACGGCATTGAGAATTACGAGATTGCCATTCAAACCCTGGTGCAAACCTCGCTGCGCTCCATTATCGGTGAGATGGACCTGGACGATGCCCTGTCTTCCCGGGATCAGATCAAGGCGAAGTTGAAAGGCGCCATTTCCGACGATATTGCCGATTGGGGTATCACCCTGAAAACCGTGGAGATTCAAGACATCAACCCGTCGCCCACCATGCAGAAGGCGATGGAAGAGCAGGCCGCCGCCGAGCGCGAACGCCGTGCCACGGTGACCCGTGCGGATGGTGAAAAAGAAGCCGCCATTTTGGAAGCGGATGGCCGCCTGGAAGCCTCCCGCCGCGACGCCAAGGCCAAAGTGGTACTGGCAGAAGCCACCAAGGAAGCGGTGGAGCGAGTGGCCTTGGCCGTGCAGGACAAAGAGCTGCCGGTGATGTACCTGCTGGGTGACAAATACGTAGACGCCATCCAGGATATGGCGCTGTCGGAAAATTCCAAAACCGTTGTGTTGCCGGCTGATATTCCTGCGGCGGTGCGGGGGATTATGGGAGGGCGGTGATTGCTTTCCTATTGTCGTCATCCCCGCCTGCGCGCACTGCTGTCGGGGGTAACCACCCAAACTGTCATTGCGAGCGCAGCGCGGCAACCCAGTGTCTTTTATGTCACTGATTTACAAGCAAAGCCGTTGAGTCGCCGCGCTTCGCTCGATGACGAGACTATTCCTGTCGCTGATGAGTACTCAATAACATCGCCAACGCTTGCTCCGCCTGTTTTAGCTCGCCGTTTTCCAGCAGTGTAATAATGGCTTCGATGCGTTGTTCCTGTTGCGGGTCTACCGATAGTTGGTTGCCGGTAACAACCACTTTTTCCTCTGCATCGGCAGTTTCGAAACTCAGATCTGACTCCCCTGTGGAGAAACGCTGCTCGCGTAATTCCGCGGCTATTTGCCGGGATTCGAGGGCTTCTTTTTTGCGGGCTTGAGCGGTTTTCGGTGTGCTGGTGGACGCGGGAGAGGGTGCCACAACTGCCAAATCTGCATATCTGGCGGTTTGTGGTTCAACGGACGGTTGCGCCTGTTGATAGAGCACCACGTTAAAGCCTACAGAGGTGGCCAGCAGCAGGCAGGCCGCTGCTGCTACCGGTGTGCTCCAACGGCGCGAGCCAGAATAGCGAACGACATTGACGGCTTTTTTGGGGACCGTTGTCAGGTCTGCTTTGGCGGCGGTCAGGATTTTGTCGTCCAGGTCGCGGGTGATCATGGTTTCCTCTTGGCTCTGTTGGTAGAGCTCGGAAATGGCTTTGTGGTGTTTCTGTTCGTGTTCAGGCATCGCAGGTTGCCTCCATACCCTGTTGCAATTTTTTGATGGCGTAACGCAGGCGGCTTTTGGCCGCTTCCAGGCTACAGTCGATCAGCCGGGCAATCTCCGGCACCGTAAAACCCGCTTCCTCTTTTAACAGAAAAACCTCTCGTTGTTCTGTGGGTAGGGTTTTTAACAGCGCCAGCAAACGCTGCATTTGTTGATGATTGGCGGACTCACCCTGGGGATCAGATGCGGCACACAACGGTTGTTCTTGGTCCCATTCCATCACCGGCTGACGCTGTTGGCTGCGGTAGTGGTCCAGCAGCCGGTTGCGGGCAATGGTGTACAGCCAGGTTTTAAAACTGGCGGTAGGGCGGTAGCGTAACCGCGCCCGGATTACCTTCATCCATATGTCCTGGAAAAGTTCTTCTGCCGCAGAATGTCCAACCTGGCGCCACAGAAAGCGCAGCAGAGCATCTTTGTGGCGGCGGTAGAGGCGCTCGAAAGCAGTTACATCACCTTGCTGCCATTCTTGCATCAATGCGTGATCGTCCATAGGTGTCCTCAGTTCTGTCAGCGTGCAGAAAGGGTTTGGCCCTGCTCCGCTCCTTGAAGGGCTCGCGCCATTTTAACCAATTGAATCATTTCTGCGCGATAGCCCTGGCGGTGATTGCTCTGCGCATACTGAAGTGATGCCTACACTGTATAAACGTCAGCGTTAACCATTCGGGTTGTTGTCAACGGCAGGTCTGCTGCGCCGTTTTTTCAGCAAATGGTCTTTTTGAGGTTGGTGTGATGAAGCTGGTTGTCTCTGTGGCCTGCTGCCTGTTACTGGCGGCTTGTGCCAATACCTACCGTGGCTATGGCCACAGTGGGGTGATTATTGATGAAAAAGGTGTGGATATGGCCGCCTTCCACGGTGACCTGGCGGACTGTGAGGGATACGCCGGTTTTATTAACAAGGGCGAGCGAGTGGCTGGCCGCGCGGCAGAGGGCGCGGTAGTCGGTGGTGTACTGGGCGGTATTTTTGACGGCAGTACCGGCGCTGCCCGAGGTGCTGGCACCGGTGCGGTGTTGTCCGGTGTCAGAGGCGCGCGCTCAGCAGAGTGGGAAAAGCGCCGGGTGGTGCGCACTTGTTTGCGTGGTCGGGGTTATAAAGTTCTTAACTATTAACCCGGCAGTACAAAAGGCGTCCTGCCTTTTGTATTGCGCGCTCAATAAAACCTAACGCACTTGCGCGGAAGTGCTTGATTTTATTGAGCTTGCGCTGGCTTCGCCAGCGGCGGCACATCCTTGTGCCGCATTATTAAACGCAACCTATAAGGTTGCCGGTTTAATAAAACCTGAATCCGTGGCTCCAGTGCGGCGCATGGCATACGTTCTTGATTCCACGGTGGTTTGACGCGTGAGTTGATAGTTACCTCGCGGTCTTCTCGGAATTCGGCCGTGGGTGGGGTTAGTACTTGCTGCGACACGCCGTGAACCCATCCATGGGGGCTCGGATGCGACATCCATGTCGCATACGGTCTCAGCAAGTACTAACCCCACCCATGGCCTACGAGATAGCAGCCAATATTCGCAATGACTCTGTTGTCATCACTCCCAAACGTCAAAGGCATGAATACGGTATTGCTTTCTGTGACCGTGGCCAGCAGGGATGCTGGCGACGAGCCCCCATGGACGGGTTCACGGCGTGTCTCAGAAAGCAATGCCGTATTTATGCCCTCTGGCAAGAATTAACCTATTGCCGAATCGTCAACGTATCTCCCCTCTGCACCAATTCCAGGTGTTGCAACACACTCATCCCGAGCAGAATTTCGTTCTCTCTCATGTGGGGGTTAATGCTGGCGCGCACGTTGCGCATTTCGATTTTTCCAAGAGTGAATTTGTCTACCGTGGTGCTGTAAACCTGAATGGTGCCGTTGGCGGTGGAAGCGTTGTGGCTGCGGCCTCGGCGCAGGTTCAGTTTGGTTTCCAGGTGGCCGGGAATGGACACATCCGTTGCGCCGGTGTCCAGCAGGTATGTCACCACTTTCCCGTTAATAGTGCCATTGGCCACATAGTGCCCCCAGCGATTGCGCTTGAGAGTGACTTCCACCTGGCCGCCGGTGGTCGAGCTGGTGACGTCCCGGTTGGGGTTGTAGCGGCTTTCTTCCCAATCGCCAAATACCCAGGTGAGTAGGGCCAGGACAATAAGCCACCCGGCGATCATCATGCCGCGACCCATGGTTTTTTCCGGAGAGGGTGTTTGTTGTGGCGTCATGGAAACAGCTCCGTTACTTTTTAACCGGCCTTTTGTGCAATTTGCGCTGTAATGTGCGCCGGTGCATCCCCAGCTGCCGCGCACTGGCGGAAATATTGTTGTGATTTTCTGCCAGCACCCGCTGGATGTGCTCCCATTCCAGGCGATCCATGGACGGTGGAGTATCGGCGATGGCTGTGTCCGGATCGCCATCTTCCCCGTGGAAGGCAGACAGTATTTCCGTCAGGGTGGCGGGTTTGCACAGGTAGTTAAGGGCGCCCAGTTTGATGGCTTCTACGGCGGTGGCGACACTGGAGTAACCGGTAAGAATGACTATCTGGCAATTGGGCAGCCGCTGTTTGAGTTCCTGCAGCAGGTGCAGGCCGGATGTCTCTGCCAGTTTTAAGTCGAGCACGGCATGGGAGGGCTGCTCTTGTTCAGCCAGAGCCAGTGCTTGTTGCTCTGTGTTGGCTACCAAAACCAGTTCATCGCGCCGTTGCAGGGAGCGACACAGAGTGGCTGCGAAGGTGACGTCATCATCCACCAGCAGCCATTTGCGCTTGTCGCCGGTCACTGTGCTGGTACCTCTGCCAGTGGCAACAGAACCTGCGTTAAAGTGCCGCCGCCATCGGCGTTATCCATCAGTACCTGGCCGCCGATTCGATTCAGGGTAGTGTGGGTGAGAAATAACCCCAGGCCCATGCCGCCGGCTTTGGAGCTGGTGAACGGCTGGCCCATCTGCTCACGTTGCTGCGGAGTAAGGCCAGCGCCAAAATCGCGCACCATCAACTGCAATTGGTGATGATCCCACTGCACGGCAATGTCAATGTTCGAGCTGGCATCAGCGGCGTTGTTGAGAATGTTGTGAATGGATTGTGCCACTGTGGGCCGGAAGTGCACATCCACCGCCGGGCAGTCGTCCCGCCAGGCAATATCCGCTTTGGCATCCGGGCGCATCACCTGCCAGCGGGTAAACAGCTCTTGCAAATATTGACGCAAGTCGCGCCCCGGTTGCTGTTGGTCGCTGTTGATGTCGGCGGTGCTCACCAGATGTTGCAGGGTGGTTCGGCACTGTTTTACCTGCTCTTGCAGTACACGGAGGTCGTCGTTGTCCTGATGTTGGGCCTCGGCCATATCGTCCAGCAACAGCTGCATGGTATTCAGTGGTGTGCCCAGTTCGTGAGCGGTGCCCGCCGCCAGTGTAGCTACGGCCAAGACTTGATCGTTTCTCAACTCATCTTCCCGCAGCCGGTTGGCGGCGGCTTCCTGGCGGCGCAGATCAGCGGCCATGCTGGAAATAAAAAAGGTGATCAATGCGGCGCTGACGGCAAAGTTTGCCCACATGCCAATAAGGTGGAGGTTGGCATCATCGCCACCGCCGTGGTGATGGTGGTCGGGAGCCAGTGCCATCACCGGGTGGTGGTAGTAAAACAACGCGCCGTAGGCCAGCAGCGACAGCACCGCAATCAGCCAGCTGTAACTGCGCGGCAGGGTTGCTGCGGCGATGCAAATGGGCACCAGGTAGTAAGACACAAACGGGTTACTGGCACCGCCGCTGAAGTAGAGCAGGGCGGAGAAAAACACCATGTCCGCCAGCAAGTGAGCGAAAAACTCCGCTTCTGTCAGTGCTGCCCGCCAGTGGCTTCGCCAAATGCTGGCGGCCAGCACTGTGCTGTAAATTAGCAGGATAATGGTGAGGATATTGCCGGGCAGCCCAATGTCCGACAGCGCCCAAAAATAGTACAGCGCCAGAAACTGACCGCCGATGGCGATACAGCGAATCAGGTTCAGGCGTTTGAGGTTGCGGCGAATCAGCGCACTGGAATTGGGTGGCAGGGTAGGCATGGGCCTATGATACTTGGCGGTGCACCAACGCGTCTTTAATTTTGTCCCGCATATCCATCAGCGATTTTTCTGTGGTTTCCCAGCTGATGCATTTGTCGGTAATGGAAACGCCGTAGGCCATGTCCGGGCCGGCTTTTTGGTTGCCAGCGTGGAGGTGGCTTTCCACCATAATGCCGATAATGGAGTGGTTGCCTTCGGCAATCTGGTTGGCGACGTTGTCGATCACCAGGGGTTGCAGTTCGTGGTTTTTGTTGGAGTTGGCGTGGCTGCAATCCACCATGATGTTGGGAATAACACCCGCCTGTTGCAGCTCGCGCTCGCACATGGAGACGCTCACTGAATCGTAGTTGGGCTTGCCGTTGCCGCCGCGCAATACCACGTGGCCGTAGGGGTTGCCGGCGGTTTCGATTATGGCCACTTGCCCCTGACCGTTAATGCCCAAAAAGCGGTGTGGCTTGGATGACGATTGAATGGCGTGGATGGCAATTTCCAGGCCACCGTCGGTGCCGTTTTTAAAGCCCACTGCGGAAGATAGGCCGCTGGCCATTTCCCGGTGAGTTTGTGACTCGGTGGTGCGGGCGCCAATGGCAGACCAGCTGATCAAGTCCTGCATGTACTGGGGGGAGATGGGGTCCAGCGCTTCGGTGGAGGTAGGCAGGCCCAGCTCTGAAACATCCATCAGCAGTTTGCGACCGATGCCCAGGCCATCCTGAATCTTGAAGGAGTCGTCCAGGTAAGGGTCGTTGATCAGCCCCTTCCAGCCCACGGTGGTGCGGGGTTTTTCAAAGTACACGCGCATCACCAGCAGCAGGGTGTCATCGACTTTGGCGGCCAGCTCTTTCAGGCGCCGGGCGTATTCCATGGCGGCGTCCACATCGTGAATAGAACAGGGCCCAACCACCACCATCAGGCGGTGATCTTTGCGGTCGAGAATATTCTGAATGTCCTGACGGCCTTTGCTTACGACCTCGGCAGCGGTATCGCTGAGGGGCAGTTGTTCTTTCAGTTGGCGCGGGGTAATCAGGGTTTCCTGGGAGGCAATCCGCAGGTTGTCTAACAGCTGTGGTGACATGGTTACAAGTCCGTGGGTGTTTGGCGCAAACCGGCAATACTAGGCAGAGCTTGCCGTGCATGGAAATAGCTAAAATTTATGATACTGAAAATTGATGGAATATGCTTTAAGCGTGTCTCTTGGTTCGTTGCTGTCATCCTTCGCGCAGCGAAGGATCTCTTTGTTTGATCGGAGTGCGATGTCCTTCGTTGCGCTCAGGATGACAGGGTTTGTCCAAACGGCAGCTCCACCCAACAGGGCACCAGGGGGAAGTAAAGCGCCAGGCGCACCGGCAGGTCTTCCATGGCCGCAAACAGTTCTCCGTAATGTTGCAGTTGTTGGTGGTAGTGCCTGGTTTGTTGTTGGCCAAATTCTTCCAGGCTTTGTCCGGCAGCCGGTTGCGCGCTTTTGTAGTCCACAATCCAGCGCTGGCCATCGGCGATAAAGGTGCGGTCTATCACTGCCTGGCGGTGGTTGTGACTGTTGCTGTAGCCCAGGGCCAGTTCGCATTGGCTGTCTTGATGTCGGTTGTCCAGTATCCACAGGCCGCGGTTGTCGTTCAGGCTGTTGGTGAGGGCGGTAGCCAATTGGTTGATGGCGGCGGGCAGGGTATCCGGGGGGGCTCCCAGCTGTTGCAGTTGTACTTGCCAATAACGCTGTTGCTGATCAATGCGTGCCTGGCTCCATTGGGCGGTGCCTTCTGTGGCTACTTGTTGCAGGGTGCGGTGTAGCACGGTGCCTATGTGTCGGGCGCTGGATTCCGGTTGTTCAGAGGCGAGCTCATAGCCTTCGGCGCGGCCCCGGTAATCCGCCAGCAGTGAACCGTTGCAAACAGGTGGCGGTTGCCAGCCGGAGGGCAAGCGGCCGAAGTGGGTAAGGCTGGGGGTGGGGGATTCTGCTTCGATCTGCTCGACCTGGTGCAGACGTGCACATTGCTCCAGGTCCGGCTCCAGCGTAGGCCAGAGCGGTGCCAGCAGGCTATTGATGGGCGGTGTTTTGTAGCCCTCTTTGGGGTTGCTTGTCAGGTGGAACAGCAGGTGCAAGCGTTTAATGGCGCGGGTGGCACCCACGTAGATTACCCGAGCGTTTTCCAGGCGGGTTTTCAGTTTGGCTTCCTGTTTTAAATGCTCGAACAGGTGATCGTCGGAGTCGCCGCTGGCCTGCAATGGCCCCAGTAGCAGTTGCGGCTGGCCGTGGCGGTCGATGCGTTCTCGCCACAGCAGTATTTCGGTGTTGTTGGCAGGGGGGGCTTTGTCCAGGCCGGGAATAATCACGGTGTCGAATTCCAGCCCTTTGGATTTGTGTATGGTCATCAGTTGCAGTTGCGCACTGCTGTTGGCCGGTGGTGCGGCGTACAGATTGTCTACTGCCTGGGTAAAAGCCTGCCAGTCTTGTACCTCGCCTTCGCCGCTGTGCGCTTCCAGCAGGTCGAAATAGCGGCGTACGTGTTGCAAGTCGCCAGTGTCCAGCAGCGCGGCAGCTCCGCCAAGGGCCAGCCAGATGCCCTCTACCCAGCTGCGCAGGGGTTTGCGGCCCCGTTGTTGCAAGCCCGTCAGCAATGGCGGCACTGTGCGATTGAGTATGGTGCGGCCTTCTTCAGAGAGCCCTTGCAGATTTTGCCAGTGCATCAGTTGGCCCAGCAGCAGCGGATGCTGTTCCCCCTCTGCCCTGGGATTGGCACCACAGTGTTCCGTGGCCAGACACTCAATATCCGCCAGTTGCAGGCCGCACCAGGGCGCTCGCAGAATGGCAAGCCAGGCAATGCGGTCTGCCGGTGACAGCAATGCCCTGGTGAGGCTGTGTACATCAATAACGGCCATTTTGGTGGCCAGCGGTTCGATGTCGATGGCCTGCCAGCTCAGTCCCGCCTGGTAGAGCGCGGGCAGTATGTCTTGCAAATGGCTGCGGCCGCGCACCAGTACGGCGATGGAGCCCTGCGGATCATCGGCCTGGGCGCTGTGAATTTTTTCTACCACCAATTGCGCTTCCCGCTGGCGGTTGTCGGCGTCGACAATGGCGTCGATGGTGACTGCGTCTCCGGGCAGCGCCTGTTTAAAGGCCACCGCATCGTTGTAGCGCACCGCGCCGCGGGCGATATCGTCTTTTTGGGGAAAGGCGCGGCGAAACAGTTGGTTGACCCATTCCACCAGGTTGTTTTGCGAACGGAAATTGACCTGCAAATCCAGCGGTTGCAGTTGTATATCGCCAACCGGGTGGCGGCGGGCTTCCAGGAACAACCCCACGTTGGCGCTGCGGAATCCGTACAGGGATTGCATGCCATCGCCGACAATGAACAGGCTGCGGCCATCTTCACTGTCGGGCTGCCAGCCAGCGGTAAGGCGGCGCAGCAGTTGCATCTGGCTGCTGGAAGTGTCTTGAAATTCGTCCACCAGAATATGACGAATGCGGTAGTCCAGGCGCAGGGCGGTGTCGGTGGGGTTGTCTTCCGTGCCCAGGGCACGCAGCGCTGCCAGGGTGACTTCGGTAAAGTCGCAGGCGTTGTTGCGCAAAAATACCAGGCTCAGGCGGGCGCTCAATTGAGGCAGCAGTTCGGTGAGTGCCTGTAATGCCTGCCATTGTTTGTGCGGATATTGCGGGTAGGGCAGGGTGCGAATGTCCAGCAGAATGTCGTGCAGGCCGTCCTGTTTTTTTAATTCGCCAACAAGGGTCAATAGCTGGTCTTTGCGCTCTTTGGCTTGGCCCCGGCCCGCCGGAAAGCCGTCGCGCACATTGATGGTTTTTCGCCAGTCGCCACTTTTAATCAGCAGTAAATTCAGCATTACCTGCCAGATATAGCCATTGTCCGCTGTCGGTTCTGGTAGCTCGCGGCTGTTTTGCAGTTGGCACAGGGGGTGATCCGGGTTGCTGTTGGCCAGGTTGCTGGCGGCGTAGTCCAGCAGCAGCGCCAGTTCGCTTGCCCAGGGCTGTAGTTGTTGGCGGGCTTGTTGCAGATTGTCTGTAATGGTTTGTTGCAGTTGTTGTTCCAGATACGGGCGGGCATCGCGAATCGACAGGATGTGGCTGAGCCATTGCTCCCGTTTGGCCAGCAGGTTGATCAGCAGCCCTTCCAACCGTGGCATGTTGTTGTCCAGGTGGCGCAGGAGGGTGGCTATGGCGTTGGACGTTGGGTGTTCGACGTTTGACGAGGTGCCGGCGCTTGAATCCTCTGCCGAGCTGTCTTTCGTCCAACGTCCAACGTCCAGCGTCGAACTGTCCAACTCTTTAAACAATTCCTGCACCGCTTCCCGATACAGTTCCTGGGGGTTATCTGCCGGTTGTGGCAGTTCACCGAGGCCGTTTTCCAGCACCAGTTGCCGCGCCAGGTTGCGGCATAGACCGTCGATGGTCTGGATGCGCAGGCGACTGGTGGCGGTGAGCAGCTGCCAGTTGTGCTCGGCATCTTTTGCCAACACCTTGCGGGCCAGTTGCCAGGTTTGCCGTTGATGATCGTCGTCTGGCGCGCTGGAGGATTGTGCCAGTTGCAGTGCTTCCACAATACGGTGGCGCATTTCGGCGGCGGCCTTGCGGGTAAAGGTGATGGCGAGCACTTCTTCCGGGTTCTGGCAGGTGGCCAGCAAGGTGAGCACCCGCTGGGTAAGCAGGCCGGTTTTGCCGGAACCGGCGGGGGCGGCTACGGCAAAGGAGCGGCTGGGGTCCAGGGCTTGCTGGCGCTGTTGGTAGTCGGCGGGTTGGGCGGTCATGTTTTTTAGTGCTTGTGTATCGTGGTTTGGTGTTTTCGGGGTGGCATTTCAAAACACGCTGCAAGTACATCCATGTAAGCTCGACAGCAGCATCCATGCTGCTGACGGTTTTGAAATGCCACCCCGAACACACCTTTGATGTCTGGGCAGAGCTCTGAAGGAGTAGAACCGGTATTGCCTTCTGTGACCGCGGCCAGCAAGGATGCTGGCCACGAGCCCCCAGGGAAGGGTTGACGGCGTGTCACAGAAGGCAATACCGGTTCTGCTCCGTTGCTCATGCTGGCACCTTCTGGTTTTCCAATTTGCGTGTAATTTCTGTTTGCTCCGGCCAGCGGTTCAGGGGCAGCAGTTCGCTCTGGTAATAAAATGCCTGGGAGTGGTAGGGGGTGATTTCCGCGTCTCCTTGCTTGTAGCTGGTGGCCAGTTCAGTGAGGGAATCGCGCCATTGTTGCAGCAGTTCCTGCCAGCTTTCCGGCAGCGGTTGGTGCGGAGGTTTGTAGTTTGGAATTAACGCCGGATTGTCGGTGAGCCCCACCATTACTTGTTTGTCGGCATTGATGATGGCAAAGCTGATGGCGCTGGGCGCCTGATCCTGCAGCAGGGCGTAGAGAGGCAGTTGCGGTTCGTTGGGGCGTTCATCCAGCCAGCCGTTGACGGTGGCGTTGCCGGTTTTGTAATCCATCAGCAGGGTTTCGCCGCTGGCGCTGCGGTCGATTCTGTCGATGCGCAATTTCAGTGTCAGGCCGGCAAAGGATTGTTCGATGTCGGCTTCTCTGGCAATTACGGTAAATTCCGGGCGCTGTTTTTCCATGTCCAGCCATTTTTGCAGCAGCCCGGTCAGACGCTCTTGTTCCAGTTGCCAGTAGCGCGGTCCCAGTTCCGGTTTGCGTTGTTGCCAGCGGCGCAGAATGGGTTGGCAGTGGTGTTGAATCAGTGCTTCGATCTGCTCGTTGCCCATGGTCAGCAGTACGCTTTGGCTTTGCAGTTGTTGCCAGATACTGTCCAGCAGGTCGTGAAGAATGGTGCCGCGCTCTGCGGGGGATAGCCCCGTTGTGGGTTCCATCGCTTCCAGGGCGCCCAGCCGCCAGCGGGCAAAGGCGTTAAACGGGCACACTGCCTGGTCTTTTAACAGGCCGCTGCCTCCGCGTACGGATGTGTTGGCGGTATTGAGCGGTGACGGGTTTTCCAGGGCGACCAATTCAACTTGGCTTTCTGGCGGCGCAGCTTCCTGCGGGGTGAATGCTGTGGCCGGGATGTGGGCGATCAGGCCGCTTGCTGCCAGGGTGACATCGCCGTCGAATTGACTGTGGCTGAACAGCAGCTCGTCTGTGCGGCTCTGGTAGGTGGTCAGCAGTTGTTGCGCCAGTTGCAGTTCCCGTTCAGCGCTGGCCCTGGGCATGTTGTGCCGGCGTTGCAGGTCAATGGGCAGCAGTGGGTTGGGCTCTGGTGGTGGTGGCCACTGGCGGTCGTCCATGGCCATCATCCACAGGTGGTCAAAGCGCAGGCCGGCGCCTTCCAGCAGGCCGAGAATTTGCAGCGGCGAGTCTTCGGTTTGGGCCTGGAAGGGGGTTCTTTGGGCCAGCTGTTCCAGTTGCTTCAGGGCTTGACGCAGGTCGATGTCCGGGGAGACCAGTTGCAGTTCGTCAAACTGATCCAGCAGTTGTTGCCAGTGTTCCAGTTGTTGAAATTCAACGCTGTCCAGAGGGCGATTGCCGGGCCAGCCGAGACTTTTCAGCTGGGCGCCGAACAGGGTACACCAGTGATTGTGTTTGCCGCGTTTGGGGGCTTCCCGGCGCAGGGTTTCAAAGTGGCTCAGGGGGTTTGACGTTTGATGTTTGACGTTGGACGAGGTGCCGGCGCCGGAGTTCTCTGCCGAGCTTGCCGGCGTCAAACGTCGAACGTCGAACGTCGAACAATTTGCTGCCTGATTCCACAGTTCACGAAATTCCACACCGCTGAGCTGTGCTTTGGCCAATTCTCGCAGTTGCTTTTCCGCCTGGGCGCGCGATGCCAGCTCCTTTTGCCAGTCGCCCCAGAACGGCGAGTTGAGTACCCGACAGTAGTCCGCCAGGGGCTGGCTGGGCAGGTTGAGTTTGAGCAGTTGTAATGCCGCTGCCACCAACGGTGTGCTGCCCAGTGGGGTGGCGGTGGAGATGTTGAACGGTGCGGTGTAACGGGGGACTTCAGGGTGGCTGTAGTCCGCTTCAAACTGCTGGCGAAATACTCGCTCTACCTGTTGGCGGCGGCTGGGCAGGTCGGGAATGATAATGCCGACCCGACTGTGGGGGGCTGTGGTGAGTTTTTCCTGAGCCCAAATAGCGGCCTGTTGCAGTTCCTGTTGGGGGTCGCTGAATTGTGTTTGTTGATGTTTGTCTGGCGTTTTGTCGGGCCATTGAAAGTGCTGCACTTCGCTGCTGGCAGTTTGCAGTAATTGCAGGTGCAAGGGGGCCAGGGTTTGAAAGTCCACCAACAAGATGCGCTGGCAGGGTTGCAGCAGGCCATTGGCGTAAGCTGTTTGTAAATGGGGCAGGCGCTGATTGGCGGTGATGGCATTGAGTGACTGTAAATGCTGTTGCAGGCTGTGACGCCAGCGCTGTAGCAGTTTGATACCGGGCTCCGGGTACTTTTCCAGTTCGGCATCGTCGATGCACCACAGTTGCAGGTTGTGCTGGGCATCGCGGGCGCTGTTGGCCAGGCCGGTGGCATTGAGCAGAGGCGGTTTTTCACTGTCTGCGTCGATGACTTGTTGCCACAGCAGCAGTTCCTGGGGTTTGGAGAGCACCAGTTTGTCGGCTTGTCCGGCAGCCAGTAGTTGTTGCCATTGTTCGCTCACCCAGTTTTCGATGGCGCAAATAGTGGGTGCGCGCCATGCGGTTTTCCCCTGTTGTTGCTGGTGTTGCCCCCAGGCGTCGAGCATTTTGCTGGCGATGCGATTGTTGGGGGTAAGAATAAGCGCCCCGGATTCGATGTCGGGCAACAGCGGGTTGATGTCGAACAGAGGGGTGAGCATGGTGTGTTTACAGTCCTTGTGGGATGGGGAATGATGGCACATGTATGAATGCGAGCAAAGCTGTTTGCCGCGATCCCGCAGCGGTGATGGGTACCTTTTGAAACACACGGTAAATACGTCCATGTACGCTCGGACGCCGCTTCCCTGCGGCGTACGGTTTCAAAAGGTACCCACCACCACTGCTCAATAAATTCTTCCGGAGGTTTTGGGTTGAGCGATTGTGAACCCGTACCCGCCGTCCCATCCGCCAGCCTGATTTTGTTGCGGGATACGGATAACGGCATGCAGGTGCTTATGGCGCGCCGCAATCCCAGGCTGCGTATGGCTGGGGATTTTTGGGTGTTTCCCGGCGGAGCGTTGGAGGACTGTGATCGCCAGCAGGCAGGTGGTGACGAATTGTTGTCATTCCGTTTGAATGCGGTGCGTGAAACCCAGGAGGAGGTGGCGATAGAGGTTACGCCAGTGGATTCTCTGGTGTATTTCTCTCGCTGGGTTGCCCCGGATCAGATGGCCATGCGTTTTGATACGCGGTTTTTTGCGGTGCGCATGCCAGCGGAGCAAATACCTCAGGCGGATGGCGGTGAGTTGGTGGAGTTGCGCTGGTTTTATCCCGCCGATCTGGTGGCCGGGGCGGACAGCGGCGAGCTGTTGGTGATGTTCCCAACCATGATGAATGCCCGCCGTTTGATGGAGTTTGATACGGTGACGGATGTGTTGGCAGATGCCGCCGGGCGGGTGGTAGAGGCGGTGAAACCGGAGTTGTCGTTTCGCGATGGCAAAGGCGTGGCCCATGTGCCGGTGGAGGTGGGTTTTGGGATTACGGAGTACCCCATCAAGACGGTTTAATTTCAAGCACGGTAGAGTTTACGCAACCAAATTGGCGCAAACCTGCAACTAATTCCTGCGGTTGTGGAGCAGTAAACAGTGCCAGACTCTCCGGTTGTTGGGGCAGATTTTTATGTAACTCCGGCAGCAGGGAGCACACTCGCCTTGCTATGGCTTCGCCAGAGTCTATCCAGTGTATTGATTTGCCTGCTGCCGCACTTAATTCTTCTCGCAACAGGGGGAAATGGGTGCAGGCCAGGACCACGGTATCCAGTTTCGGTGCGCTTAAAAACGGTTTCAGTATTTCCTGCAGTGGCGGTGCGGAGATGGCTGTACCTCGCAATTTTTCTTCGGCCAATGTCACCAGTTCTGATGACCCCACAGAAATGACTTGGCAGTGGCTGGCAAAGTCGTCAATGAGCTGTTGAGTGTACGGGCGTTTTACCGTGCCCGGTGTGGCCAGCAGGCCGATGCATTTGCTCTGGCTCAGTTCCGCTGCCGGTTTGATGGCGGGTACCACGCCCACCACGGGCTTTTTGAAGTGTGAGCGAATACGCGGCAGTACCAATGTACTGGCGCTGTTGCAGGCCACCACCACAATATCCGGGTCAACTCGTTGAATCAGGACCTGGAGCACCCGGTCTACCCGTTCGCTGAGGGTTTGTTCGTCTTTGGTGCCGTAGGGAAAGGCGGCGTTGTCGCAGGCGAATACCAGCTGACACTGGGGCAGGGTACGGCGCAGTTCGGCGAGAATGCTGAGCCCGCCGACACCGGAGTCGAATACCAGAATTTTGGGTGTGCTCATCGGTATCCGTTGCCTTGGTGAGACTGGTAGAATGCCCACATGATGGAATCCATAGAAATTGATTGGCTGATTATATCCCTGCTGGGGCTGACCGTGGGTGTTCTGGTGGGTTATTTAACAGCCCGGCACAAGGCTGGCCAGGCGGAGCAGATGGCGGCGGTGGAAATTGCTGCGCTTCAGGAGCGTTTGCAGGCAAATACCACTCGCTACGAAGAACGCCTGGAGGAACTCAGAGACGCGCGGGAGAACATGGGTCGGGAGTTTGAAAACCTCGCCAATAAAATCTTTGATGCAAAACAGGCGAAGTTTTCCCGGGACAGCAAGCAGGCGCTGGATACGACACTGGCACCGGTGCGCGAGGAGCTGAAAAGTTTTCGCAAGAAAGTGGAGGATGTGTACGACAAGGAGAGTGCCGAGCGCAACCGCCTGGTGGGGCAAATCAGCGAGCTGCAGAAGCAGGCCCAGCAGATCAGTCAGGGCGCAGAAAATCTCACCAACGCCCTTAAGGGCGACAGCAAAGTGCAGGGCAACTGGGGCGAGGTGGTGCTGGAGCGGTTGTTGGAGGAGTCCGGCTTGCGTCAGGGGCGTGAATACCAGACTCAGGAATCCTTTACCGATGCAGACGGCAAACGCAAAATGCCCGATGTGATTGTGCGCCTGCCGGACGAACGCGACATTGTGATTGATTCCAAGGTGTCGCTCACCGACTATGAACGCTATTGCAGCGCCGGTGACGACAACACGCGCCAGCAGCACTTGAAAGCCCATATCAACTCCCTGCGCACCCATATCACCGGCTTGTCGCGCAAGGGCTACGAGCAGCTGGACGCCATTCGCACTCTGGATTTTGTGCTGATTTTTGTGCCCATTGAAGCGGCCTTTATGGTGGCTCTGGAAAACGACCACACATTGTTTCGCGACGCCTACGACAAAGGCATTATCCTGGTAAGCCCCAGCACCTTGCTGGCCACCTTGCGCACTATCCACAATATCTGGCGCTTTGAAGACCAGAACCGCAATGCGGAAAAAATTGCCAGTCAAGCGGGCGGGCTGTACGACCAGTTTGTATTGTTGATGGAAGCGTTTAATGACGTGGGCAAGCATCTGGAACGCAGTCAGCAGGCCTGGGATACCGCCAGCAAACGCCTGCACAGTGGCCGTGGCAATCTGGTAAAACGGGTCGAAGATATCAAAGTATTGGGTGCCAAGGCGAAAAAACAAATTGCCAAAGAAGCACTGGAGCTGTCAGAAGACAGCGGTTCAGAAGACAGAGAGCAGATGACAGAGGACAGATAGGGTGGGGTGGATATTTGTTGCCGGTGCGATTGTCGCTGCTCTGAGTGGATATGCT
This sequence comes from Porticoccus sp. GXU_MW_L64, assembly GCF_052983295.1. Classification (NCBI taxonomy): domain Bacteria; kingdom Pseudomonadati; phylum Pseudomonadota; class Gammaproteobacteria; order Cellvibrionales; family Porticoccaceae; genus Porticoccus; species Porticoccus sp. GXU_MW_L64. The sequence continues at coordinate 36,327 of NZ_JBRKJK010000009.1, read as the reverse complement.
ATTTATTTGATTGTAAAACTGCGCCAGCGCAACAACCAGCGTGCCCTGTGGCGCAGTGAAGTTGAGCAGATGGTGCAAGAGCGCAGCGGCAAGATTCGCAACAGCATTGAAGTGATTGCCGCCGCCATGCTTGAAAGGCAAATGACTATCAGTGAGTGTGTGATTCGTCTCAGCACATTGCTTCACCAGCTGGGCCCGGTAGCGGCCCAGGAACGCTTCCAAAGTTTGCACCGGGCAGCGGCGGAACTGGAACATATTCCCATTCTCGATGAGTGGAAAAAACTCAAATTTCGCGAGCAAATGACACACATGAAAGAGATGGACGCGGTGGAGAAAAAGTACGGCGATTTTGTACTGGATATTTGCGCAACCATTCAAAAAGACGGTGTGAATGCGGCGAACAAAAAAGCAGTTGATTACTACCAACCCTGACTGGTGTTCGCTGTCGTCATTGCGAGGCCGAAGGCCGCGGCAATCTCGTGACTTTTGCACTTGATTTCAGGAGATTGCCACGTCGCCTGCGGCTCCTCGCAATGACGTGGTGCATTAAAATAAGGTAAGACTTATGTGTGAATTATTGGGGATGTCTACGGACCAGCCCACCGATATTTGCTTCAGCTTTACCGAGCTGATGAAGCGTGGCGGCGATGCCGGGCCCCACCGGGACGGCTGGGGCATTGCGTTTTACGACAACCTGGGGGTGCGCTCTTTTCTTGATCCGGAGCCCAGTCACTGTTCAAAAATTGCTGATTTTGTGTGCTCCTATCCCATTCGCAGTTGCAATGTAATTGGCCATATTCGCCAGGCCAATGCAGGCAAGGTAAGCCTGGCCAATACCCATCCGTTTGTTCGCGAACTCTGGGGGCGCAACTGGGTATTCGCCCACAATGGCCAGTTTAAAAGCGTGAAAAAATGGCCCCTGGGACGTTTTACCCCCGTGGGTACTACCGATTCTGAACACGCTTTTTGTTGGCTGATGAAAATGATTGACGAGGAATTCCCGGAAATCCCCAAACGCCCCAATCGCCTGCACACCAAACTCAAGGAATGGTGTGATCTGCTGCGAGAGCAGGGGGTGTGCAATCTGATATTCAGTGACTCCCGTTACACTTATGCCTATTGCTCCACCAAACTGTGCTGGTACACCCGGCGCCCGCCCTTCGCCGAAGCCACCCTGAAAGACGCCGACGTAACGGTGGACTTTAAACTCAAAAACACTCCGGTAACGGCAGGCACCGTTATAGCCACAGAGCCACTGACGGCTAATGAAGAATGGAACAAAATGGTGCCGGGGGAGTTTATTGCGTTCAAGAAAGGCGAGGTGTTTCGGCGTATCAGATGACAGGGGACAGATGGCAGAAGACAGATGGAGGGTGCCTGTCATTCTGAGCGCAGCGAAGAATCTCAATGCCGGGAAGTTGTGAGATCCTTCGCTGCGCTCAGGATGACAGGATTGTCAGGTGCAGGGTGGTTGGTATTTCACGACTTTGGTTTTTGCCATTAGATCATGGATACAGCGTTTGTCTTTTCTGAAGATAAATAATATATCCACCAATGCGAAAAGACTTCCAATGAGTGGAATCCATGCGATGACTTGTATAAGAATGTACCGGATGCCTGCGGTGTTCATCAGGGTTGGCACTTTGTCGCTGTCCATCTCAACGATCTGAATATCCACTACTCGTTTGCCAATGGTTTGTCCGTGGTTTTTCAGTAGTGCCCCGTTAAATGCCAGCCACATGGCTGTTCCGGCCAGGAATAGGCCGATCTGTGTTGTGTAGTTTTCCGGGTTGTCGAGCATGGAGCTCCAAAACCCGGTTACGTACATCAAAACAAAAAACGGTATTCCAACGATAAGTGAATCCAGTATGTTAGCCCCAAGGCGAAGCCATCGCGATGCCAGCTCTCTTTCATCACTGGCAGAATTGCCACTGTCAATAAGATCCGCTTCCGGCGTTTGGTAAACGTTTTCTTTTTCTTCCATAATCAGGTTTTCCTGTTTTTAATATTGTTCCTGTAAGCGCGCAGCGCGTCCTGTTGTCTGTTAACTGTACCTTAAAAAAGCCCTTCAATTTCCCCGCTTTCATTGACAAAAATATTATTCGCCGCCGGTACCCTGGGCAGGCCGGGCATGCGCATAATATCGCCGCAAATCGCTACCAGAAATTCTGCCCCGGCAGACAGGGCCAGTTCCCGTATAGGCACTACGTGATTGCTGGGGGCGCCCATCAGCTTGGGGTCGGTGGAAAAACTGTACTGGGTTTTTGCCATGCAGATGGGGAAGTGGCCGTAGCCTGCTTCCTGATACTGCTTGAACTGGTCGCGAATTTTTTTATCAGCGGTAATGTCGTCGGCTCCGTAGATGGAGCGGGCGATATGGCGGGTTTTTTCCCACAGGGGCATGTCGTCATCGTACAGGGTGCGGAATTGGGATTGGTCGCTATCGGTCATGGCGACAACCGCGTTGGCCAGTTCTTCGGCACCGGCACCGCCATTGGCCCAGTGGGTGCAAACGTAGGCCTGGGCGCCCCGTTGTTCCACGTATTCTTTGACGGCGGCGACTTCGGCGTCGGTATCGTTGGTAAAGTGGTTGATGCACACCGCTACCGGTACGCCAAATTGCCCCACGTTGCGAATGTGGCGGCCCAGGTTTTTCAGGCCTTTTTGCACCGCCTCGATGTTTTCGCTGTCCAGCTTGTCTTTGGCTACGCCGCCGTGCATTTTCAGGGCGCGAACGGTGGCGACAATCACCGCAGCATCCGGTTTTAAACCGGCCTTGCGGCATTTGATGTCGAAGAATTTTTCCGCCCCCAGGTCGGCGCCAAAGCCCGCTTCGGTGACTACATAATCAGACAGCTTTAAAGCGGTTTTGGTGGCGATAACGCTGTTGCAGCCGTGGGCGATATTGGCAAATGGCCCGCCGTGAATAAACGCCGGGTTGTTTTCCAGGGTTTGCACCAGGTTGGGTTGCAGGGCGTCTTTTAGCAGGGCGGTCATGGCGCCCGGTGCAGACATGTGTGTGGCGGTGATGGCTTGTTTGTCGCGGGTGTAGCCCACTACAATTTTGCCCAGCCGTTGTTGCAGGTCTTCAAGGTCATTGGCCAGGCAGAAGATGGCCATAATCTCCGACGCCACGGTGATATCAAAACCGCCCTCCATGGGGAAGCCGTTGCCGGGGCCGCCTATGCCGGTCATCACATGGCGCAGCTGGCGGTCGTTCATATCCACCACTCGCCGCCAGTTGATGCGGCGCAAGTCCAGGCGCAGGTCGTTGCCCCAGTGTACGTAGTTGTCGATCAGCGCCGACAGCAGGTTGTGGGCCGCGCCAATGGCGTGCATGTCGCCGGTAAAGTGCAGGTTGATGTCTTCCATGGGCACCACCTGCGAGTAGCCCCCGCCAGCGGCACCGCCCTTCATGCCGAAGCAGGGGCCGAGGCTCGGCTCGCGAATGCAGATGCTGGCATTTTTGCCGATGCGATTGAGGGCGTCACCAAGGCCGATGGTGGTGGTGGTTTTGCCCTCGCCGGCGGGAGTGGGGCTGATGGCGGTGACCAGAATCAGTTTGCCATCCGGGTGCTCTTTCAGTGAGTTGATGTACTCCAGGCCAATTTTGGCTTTTGTGTGGCCGTAAGGCACCAGGCTTTCGGAGGGAATGCCCAGTTTGGTGCCAATGTCCATAATGGGTTGCATGCTGGCTTTGCGGGCTATGTCGATATCGGTATTGGCCATTGTTGGGTTCCGTAGTGAAATTTTTGTGGTTGCAGGTTGTCGTAAAAGTTATGGTAGCAAAAAATAACCAGAATTCAGCCATGTCTGTTCAAGATGCCATACACGCTGCGCGTGAACACTTTGGTATTGCGCATAACTTGCCGGAGCGCATTCCCACCAACATTGTAGATGTATTGAGTCAGAGCGCTAAGGCGTCACCAAAGGCGCCGGCTTTTAGTGCTCTGGGTGGTACTCTCAGCTATCGCAATCTGGATAAACTCTCTGATAACTTTGCCAGTTACCTGCAACACCACACAGCGCTCAGGCCCGGTGATCGTGTAGCGATCCAGCTGCCCAACCTGTTGCAGTATCCAGTGGTGGTGTTTGGCGCTCTCAAGGCGGGAATGGTGTTGGTCAATACCAACCCGCTGTACACCCCCAGAGAGCTGGAAAAACAGCTGGCGGATTCCGGCGCCCGTGCTCTGGTGGTGCTGGACAGTCTGCTGCACAACTCTCTGGAGGCACTGCACAACACCGGTGTGGATTTGATTATATCCACCTCCGCCGTGGATATGCTGCCATCGGTCAAGCGTGGCTTGATGAGTCCGGTCATCAAACTGTTGGGCAAAGGTCGCAAGGTGGCGCGACAGAACAACGAAGTGGCTCTGCGAAAAGCCCTGGTTTTGGGGGGCAGGAAATCGCGCACAAGAGTGGATATTCAACCGCAAACCCTGGCCTTGCTGCAGTACACCGGCGGCACCACGGGCGTTGCCAAGGGTGCAGAGCTGACCCACCGCAATATGCTGGCCAATATCATCCAGACACTGGGAATGTTGAAGGAAGGCGGTGTGCGAGTGGGTAAAGAAGTGATTATTGCGCCACTGCCGCTGTACCATATTTTTGCCTTTATGAGCAGCATGTTGTTGATGATCTATCTTCGCGGCCATGTGCACTTGATCCCAGACCCGCGCAACCTGCCTTCTATGATCAAGGTGCTGCGCAAAACCCCCTTTACTATTTTCTATGGGCTCAACACCCTGTTTGCGGGGCTGATGCGTCACAAGGATTTCCTCAAAGTGGATTGCTCGGCATTAAAGCTGACTGTTTCCGGTGGTATGGCGCTGACCGATGTGGTGGCTGAACAATGGCAGCAGGCGACCGGTTGTACCATCACAGAAGGTTATGGCCTGACAGAGACATCACCGGTGGTGTCGGTGAATATTCCCGGTCAAGAGGTGATCGGCAGTATTGGTGTGGCGGTACCGGGAACGGAAATACGCATTGTCAATGAGGGGCAAGACCAACCGCTCAATGAGGGCGGCGAGCTGTGGGTGCGCGGCCCCCAGGTTATGAGGGGATACTGGAACAGTCCCCGGGAAACTGCCAATTGCATCGACGATGACGGCTGGCTGCGCACCGGCGATATTGCCAGCGTGGATGACAGTGGTTTACTGCGTATTCTCGATCGCATGAAGGATATGATTATTGTCTCAGGCTTTAATGTCTACCCCAACGAGATCGAAAACGTGCTCAACAGCCACCCGGACGTTCAGGAAAGCGCCGCCATTGGTATTCCCGATCCGAACAGTGGCGAAGCCATCAAAGTATTTGCGGTAATCACCGACCCGCAACTGACCGCTGAAAAACTTAAGGTCTGGTGCCGGGAGCAGCTGACAGGCTACAAAGTGCCCCAGCAGTTTGAGTTCTGCGAGGATTTGCCCAAGTCGAATGTGGGGAAAGTTTTGAGGGCGAAATTGCGGGATTAGCCTGTGCCAGGCAGGTATTGGGTGGTACCTGCTGTGACACGCAGCAAGTACGTCCATGTAAGCTCGTCGCCAGCATCCTTGCTGGCGGCGGTCACATCAGGTACCACCCAATACCTGCTTTCCAAGTTTGGGTAGTATCCCGGCGCTTCTTGCCACCCAAACTGAATTTCCGTGCTAAAGTCCCCGGCTTTAACTCCGCCCCAAGTAATGTCTGATTCCATCATCAACAACCTCTATCAGCAGTTAGACAGTTGCCTGTCATCTGACCGTGGCCGTCTGCTGGCGGGCTTGGGGCGAGTGCGGCAACGGCTCAAGCGCAAGCAGCCGGTGGATAAGGAGCTACAGCGCTTACTCGAACTGGCGGAAAAGTCACAACAACAGGTGGCTGCCAGGGCGGAACAGATTCCGGCTATTGAATACCCTGACCTGCCAGTATCTGCCCGGCGGGAAGAAATTGCCGACGCTATTGGTGAACATCAGGTAGTGATTGTGGCTGGCGAAACCGGCTCGGGTAAAACCACCCAGTTGCCAAAAATTTGCCTGGACTTAAATCTGGGCACAGGGCGTGGTACCCGTGGGCTAATCGGCCACACCCAGCCGCGCCGTATAGCCGCTCGCACGGTGGCCAGCCGTATTGCCGAAGAACTGCAAACCCCGCTGGGTGACAAAGTCGGCTACCAGGTGCGTTTTAACGACCACAGCAGCGACAACACCTTTATCAAACTGATGACCGACGGTATTTTGCTGGCGGAAATTCAGCACGATCGCTACCTCAATCGTTACGACACCATCATTATTGACGAGGCTCACGAACGCAGCCTCAATATCGATTTTTTGCTGGGTTATTTGAAGCAGATACTGCCCAAGCGCCCGGATCTGAAAATAATAATCACCTCCGCCACTATCGACGTGGAGCGCTTTTCACAACACTTTCATAACGCGCCAATTATTGAAGTTTCAGGCCGCACCTACCCGGTAGAGGTTCTCTATCGCCCGCCGCAAGAAGACGATAACGAGTTGGGTGAGCAGGTTATCGCAGCACTGCAGGAATTGTTGGAACTGCCTCAACGGGGTGATGTACTGGTATTTCTCAGCGGCGAGCGAGATATTCGCGAGCTGGCACTAAGCCTGCGCCGGGCGGTCACCCAGCGGCTGTTACCGCAACTGGACGTGCTGCCGCTGTATGCGCGCCTCAGTCTGGCGGAGCAGAACAAAGTGTTTCAGGCGGGTAATCGCCGGGGCATACGTGTTGTGTTGGCTACCAATGTGGCTGAAACCTCGGTCACCGTGCCCGGTATTCGCTATGTGATCGACCCCGGTACTGCTCGTATCAGCCGTTACAGCTACCGCACCAAAGTACAGCGCCTGCCCATTGAGGCCATTTCCCAGGCCAGTGCCAACCAGCGCAAGGGGCGCTGTGGGCGTTTGAGTGACGGGGTTTGTGTTCGCCTGTACGACGAAGAAGATTTTCTGAGTCGTTCGGAATTTACCGACCCGGAAATTGTGCGCACTAATCTGGCGGCGGTAATTCTGCAAATGTTGCACTTGCGCATTGGCGATATTCGCAATTTTGATTTTGTCGATGCCCCGGATCAGCGCCTTATTAACGATGGCTTTAGCCTGCTCAAAGAGCTGGGCGCCATTGACCATAAAGAGCATTTAACTGCGGTCGGCAAGCAGCTGTGCCGCCTGCCCGTCGACCCCCGTATGGGGCGTATGTTGCTGGCAGCCAGTCAAAGCGACTGTTTGCGGGAATTGCTGATCATTGCCTCGGGTTTGAGTATTCAAGACCCCAGAGAACGCCCTGCGGACAAACAGCAACAGGCGGACCAGGCCCACGCCCGTTGGCGGGACAAAGGTTCCGATTTTATCAGCCTGCTGAATCTATGGGACCACATGGAGCAGCAACGCCAGGATTTATCCGGCAACCAGTTCAGCAAATACTGCAAGGCCAACTTTGTTTCCTACCTGCGCATGCGCGAGTGGCGCGATTTGCATCATCAGTTACACCAGGTGGTGCGGGAATTAAAACTGCCTTACCGCAGTGCCGGTTTGAAAAATGAGCCCAGTGACGACCCGTTGGCGCCACAGCTCTACAATCAGGACGCTATTCATCGCGCTTTGTTACACGGATTGCTGGGGCAGGTGGCTCGTCTGCAGGAAGGGCGCGAATACCTGGGTACCCGCAACCGTAAATTTATGATCTTTCCCGGTTCTGGCGTGTTTTCCAGGGGAGGGAAAAAAATACCCAAGTGGCTGATGTGCGCCGAATTGCTGGAAACCAGCAAACTCTACGCACACACCGTGGCGGCTATCGATAATCAATGGTTGCCGCAGCTGGCCGCGCACCTGGTGAACAAAAGCTACTCCGAACCCCACTACGACAGTCGCCGTGGCGAGGTAATGGCGTTTGAAAAACAAACCCTCTACGGCCTGACCATTGTGGAACGCAAGCGCTGTCGCTACGGCAGTATTGACCCAACGGTATCCCGCCAGATATTTATTCAGGGTTGTCTGGTGGAAGGCGGCTACAGCAAAAACCGCCGCGGCAAAGGGCGGTTTTTCAAGCATAACCAACAACTGCTGGACGACCTGGAACAACTGGAGGCGCGCACCCGGCGGCGGGACATTGTTGCCGAAGAACAGGTGATCTACGACTTCTTTGACCAACGTGTGCCTGACGACATTACCAACCTGGTGGCTTTTGAGCAGTGGCGCAAATCGGCAGAGCAAGATCAGCCGCGCCTGCTGTGCATGGAGCGCGAGCTACTGATGCAACGGGCAGTAAGTGACAGCTCTGAAGCGCAATTTCCCAATTGTATTGAATGGCAGGGTATGGCCTACCCATTGCACTACCATTTTGAGCCGGGCCATCCCAGAGACGGCGTGACTGTGGATATTCCCCTGGCGGTTTTGCATCAGGTCCCCAAATATCGCTTTGAATGGATGGTGCCGGGCATTTTGCGAGACAAGTGCATCGCCCTGGTGAAATCCCTGCCCAAACCCCAGCGCCGCCAGTTTGTGCCAGTGCCGGATGCGGTGGATAAAGCCCTGCGGGATTTGAAATCAGACAATCGCCCCTTGACAGAGGCCCTGGCCGAACAGCTAAAACGCCACTACGGGGTTGACCTGGACGGTGCTGGTTGGCAGCCCGAGACTCTGGATGCCTACTATCGCATGAACTTCCGGCTGTTGGACGACAGCGGAGAATCGCTGGCCATGGCCAGGGACTTGCAACAGCTGCAAACGGAGTATCGCAGTGAAGTGCAAAGTACCCTTCAGCAAACCGCTGCCCCGAGTTTTGAACGCACGGGCCTGCGCTGTTGGGATTTTGGTGAGTTGCCCGAGATCTACAACCACACCCGTGGCGCTCTGACCGTGCGCGCCTGGCCAGCGTTGGTGGACGAGGGCGACAGTGTTGCCCTGAAACTGCTGGACCATCCGCAACAAGCACGCAACCGTACACAGGGTGGCCTGTTGCGCCTGGCCTTGCTGCAACAGACGCAAACGGCCAAATACCTCCACAAAAATTTGTTCAAAGGGGCGGATTTGAAACTGATGGCGGCAGGGCTGCCCAAGCGCCAGGAGTTAGCCCTTGATGTGGTTGCCGCTGCTTACTGGCAGGCATTGTTTGAGGGCCAGTCAACCCCCCGCAATGGCCAGCAGTTTGATGAACTGCTGACCCGGGGCGGCGGTCAGATTGTGACCCGGGCCAATCAGCTGGAAGGGTTGCTGTTGTCGCTGCTGGAACCGTTGGGAGTCGTCCGCAAATTGCTTAAAAAATCCGGCTTGGCGGCGTTTCACGCGGTAGAGGATATTCAGTGCCAACTGGATGAGCTGTTTGCTGATGGCTTTTTGCAACATCAGGGCGAACAACGGTTGCAGCAGTACCCTCGCTACATCAAGGCACTGCAGCAGCGGTTGGGAAAAATCGCCAGCAACGCCGCCAAAGACCGCCAGTACACCTTGCAGCTGCAGGGCTTGCTGCACAAGCTGGACGAATTGCCTTCCCAGCGTCAGGAGTGGACGGAACAACAGCAAACCGAAGTGGCCCAATACCGCCACATGCTGCAGGAATACCGGGTTTCGCTGTTTGCCCAACAGCTGCGCACCGCGCTGCCGGTTTCAGAGAAACGCCTTGTGGCTCAGTGGCAACAAGTGGCAGCGTCATTTGCTTGAGTTCACACTCGCGGTGTAAAAATTTTGCAATATCGCAAAAATAGTGGAAACTAACTCTCGACCCTTAGGTCATAAAGCCCAGCAATGCCGGAGATGGCTTTGCTGCATAACTATATCTTGAGATAACGATTAGGAGAGATCCATCATGGCTAAGCAAACCATTAAACCTCTGGCGGCTGCAGTTGGCGCAGCGTTTCTGGCTTCTGTTGCTATTGCACCGGCAGCAATGGCTGATAACCCCTTCGAGGCCAGCGAACTGACTTCTGGCTACAACAACACCCTGACCGGTGACAAGGGTGAAGAAGGCAAGTGCGGTGAAGGCAAATGCGGCGAAGGCAAGTGCGGCGAAGATAAAGGCGAAGAAGGCAAGTGCGGCGAAGGTAAATGCGGTGAAGGCAAATGTGGTGAAGACAAAGGTGAAGAAGGCAAGTGCGGCGAAGGCAAGTGTGGCGCGAGCTAATCACCTGTTATTTGCTGTAGGCACTGAATATGACAACTAAGTCATATCCCGTTACGGGAGCCGGATTGGGACTGCGACGTTGTCAGTTAGACAACTTCCAGTCCCTTTCTTCTGATGATGTTCAGTTTATGGAAGTGGCTCCCGAAAACTGGATCAATGTGGGTGGGCGCTTTGGCCGCAAGTTTCGCCAGTATACGGAGCGTTTTCCGTTCGTGTGCCACGGCCTGTCCCTCTCCATTGGTTCCCCTGCGCCGCTGGATTTCGATTTTCTGGCGGACGTAAAAGCCTTTATGTCCGATCACGGTATAACCACCTATACCGAACACCTTACCTATTGCAGTGACAACGGTCATCTGTACGACCTGTTGCCCATCCCCTTTACCGAACAAGCCATTCACTATGTGGCAGACCGCATTCGCCAGGTGCAGGATTTTCTGGGGCAGCGTATTGCCATGGAAAATGCCTCCTACTACGCGGCCCCGCAACAGGAAATGAGCGAAATTGAATTTATCAACGCGGTATTGGCCGAGGCAGACTGTGACCTGCTGTTGGACGTCAATAATATCTACGTCAACAGCATCAACCACCGCTACGACCCCGATGAATTTCTGGCAGCACTGCCCGGCGAGAGAGTCAGTTATGTGCACATTGCCGGCCATTACAATGAGGCGGAAGACCTGCGGGTGGATACCCACGGCACGGATGTGATCGACCCGGTATGGGCATTGTTGGACCGTGCTTACCAGCTGTTTGGCGTTATGCCGACGCTGCTGGAGCGGGACTTTAATATCCCCCCACTGCCTGAGTTGATGACAGAAATCGACCATATCAAAGCAATTCAACAGCAACACGCCACCCAAGTGATGAGTGCCTGATGAGCGCACCTTCATTTCAGGATACCCAGTTTTCCTTTGCTGCCCACCTGCGCAACCCGGAGCAAAACCCAGCGCCATCTGAAATTGAAGACCGGCGCATGGGTATTTACCGGGACCTGATTTACAACAATATCCAGAATTTTATTGCCAGCGGCTTTCCGGTGCTGAAAACCCTTTACTCCGAGGCGGACTGGCACCACATGGTGCGTGACTTTGTCAGTCGCCATCAGAGCAGCACGCCGTATTTTCTGGAAATTTCACAGGAGTTCTTGCGCTATTTGCAGGAAGAACACCAACAGCAACCCTGCGACCCACCATTTTTGCAGGAGCTGGCCCATTACGAATGGGTAGAGCTGGCGCTGGACGTGTCGCCGGAGTCACTGCCGCCGGAACAAGATGTCAGCGACAGCGACCTGTTGCAACGCCACCCGGTTGTCTCCCCACTGGCATGGAGGCTTTCCTATCAGTACCCGGTTCACCAGTTGGGCCCGGAATATCAACCTCAACAAGCGCCACAACAGCCGACGTTTCTGGTGGTATACCGCAACCGCAAAGAGCGGGTGCGCTTTATGGAGGCAAACGGCGTTACCGTGCGTCTTTTGCAGCTTCTGGAAGACGACAGCGAACTCAGTGGCCAGCAGGCATTGGAACAGATTGCGGAAGAACTGCAACACCCCAACCCCGAACAGGTGGTGGCCAGCGGAATACCATTATTGAGAAAATTGGCGGACCTGAGCATTATTTGCGGTTGTGATTGAAAATATTGTCCGTCATTGCGAGGCTGCGAAGCGACCGCGGCAATCTCGACCAAATTGGCAGAGGGCTTTGTGAGTGCAGTGATAACCGGATGAAGATTGCCGCGGCCTGAAGCCTCGCCATGACGTAAATATGAGACCTTCTCCACACTTCTTCGCCGCTTCTCCATTTTCTGTCCACTATCTTCACGGTCAGATGTGCTGAAATATCAATGCAAACTTCTTGATCCCTCTTCTATTTGGGCCGTTACTGTAAAGTAACGGCCATTTTCTTGTCATATACCTGTCACAAACCCTCATCAGAATACGCCTCGATCCGAAACCGAACCTGTGGATCCTTTGATCACTAATCGATCGTCCAATAAATAGGGGACAACTCTGATGAAAAAGACCATTCTCGCTTTGGCCATTGCCAGCATTTCTGTTGGCGCCAATGCCGGTACTGTAACTTCCGACGGCGGTGACGTTATCGTTGCCACCAAAGGTGGTTTCAGTGTCAAAACCGCTGACAAGAAGAACGCCTTCAATATCGGCGGCCGTATTCAGTGGGACTACAACAACGCCGAAGCAGATTCCGACAGCGAGCCAGACGAGAATAACCTGTCTGTTCGCCGCGCCCGTATCTTCCTGAAAGGCACCGTTGACAAAAACTGGGACTACAAAGCCCAATTCAATATCGGCGAATCCGAAGCCGGTGACGTTGAAGACCTGTACATCCGTTACAAGGGCTGGGGCAAGGCCGCCAACCTGACTGTGGGTCGTCAAAAAGAGCCTTTTGGTCTGGAAGAGCAAACCAGCTCCAAAGATATTTCTATCCTCGAGCGCTCCGCTTTGACCGAGCAGCACGCTTTTGGTCGTAACACCGGTGTTCAGCTGCACGGTAAAGGCAAAAACTGGACTTACGGTGTTGGTCTGTTTGAAAACGAAACTGCCGATGACGACCGTGGCGCTGAAGACTTGGCCCTGACTGGCCGCTTCACTTACGCGCCTATCAATGACAAAGGCAACGTTTTCCACCTGGGTCTGGCGTTCTCTGAGCGCAGCGGCACCCAAGGTGTTAGCGGCAACGCTGCCGAGTCTGCCATGGCTTACGAAATTGCCGGCGTAAACGGCGCTTTCCACTACCAGGGCGAGTACTTTGACACCGACCAGGTAGACGGTGACAGCCTGGACGGTTACTACGTACAAGCTGGCTGGGTATTTACCGGCGAATCTCGCCCCTACAAAGACGGCAAGTTCAAAATCATCAAGCCTTCCACTGATGCCGGTGCCTGGGAAGCGGTTGTTCGCTATGAAGCGGGCGACGGCAACTTCAGCGACATCGAGCTGGGTCGTACCGATGGCAGCCAGCTGGCTCTGGGCCTGAACTACTACCCCAACAGCGCCATCCGCATCGGCGCCAGCCTGATGACTGGTGAAGACGACGTAACCGGCGAAGACGGTGACGAGTTCCGCGTTCGTCTGCAATACGTTTACAAGTAATTCATATACTTGCCTGCGTAATAAAAACCCCGCATTGAAAGGTGCGGGGTTTTTTGTATTTGGCTTCATGGCTGCCCCACAAACTTGAGGGCATGAATCTGGAACAGTCTGCTGTGACCGTATGCAGCATGGCTGCTGCATCCGAGCGTACACGGATGTATTTACAGCGTGTCACAGCAGACTGTTCCAGATTTATGTCTGGAGCTGGCGTTTAATGGTTAGCACTATAGTGATTCTGGCCTCAGTGAACTTTCAATATATGTTTATGGGACAGCAGTGATTTGGCTTTTAACAAAGGACATTTGCAATGAATCGTTTTGCTTTTGCATTTTTATGCGCTGCCGTTTCTCCCTTGGCATTCGCTGCCCAGTTGCAGTGGTTGGGCAGCTACGACACCGGCTATAAAAAAGGCGCGGAAATAATCAGCGTTCAGCAAAGCAGTGGCCGGGCCGCACTGACTGTTTCGGGCAAAAATCAAGTGGACATACTGTCCCTGAGTAATCCCGCTCAGCCAGAACGACGGCTGCGTATTACTGTTGAAGGGCAGGATATCGATGATATTTCATCAGTGGCTTTTCACCCCACTGATGACTATGTGGCGGTGGCAGCTATCGCCAAAAACCCGTTGGCAAGCGGCAAGGTGTTTTTTTACAGCGCGTCAAACGGCGAGCTGTTAAACAGCGTTGCCAGTGGTTACTGGCCGGATTCGGTGCTGTTCAGTAGCGATGGCCGCTGGCTGGGGGTAGCCAATGAGGGCGAACCCTTTGTGGTGGCCGGTAACGGTGAACTGGTGACTCCACCGGGAAGCATTACCCTGGTGGATATGCAAAAGGGCCTGAATAATCCCGTTATTCACCAGATTGCCCTGCCGGACCTCAGCGGTGTAGACGGTGTGCTGCAAGGCTCCGACAAGCGCTCTTTTGAACGGGATATAGACCTCAATGGCGATGGCCACATTGACGGCGATGAGGAAGAACAGGAACTCCCCATTAGTGCCGCCACCCCGGACTACCTGGAGCCAGAGTATCTGGCTTTTACCCCCGACGGCACAACACTGTTTGTTGCTTTGCAGGAAAACAACGCCGTGGTGGTTGTGGATACCGCAAGTGCTCAGGTTGCCCGCTCATTTGGCCTGGGAGTGACTCAACACCTGGCGGATACCCAGGACGATGGCCGGGTGGCGTTTGTCAATGAGTTGACCGCCTTTCGGGAGCCGGATGGCATTGCCCTGGGCAATGGCGGCAAATGGTTGTTGACCGCTGATGAGGGCGACACCGAGCCCAAAGCGTCGAAAATCAAAGCTGGCCAGAAAGCGGGTGGCGGCCGTACCCTGAGTATTTTTGATGCCGCCAGCGGCGAACTGTTGGGCGATACCGGCAACCAACTGGACGCTATGGCGCACGCGCTGGGCATTTACCCGGATGGCCGCAGTGACAACAAGGGTTCGGAACCGGAAACTGTGGTTTATCTGGAGCTGGATGGTACTCACTACGCAGTGGTCACCCTTGAGCGCGCTGACGCACTGGCACTGGTCAATATCAGCAATCCGCAAAAGCCGCTGGTGGAATCCGTGGTGCCGCTGCGCACCGCCGGTGACAAGGCAAAAGCCTATGGCCCGGAAGGGTTGGCGCTGTACCAGGCCAATGGCAAGTATTACCTGTTTTGCGCCAACGAAAAACGCGGCACCCTGTCGGTGGTGACTATCCGCTGACCCACTGCTTGCGGGCTATTCGTTGTCATTCTGAGCGCAGCGAAGAATCTCTTTATTTTCTGTTTGTTGTGAGATCCTTCGCTGCGCTCAGGATGACAAAGTAGAGTTTGTCAACGCAAAGTAGAGTTATCACTTTGGTGGAACCCTGAGCTACAATTGCGGCCAAACAGGGACTGGAACCAAAGGTTAATACCATGAAGCTGAATAAACTGATTCTCGCCGTTGTCTTATTGGCGCCCCTGGCTGGCGCTTTGGCTGAAGATGCTGGCGAAACCCGCAAAAAAGGCGGAGCCCTTGAAGGTTTTAACCGCGCCATGCACGGTTTTAATCACCATCTGGACAAGTGGTTGTTAAAGCCAGTGACCAAAGGCTACAAGTGGATCACGCCCGACCCGGTAGAGCGGGGTGTCAGCAACGTGTTTGGCAACCTCAAAGAGGTGGTGAATATTCCCAATGACCTGTTGCAGGGCAAATTCAAACAGGCTGCAAATGACACCGGCCGCTTACTGGTGAATACCACCATTGGGGTGGGAGGCATTTTTGAAGTGGCCGACAGTATGGGCCTGAAAAAGAGCGAAGGTGAAGACCTGGGGCAGACCCTGGCGTCCTGGGGTGTTCCCGCCGGGCCCTATGTGGTGGTGCCGTTCTTTGGCCCCAGCACTTTGCGCGACCTGCCAGCGGGTGCGGTGGACAGCCTGGCCTTTGATGCGGTGCGTTACGAAAACAATATCAGCCTGCGCAACAGCATTTACGGGCTGCGCACTATCGATACCCGTGCCCAATTGCTCGATTCGGAGGAATTGATCACCGGCGACCGCTATACTTTTATTAAAGACGCCTTTCTGCAGCGTCGCGAGTACCTGATCAAGGATGGCGAAGTAGAAGATGACTTCGGCGATGACTACGGTGACGACAGCGACGATTACTGACGGATGGTGTCTGGCGGTAGCCTGACAGGGTGAGCTGTAACGCGAGTTCAGGCAAATAATAACAATCTCGTAACTATTTAGTATGTCCTGTAGCTGTTCAGATTGCGTGTCAAAACGTGCAGGGCAAGGCGAAAATTGCTGAGTTTACACGTGTAAATGATCAATTTTTAACACAGCCATGCGCGTTTTGACGCGTGAGCTGAATAGCTACGTAATCTCAAGGTATCAGCCAGAGATGCAGGGCAGTACGCGCGAACTCCTTTACATCGGTTGCCACAAACCGGATACGGTGTTTCAAAACCCCGATCTGTCGGATCAAAACTGGGTGATAAAATACGCTCACCTGGACGACCCTCTCGACGAAATACTGCGGGCGTTAAACCCCGCAGTCATTCTTTTGGATTGCAGCCACATCGATGTGGACAGCCAGTTCGACTCGGTTATCGAAACCCTCGGTTTTTGTATTGCGTTTAGCGAAGCTCACACCGTGGTGCCCATTCTCAAAGATGCCTCTGCCCGCCAGGTATTGACCTGTATCCATCACGGGGCCAGCGATGTGTTGCTGGTGCCTTTTGACCCCCGCAATTTGCTGATTGTGGCAGAGTCTGCCTGGAAAGCGCGGGAGCTGTTGCGCGACAGCCAGAATTACCGTCAGCAGTTGGAAGCCACCAACCGTGAACTGCAGGAAAAACTGCAGGTGTTGCGTCAGGATCAGCAGGCTGGCCGTCAGGTGCAACTGAGCATGTTGCCCAAAACCCCGCAGCATTTTCACGACTACACCATCGGCCACCACATTGTGCCGTCACTTTATCTGAGTGGTGATTTCGTCGGTTACCACACGTTGCTGGATCGCTACCTGACGTTTTACTTTGCCGATGTCTCCGGGCACGGCGCTTCCTCGGCTTTTGTCACCGTGCTGTTGCGTTTTATGCTCAACAAAATTATTCGCAACCATGTGATCCGGCGGGACGAAGCCAATCTCGCCCAGGCCCCCGGTGGTCTGGCGGAATCCCTTAACCGTCAGTTGATTGCCACCGGCCTGGACAAACACATGACTCTGTTTGCCGGCTCCATCGATATGAAGCGCCATGTCATGCGCTACGTAACCTGTGCCCAGATGCCAGCCCCCATCCTGGTCAGCGAGGATGGGGCCCAGGTGTTGCCGGGCAAAGGCAAGCCTATCGGGTTGTTTGATGACGCCACCTGGGAAGTGGAAGAAATTGAACTGCCTCGCCATTTTTCCCTGTGTGTGGTGTCCGATGGCGTGTTTGATTATATGCCCGGAAATTCCATGGCCGACAAACAACAGAGCCTGTACGATGCAGCTCAGGCGGAAGGCTGTGGAGCAAGCGGCGACTTTCAGCAAGGCATGCTGGATCGCCTGGGCCTTAACGATGTGCAGGAAGCCCCGGACGATATTTCCCTGCTGACCATCTGTCGGCAGCTGTAATCGAGAAAGTAATGAGCGCGAGTGACGAAAGAGGGCGTATCCTGGTTGCCGAGCAACAGGGTTTGTACGACATCAAATTTATAGGTGATGTGCGCATGGTGCTGTGCACCTCCTTGTCCGATTACATAGAGTCTGTTTTTCAGCGCGGTGATGCCAGTGAAGTGCTGGTGGATTTGCTGGAAGCCAGTGGTGTAGACAGCACCACTTTGGGGTTGTTGGCTAAATTGGCCATTCACTGCAATCGGCAGTTTGGCCTGCGCCCCAAATTGTTTTGCAATAATGACGGCATAAATCACACCCTTAAAGTTATGGGGCTGGATGAAGTTTTTGATCTGTTTGAAGGCCCGGTAGGGGAAGAACTCGACTGGTCAGAACTGCAATGCGATGACCTGGATGAGGAACGCTGCCGCCAGCGGGTACTGGAAGCCCACCGGCAACTGATTGAACTCAACCCCGCCAATCGCGATGACTTTATCGACCTGATACGCAGTTTGGAAAAATCGGTTTAAAGGGATAGATAGATCCTTCGCTGCGCTCAGGATGACAGTGCCCGGCACTCTCACCCTGCTACGTCATCCTGAGCGCAGCGAAGGATCCCAATGTCAGATTATTGATCTTTCGCCAAATGCTTGGCGCGAATAAAGTCGCTGTGAGAGACGTGTATCAACTCGCAAATCTGGCGAATGGTGCCTTCTTCGTATTTGTCCAGGTGGCCGTCGGCGTAGGCGATGCGCCACAACTCCACCACCAGTTGAAAGCGCTCGGTGGCTCCGTAGCGTTCGTTGATTTGACGGGTAAAACGATACAGGCAGGTGGCTTCACGATTGGCGCTGTGGGCTTCGGCAAACAGCTCATTCACTTCGCTGTCAGCGAGTGAAAAGCGAGTTTTCAGTATTTTCTCAATAACCCGCTGCTCCTGGCGGTCTACGTCCTGGTCGGTAACCATGACTTCCACCAGTAGTGCGGCGGCGGCCACCTGCAGGGTGTTCGATGGCGATGGTTGATCGCTCGACGGGTCGCTGTTCAGCAATTGGCGCAGTTTTGCAATCATGGGTCAGTTACAGCGGGTTGTGTGTTGAGTTGTTCCAGGGCCGCATACAGGGTATCCACTCCTGCATCTGCAAGGTGGGCGTTTTCACTGATATAGCGGCGAAATTTACGCGCCCCCGGCATACCCTGGAACAGGCCGAGAATATGACGGCTCATGTGACTGAGTTTGACGCCATTGCTGTGCTGCTGTTCCACGTACTGAAGAAATTGTTGGTAGACATCCAGTCGGCTTGAGGCGGGAGTGGTACTGCCAAAAAAGCGCCGATCCACTTCTGCCAGAATGTAGGGATTGTGATAAGCCTCGCGACCCACCATTACACCATCCACATGTTGCAGGTGTTGCTCCGCCTGGTCCAGCGAGGTAATGCCGCCATTGATAATAATTTCCAGATGCGGCAAATCCTTTTTCAGCTGGTAAACTCGCTGGTAGTCCAGTGGCGGTATTTCCCGATTTTGCTTGGGGCTCAGCCCCTGCAACCAGGCTTTGCGGGCATGGACAATAAAAGTCTGGCAACCCGCTTCCTGTACCGGACCGACAAAATCCAGCAGGTTCTGGTAGCTGTCCAGGTTGTCGATACCAATGCGGGATTTGATGGTAACCGGCAGGTCACAGGCGTTTTTCATGGCGACAACGCAGTTGGCCACTACATTCGGCTCCGCCATCAGGCAGGCACCAAAACGGCCACGCTGTACCCGGTCGCTGGGGCAGCCGCAGTTGAGGTTGACTTCGTCGTAGCCAAATTTTGTGGCACTGTGGCAGGCCTCTGCCAATTCCGCCGGGTCGCTGCCACCCAACTGCAAGGCAATGGGGTGTTCTGATGAGTCAAAACCCAGGTGGTAGTCTTTGTCGCCGTATTTGATGGTGCCGCTGTTTACCATTTCCGTATAGAGCAGGGTATGTTTGCTCAACAGACGCAGGAAGTACCGGCAGTGCCGATCTGTCCAATCCAGCATGGGGGCGATGGAGAAACGGCGATTGAGTGGTGCAGGCATGGCGGTGGTGGTCGTTGGTCGGGGGAGGGATTTTAGTCAATCTCGGGCCGGCTGCATACCGTGAGAAAATGTAACAAAAATGTAAATGATCCCGAAGTGCATGCTTACCTGAGCAGGCAGTGCCATATACTCTGAGGTCTGTTAATGCCCTGAAGATAACAGATTAAAAAAATATCCTTGTAGAAGGGGGACGAATGGAATCACAAGGTGATAATTATACTGTTTGTATTGTGGAAGATGAGCAGCTCCATGCCGATATGATGGCTGGTTGGCTGGCAGATGTGGGCTGCCAGGTTATCTGTTGCAGTACGAGTCATCAGCTCAAGAAAATATTGCAGAACCAGACGGTGGATCTTTTTGTACTGGATTGGCTGTTGCCGGATACCGACGGTTTGCAGGTATTGGCTTACCTGCGCCAGGATCAACAGTTTAGCGGGCCGATTCTATTTTCTACTCAGTTGGAAACTGAAGATTGCATAGTTCGTGCCCTCGATGCAGGGGCTGATGACTATCTTGTCAAACCATTACGGGAAAAGGAGTTTGTGGCGCGAGTCAGCGCTCTGATGCGACGGGCCAGCCAGCGGCGTATGCCGGAGCCGGTTTTTAAAGTGGGGCCCATTCACCTGGATATGATTTCCCGCACTGCCTACGTGGATGGTGAGGTGGTAAAAATGCGTCCCAAGGAGTTTGAGTTGGCCGCCTGCCTGTTGGCCAGGAAGGGGCAACTGCTGACTCGCGAATACCTGCTTAATAAGGTGTGGGGAGTGGATGCGGATATAGATACCCGCACCGTGGATATGCACATGAGCCGGGTTCGAAAAGCACTGAAGATTGGTCCCGAGACCGGATACTATATCAAGACGGTGTATCAACACGGCTACCGCTTTGAAGAGTTGAGTACCAACTAGTAGGTATCAATGTCAAAAATATCAAAAACTGTCTTGATTGCCACCTCTCTGTGGTTATCCAGCCTGCCGTTATCAGCGGCTTCAGAGCCGGAGGCTGAGTGGATTTACTACGTAAAAAAGGGCGATACCCTGTGGGATTTTTGCAATCACTATTTGGGTCGCAGTGATGTTATCCGTTGCTGGAAAAACGTCCAGCAACACAATGGTATTTCTGTGCCAAAACGCATGTACCCCGGCGTGCGTTTGCGCATTCCCATTTCCTGGATACAAAGTATTCCCGTTGCCGCAATGGTGGAGTTTGCCCGTGGAGATGTGCGCCAGCAAAAGTATGGTGCCAGCAATACACTGCCGGTAGTGACTGGCGATCCATTGCACCTGGGTACCCGTGTCACAGTGGCAGATGGCGGCGCGGTTTTGCGTTTTAACGACGGCTCCGAATTGTTGTTGCGCAATCATTCAGAGTTGTACTTGCAGGCCCTGACTACTCACGGTAATGAGTCTGCGCGCAGCACCCTGAAGCTCAATCGCGGCAGTGTTGATGTGGATGTTCCACGCCGTCAGGGTGACAGCCTTTTCCGTGTGCTGACTCCGGGAGCAGTAGCCGCTGTTCGCGGAACCGAATTTCGCGTATTCGCAAAGCCTGATGGCCTGACCACTCAGGTGGAAGTGCTTGAAGGTGGAGTTGATGTGGCAGCGGGCAAAAGCGGGCAGCTGGTGGCCGGGGGCTTTGGTGTTAACGCCGTTAAAGGGCTGCCGGTGCAAGCACCGATAAAATTGCTGCCTGCGCCCGGATTTGACGGTGCCAAAAGTCGTTTTGACAGCGGCAGTGTCACTCTTGCTTGGCAGCAGGTAATCGGAGCCAGTGGCTACCAGCTGGAACTTTACAAAGGTGCAAGTGGTGAAGCGATTCTTTACCAGCAGCAGTCCACAAGCGCTGAATACCGCTTCGCCAGTTTGCCTGTAGATAAATATCGTCTGGTGGTGCGCGCCATAGCCAATGATGGTTTGCGCGGTCAAGACAGTGTCCCCTTTCATTTTCAGACTTTGGAGAAGCTGGCAACACCTGTTTTCGATCAGGTAACTGCCAAATATGAAAAACGTACATTAAACATCCACTGGCCAGTGGTGGAGAACGCCCAACATTATTTGTTGGAAGTCTCTCGACAGGCTGATTTTCAGGAGGTTATCTGGAGTCAGCAGCTTACCGAAACCGCTGTTACCGAAAAACTTGATACCAAGGGCGCTATCTATGTGCGGGTGAAGGCTGTGGCTGCAGATGGACGCGAGAGCGAGTACTCCACAACAGTGGAGCTTAAGCACAAGTCTCTGGATTGGGGGGCTATCCTGACGTCTGTAGTCGCTGTGCTGCTGATTGCTCTTTGATGCTGTTATATTGACGTAAAACCGCCTGAGTATATTTACGTATGCCGCGTTTTCGACAGCGATTTCTTTCGGCCCTGTTTTCCATTGTGCTGGCGCTTTTACTGTATTTCCAGGGTTGGCATACCAACCTGGATAATGCGGTTTACGACACCACTGTCGAATGGCTCCCGGCAGAAATTTCTAACGATATTGTTATTGTCGCCATCGACGAAAAAACACTTCTGGAACTGGGGCAGTGGCCATTTGCCAGAAAGTATCACGCGCAGTTACTGCAACAGCTGGGCAACGTGAATCCAAAGGCTATTGGCCTGGATATTCTTTTTGCAGAGTATTCCCTCTACCCCGCTGATGATGAGTTTTTAATAGAGCAGGTCGCTAAATCATCAACTGTAGTGCTGCCTGTGTACATAGAATTTCTGGATAAAGGTAACCACTATCTTGAAGTGTTGCCGATGCCCGAGTTGGCAGTGGCGGCTCCGGCGCTGGGACATGTGCAGGTGGCTGTTGATGGCGACGGTAAAAGTCGTGCAGTGTATTTGTTACACAGCCTTGGCGAGAGTCGCCAACTGCATTTTTCGGTGGCTATAGAACAATTGCTAAACGGTGCATCGGGCGCTTTGCCGGGGCTGAAGAACACAACGAGTCAGGAAGACAGTAGCGAGTTTGTTAAAAATTACAAAAATTACATTCCCCTTGTTGGTGGTGCAGGAACTTTTCCTTCAGTTTCCTTTACGGATGTTATCCACGGGCGTGTTCCGCTCGATGATTTTCGCCACAAAATTATCCTGGTGGGTGCTGTAGCGCAGGGGATGGACCCGGTGGTGACCGCCTTGGGGCCGATGCCTGGTGTGGAGCTGAACGCCAATATTCTCAATGGGCTGCGCCATCAAAATCTTGTCTACCCGCTGTCCAGTAAAGTGGTTTTACTGGCGAATCTGTGTGTTCTTTTGTTGTGGGGTTTGCTGCTTTTTTCGGCGTCTGTGCGTCATAACATCACCACTACGGTGGTGGTGTTGTTAGTGCTTAATTCTGCGTCGCTGGCGGGTTTTGTCAATGGTTACTGGTTGCCTTTTGGATTGGCTACTTTGGCGTTGATGATTTGCTTTCCGGTAATGAATTGGTGGCGCCTCAGCAGTGAGTTAAAAATTCTTAAAAAAGAACTTGTCAGGCTGAAAAAACAAGATATTTTTTCACGGACAAAACCGCATCTCAGCAATATTTTGCAGAGTATCCAGTTCTTGCAGTCGTTTTATCCCTTGACTTCTTGGTGTCTCAGGGATGTTGATTTGGTGCCCATCGAAAAGATGGGCACTTGCTTGTTGGGTACTGAAGCTTCTGAGTACAGTGAGTCATGGAAAGTCATTGAAAATTACGGCCTGGTAAAACTGCCCGCCGGCGATGACAGTTTTTATCTGGCATTGCAGTGGGATGCCGATGCAGCCCATGTGGTTCCATTACAGCCAGCTGTGCTGCAGCGGGTTTTTCCTATAGGCCGCTGGCACTCGCAGTATCGGCCCTGTCAAAAAACCGTTGTCGGCGAATCCATGGAGGCACTTGCAGATGCCAACAAACGCGCGCAAGCCAGTAGCCGTTTGATGTTGAATACCCTGGATCAAATCGGCCACGGTGTGCTGTTGTTGGAACCCAGTGGTGCGATGCTAAAAGTGAATCGTCAGGCCATTCACTTTCTTGGAGAAATTGACCACGGCTGCGGCCTATACAAAAACCTGGCAAGGCTCTCCATCAAGGGGCAGAATAGCTGGCGAAAACTACTCTCCGAACTGATATTTCGTGAATGCGCTTTTTCCGTGGAAGCTGTCGCGGAAAATGGCAGAGAATTGCAATGTGAAGGGGCTGTGTTTCATGCGGATGCACCGTTTCTGCTGATCACACTTACTGACATCAGTTTGCTGAAAAGCGAGGAAAAAAAGCGCCTGGAGGCAATCAATTTTCTTTCTCACGATCTGCGATCACCGATGAGCTCTGTCCTGGCTTTGATTGGCGACAGAAAAAGCCGGGGTGGAGATAGCGAATTGCTGCAGTCCATTGAAGGTATTATGGAACGCAGTATCAATTACGCAGATAATTTTATTCATCTCTCCAAGATTGAATCTAACGCTAATTTGAATTTTTCTGACTGTTTGCTGGGTTCAATTTTGGATTCTGCAGTTGCGCAACTGTACAGCTTGGCAAAAAGTCGCGGTATTCGTTTTCAGATCAATCGTCAGGATGATGATGTGCTGGTTAGCGGCGATCCGGTTATGTTGGAGCGCGCTTTTCTTAACCTGATGGACAACGCCATTAAATATGGTGGTGATAACGGTGTGGTGGACATTGAAACCTGCCGCAAGGGTAGTGTGGTACAGGTGGACGTTACCGACAGCGGCGAGGGTGTCAGTGAGGAGGAGCTGGAAAGCCTGTTTGATGCTTTCCGGCAGGGGAAAAATGCCCGTGCCAACAGAATTTCAGGCACAGGGCTTGGCTTGCGTTTGTCCGCGTCTGTCATTGCCCGCCATGGGGGTGATATCAGTGCCAGTAATATTCCCGGAAAGGGGCTGCGAATTTGTGTTGAGTTGCCTTTTATAAGTGATCACAAAGACCGCTAATTTTACGGTGTCGTTACCTGGTGCTCGCAATGTCGATGTACTTCATGTGTCCAATTGGGACGAGCAGTTTGACCTGTCTTGCCCCAGTGATGCCCTGTCCGCATCAGACTGGATGAAAGGCTGGCTGGATGATCGGGATTTTCAGTTGGAGTCTTGAGGCTCGCTATCCGCTTTTTGTGTTGCACTGGCGGGCAACCAACCCCCGCACACCGCTGCCACTGCAACAAATCCGGTAGACAACCACAGGCAGGCTTCAATGCCGACCCTTTGAAACACCCACCCGGACAACAGCGTTCCCAACAACCGACCCATGGCGTTGGCCATGTAATAAAAGCCCACATCCAATGACACACTGTCGCGGTTGGCAAAGCTGACTATCAGATAGCTGTGCAGGGATGAATTGATGGCAAACAAGCCGCCGAATACGGCCAAACCGGTAATCAACGTGACAGAAGGGTTGCTGCCGTATTGCATGGCGGCAGCCAGTGCGCCGATAACCAGTGCCAGGCCGATACCCCAACCCATCACATCGCGGCCCCCCGCTGTGGTGCCAGAGCGACGCCCGGTGATGGCGGGGGCGAAGGCTTGAACAATGCCGTAGCCGATCACCCAGCAAGCGAGAAAACTGCCTACCTGCCAGTGGTTCCAGTTGAGTGCGCTGCTCAGATAAACCGGCAGAGCCACTACAAACCACACATCTCTGGCGCCAAATAAAAACAATCGCGCCGCCGACAGAATATTGATGGCCCGGCTTTTGGAAAATAGCTGGTGAAATTTGGGTGTGTTTTTTGCGCGCCCCAGATCCGGCTGCAAACAAAAAATACTGAATACCCAAATCACCGCCAGCACCGCTGCCATGGCCGTTATCGCGACCTGGAATCCGAGCATGACCAGCAGCCCGCCCCCGAGGAAAAACCCGGTGCCTTTAAGGGCGTTTTTGGAGCCGGTTAACACCGCTACCCATTTATAGAGCTTGCCCTGGGCACCGTCTGGCACCAGGGATTTTACCGCGCTTTTGGCACTCATCTTATTCAGGTCTTTGGCTATGCCGGATAGCGCCTGTGCCGCCATTACCCAAGCCACGGTCAGGTAGGCGGGGTTTACCGCCAGCATCAGCAGTGCCACCACTTGCAACAGCAAGCCGATATTCATGGTGCGATTAAGCCCCAGGCGTGCACCCAGCCAGCCCCCCACCAGATTGGTGACCACGCCGAAAAACTCGTAAAACAAAAACAGCATGGCGATGGCCAGCGGACTGTAACCGAGCTGGTGAAAATGCAGCACGACCAACATGCGCAGAGCGCCATCGGTTAGAGTAAAGGCCCAGTAGTTGCCGGTGATTAGCAGGTATTGTTTGATGTTTTGGGGGAGTGGCATTGTGCTTATTTGTTGCTCAAGGTTTTTCGTGTTTGTTGTGCAGGCTGGATGCCGGAAGTCTGACGTCGGATGCAGCCGCTTCGCGGCAAAGCCGCGTGCATCAGACTTCCGACTTCAGACATCTGGCCTGTCAAATTACGCTGCCAACTATCCGCGCCAACTCCACCGTGCGATTCACGTAACCCCACTCATTGTCGTACCACAGGTAGAGTTTCAGCTGGGTATCGTTGACTACCATGGTGCTGAGGGCATCGACGATGGTAGAGCGGGGGTCGCTGCGGTAATCGCTTGATACCAGTGGCCGTTCCTCGTAACCGAGGATGCCCTTGAGTGAGCCGTTTGCGGCTTCTTTGAACAGGGTGTTCACCGCCTCAGCGCTAGTTGCCTGTTCCAGTTCAAACACACAGTCGGTGAGGGAACCGTTTGTCAGTGGCACTCGTACCGCATGGCCATTGAGCCGCCCCTTCAACTCAGGAAATATTTCGGTAATGGCAGTGGCGGAGCCAGTGGTTGTAGGGATCAGGCTCATACCGCAGGCGCGGGCCCGGCGCAGATCCTTGTGGGGGCCATCGACAATAGTCTGGGTATTGGTCAGGGCGTGAATGGTGGTCATGGAGCCGTGACGAATCCCCAGATTTTCGTGAATTACCTTTACAGCCGGCGCCAGGCAATTGGTGGTGCAGGAGGCTGCGGTGACAATGCGGTGGCGGTCGGGGTCGTAGAGATGGTCGTTTACCCCCATTACCACATTGAGCACGCCGGGCTCTTTCACTGGTGCTGTAACCACAATTCGTTTGACTCCCTGCTCCAGATAGGGCTGTAGCGATTGCGAAGTGCGGAATTTGCCGGAGGCTTCGATCACCAGGTCGCAACCGGACCAATCCCCTTCGGAGATGGTCGGGTGCTGGCTGACGACGATGGATTTGCCGTCAATAGTTATCTTGTCCGCAGAAGCGCAAGCACTGTGAGCCCAGGTACCGTGTACGGAGTCGAAGTTGAGCAAGTGCGCCAGGGTGCGGGCGTCGACTCCTGGATCGTTGATGGTCACAAACTCGAATTCTGGCCAGTTCCAGGCCGCACGCAGGGCCAGCCTTCCCATACGGCCAAAGCCATTGATGCCAACTTTAATGGTCATGGTTGCGTCTCCTTGGTATCGGCGCGCAGGTCGCCAGCGGCGCGTAATTGCTGCAATTCGGTGGCAATCATAGGGCGGTTTGATGACAGGGTTGTGTCCAGAATGTCAGTCACCCAGGCGGGCAGTTGCGGGTTGATACGGTAAAACACCCACTGCCCCTGACGCCGGTCCAGCAGAATCTTGTTGCCGCGCAGCTGGGCCAAATGGCGGGAAATTTTTGGCTGGCTCTCGCCGAGCGCCGCCATCAGTTCGCACACACACAATTCTCCTTGCTGTTGGATCAGTAGCAAACTGCGCAGGCGGGTGTGATCCGCCAGACTTTTGAATAACTCGGTGGGCTCCATGGCGTATTCCGGTTCAGATAAAAGTAGTTGGCATTATATTCGATTTCCCGTATATATGAAATAGCGAATATTTGTGGGGGCACTTCACTGGTGGCGTTTGGTGTCAAATGTCTGACGTTTGTCGCGGGCATACTTGCAGAGCCCCCATCGTTGCGGTGCACAATAGCTGGCATAACCTTTGCTTAATTCCTGTGTACAGATGAATAGCGGCGGTTTACCGGCGCTGTTGCAACGTGGCAGTTTGGTGATTGGGAGCAACACTTGTCAGAACCTGAAGAAATTCTCTCGCAGGATGAATTGGATGCCTTGCTGGATGGGGTGGAATCCGGCGATGTGCCCACTGAAGCCAAGCCCGCTGCCAGGGAACGGGGTTACGCTGGGGCCGCCAAACTCTGTGATCTGACCGACAAAGCCAACCTGATTCACGGCCGTTTGACGCCGGTAAATGCCATCAATAACCGCTACGTTCGGCAGCTGCGCATGACCGTGTTCAGCCTGCTGCAACGCAAGGCGGAAATCGACGCCAAGGCCATCGAGATACTGCGTTTCTCGGAATACCTGCAACGCATGGATGTGCCCACCAGCCTTAATATCGTGCGCCTCAACCCTCTGCAGGGCATTGCCATGGTGGTGTTCGACGCCCGCCTGGTGTTCGGCCTGGTGGATCTGTTTTTTGGCGGTGCCGGTCGCCAGGCCAGTATTGATGGGCGGGAATTTACCAGCATCGAAAATCGCATTATCGACAAACTATTGGGTCGCACCCTGGAAGACATCAAGGCCGCCTGGGAGAACACCCTTGAGCTGCAGATTGAGCGCGCCGGCAGTGAAATGAACCCGATGATGGCCGCCGCTTACAGCCCGGACGAGCCCTGGGTGGTGAGTACCTTTCAGCTGGAGCTGGACCACGTCAGCGGCGATATAGACATCGCCATGCCCTTCAGCATGCTGGAGCCAATTCTGGAAAAGGCGAATAACGACGAGGAACCTGCGCCGCTTGGGGATCACAATTGGGCAGAGTCCCTGCTGCAGCATATTGCCGGCACAGAGGTGGAGGTGAGCTGCGCCATGGCGGAATCCCAGCTTACTATCGGCGATATCAAAAACCTCAAGGCGGGGGATGTAATACCCATTACCATGAACGATCCAGCCACCCTGTGCGCCAATGGCTCACCGGTGTATCGCGCTCGTATCGGCAGTTCCGGCGGTAAGGTGGCGTTGCGGATTCTGGGTACAGTGGGAGGAGAATAACAATGTCTGACGACACTGAAAGCCAGGATGCGGACCTGGGCATGATACTCAATATCCCCGTGGCCATCTCTGCGGTGGTTGGCAGCACCCAGCTGACCATACGAGAGGTGCTAGCCTGGGGGCCGGAATCGCTGGTGGAGCTGGACAGTTACACCGACGATCCCCTGGAGGTGTGCATCAATGGTATTTCCATGGCCACAGCAGAAACAGTGGAGGTGGGCGAGCACTACGGCGCTCGTATTGTATCGGTGGCCAGTGCCAAAGAACGCATCAAGTCTCTGGGCTCGTGAGCAGTGAGCAGCCATCACTGATCGCAGTGGGCGCCTCTACCGGGGGCACCAAAGCACTGGCGACATTGCTGGCGGAGTTGCCCGGGCAATTGGCTCAATACGGTTTGACTGTGGAGCCAATTATTGCGGTTACTCAACACATTGATGCCGGTTTTGCACAGGCCCTGGCGGACAGTTTGCACAAAGCCGGTTCGCTGCAGGTGACACTGGCAGGCAATGGCGAGCAGATGGACGCTGGCCGGGTGTATCTGGCTCCGGGCGACAGTCATCTACTGGTTGATTACTGTGATGGCAATTACTTTTGTCGCCTGGGCGATGGCCCGCCGCGGGACAAATGCAAGCCCTCGGTGGATGCCTTGTTTGAATCACTGCTGGCGCACCCTGTTGATCAGATTGTTGGCGTGTTGCTGACCGGTATGGGCAAAGACGGTGCCAAAGGGCTGTTGGCCATGCACAAACAGGGCGCGTACACCATTGCCCAGGATGAAGCCAGCAGCGTGATATGGGGGATGCCCGGTGAGGCGGTGCGCCTTGGGGCCGTAAACGATGTGGCTGCCATAGATGACATGGCGGAAAAAATTGCCAGCGTATTGGCAACCAGACAATAAAAAGACAGAGGAACTATGTCAGCAGACTTAAGCAAGCTGGACAAAGCGGCACTGCTACTGGCGGTGGTTGGGGAAGAATACGCCGCCGGGGTATTTCGTTACCTGCACCAATCCGATGTGCAGCGCATTGGCCAGGCCATGAAGCAACTCAAACGGGTCAACCTGGATGAAATCAAAGGCGCCATTGGTGAATTCCTGCAGGAAACCACATCCTCTATCGGTTTTGAGGTGGGTACCGAAGATTACATTCGCGATACCCTCACCAAGGCGGTGGGTGAAGTGGAAGCCAAACGCATCACCAGCCGGATTTTTCTCAACGATGACGCCACCGGTCTGGATGCGCTCAAGCTGATGCCGCCACGGGCTATCGCTGATTTGATTCAGGGGGAGCACCCGCAAATACAGGCCACCGTGGTTTCTTATCTGGAACCGGAAAAAGGTGCCGAAGTGCTGGCGTTTCTGGATGCACAAACCCGCCTGGATATTGTGATGCGGGTAGTGTCACTGCAACCGTTGCACCCGGACGCTATGAAAGAACTCAGCGAAGTGCTGGACAAACAGCTGGACAGCAGCACCCCCACCACCGCTGAGAGTACACTGGGGGGGCTGAAAACAGTGGCCGCCATCGTCAACAGCCTGGATAGCGCCCAGGAAGAAGAACTGATGGAAAAACTCAACGAGATGGACGCGGAAATGGCCCTTAATATCCAACAGCTGATGTTCGTATTCGACGACCTGGTGGGCGTTCCGGACCGGGAATTCCAGGCACTGGTGCAGGAAATTCAAATGGACCAACTGGTGGTTGCCTTGAAGGGCGCGGACCAGGAAGTCAAAGACAAGGTATTCCGCAATATGTCCAAGCGAGCGGCAGAAATGCTGCGTGAAGATATGGAAGCCGGTGGCCCGGTAAAAGTCAGCGAAGTGGAAGCGGCCCAGCGGGAAATTATGGTAACCGCCAAGCGGTTGCTGGACGAAGGCAAAATCTCCATCGCCGGTGGCGCGGAGATGGTGGGGTAACCGGCGACGGGTGGCGAGTTTATGGGATGGTAATGATTATGGGTATTCATTAAATGGCTTCCACCACCGACCTGGCAAATATCATCCAACTGGCGGTAACACCGGTGTTTTTACTGGCAGGCATCGCCGGTTTTTTGAGTGTAATGTCTAACCGCCTGGGCCGTATTATTGATCGTTCCCGCATTGTTGACCGGCGCATTGCCGCCCTCAAGGACAAAGAAAAAATCGCCACATCCTGTCAGGAGTTGGATTTGCTGGGGGTACGTATTCGTTGGATTAACCGTTCCATCGCACTCTGTACTACTGCTGCACTGCTGGTGTGTACGGTGATCGTTTGCCTGTTTTCAGCGCAGTCATTAAAACTGGAAATCAGTGGCCTGATTACCCTGTTCTTTGTGCTGTCCATGTCACTATTGATTGCCGCGCTGATCTTTTTTTTGCGAGAAGTCTATCTTGGTTCTCACACCCTACGCATCGCCAGAGAGTATTTGCCAGAGGAAAAAATTTAGCATGCCCAGTTACGGGCAATAAATCCTGCTCAACAACACCGGCACCGCAGTTTCCACACGCAAAATTCTCGGCCCCAGTGACACGGCGGTAAACCCGCACTCTGCCAGTTTCTCGACTTCGTAATCAATAAAGCCACCTTCCGGGCCTACTGCCAGTGTGGTGGTGTCGGTGATATTAACCGGGCAGGCTCCGGCGTTTTTGGGGTGTGCAACCAGTGCCCTGGTGTTTGCAGCGATGGCGGGCAGCTCGTCTTCCACAAAGGGTTTAAAGCGTTGGCGCAGTTGTACCTGGGGCAGGGCGGTGTCACAGGCTTGCTCCAAACCCAATATCAGCTGTTCGCGAATGGCGTCTGTTTGTAAAAACGGACTCTGCCAAAAACTTTTTTCCACTCGATAGCTGTTAATCAGATAGAGCTGCTTCACCCCCATGGCGGCCACAGTTTGCAGTACCCGGCGCAGCATTTTTGGGCGCGGCAGGGCGAGCACAACGGTGGTGGGCAGAGGGGGCGGTGGTGGTTGATTCAAATGTAACTGTAATTCCGCCTGTTGGTCGTTCAGGTTGAGAACGGTGGCCGTGCCCATGTCGCCGTTGACCAGACCGGCTTTCAGGGAGTCACCCGTGTTGACCCGATGCACTTCCAGCATATGCTGGAAGCGCCGCCCGGAAATTAATGCCCGGTCGGTGCCCGTCAGGTCTTTCTGTTCAATCAGCAGCAGATTCATGGCTGCGGATTATAAGGGATTGCTCGATGGTGTTAACAATCAGTGAGCTGCTGCTGGAGCCCATTTTGGCTCTTAACACCAAAAGTAAGCGCTAAGTGTGGGCAATACATGATTATGAGGGTTATGGTTCTTATAGACTGTCAGAGTACGAAGGCATTCAGAGTGCGCATGAAATCGCGTGTTTTATAGAGGAGCACGGAGAAATAGCCGCCGAGTTGCTAAGTCATTTTTCAACGATTGACGAAGCTAAAAAGGCGATGGAAGAAAACTATGCAGGTTGTCATGAAAGCGTCGCTGACTTTGCCGAAGAGCTAACAACCGATACAACTGAGATACCCGAAAGCTTAGCGTTCTACATCGACTATGAAAAGATGGGGCGTGATCTTGAGCTTGGCGGTGACATCTTCACTATCGAGACGGGATACCGCGAAGTCCACATATTTTGGAATCATTAATAGGAATAGCCTCTGCCACGGCAGGGGCTTAACTGCCCGAACTTTTGGGGCTCAGCGGCCTATGGCCATAAACGCTCATGCTTCGCGTATCTTGTCTCCTAATCTCGCCAAGGCTGAGCCCCAAAAGTGCCATTGATCCCTTTCGTCTCAATTGCGACAAATGAGGGGGAAAAGCCGCCCTTAGTTTAAAATATCCTCTTTTTAGGTACTTAAAGTACCCAAAAAATATAAAATATAAACCTTTCGATTGATCTAGTTTAAAAAGTAAGTTAAATTGGTACTATGAGTACCGAAAACGAGTCAAAATTAAACCATTTGCTCAGCACTCAGCCTTTGGGCGTCGTGCTTTCTTCGGCATGGCTTGCTGATCAGGGTTACAGCCTTGATTTGCAGAAACGCTATAAACGTAGCCAGTGGTTTGATTCTATCGGTACAGGGGCGCTTATACGCCATAGTGATCAGGTGGACTATCTGGGCGGCATCTATGCCCTGCAAAGCCAGTTAGGTTTATCTGTGCATCCAGCCGCTAAAACCGCGCTATCCATGCAGGGCAAAGCACATTATTTGGAGTTGGCCACCAAGTCGGTACAGCTCTTTGGCGGCAAGGATGACAGCTTGCCCCTTTGGTTTAAAAAGCGGGATTGGGGTGTCAGTGTGGATTGTAAACGGACATCGTTTTTGCCGCCGGAACTTGGCTTGATAGAAATAGAGCATAAGGGCTTTAAGGTAAAAGTATCCAGCCCCGCACGTGCGGTCATGGAGTGTCTTTATCTGGCTCCTAAGTCTCAACCGCTTTTGGAAGTGTTTGAGTTAATGGAAGGGCTTAACAATCTACGACCAGCCAGTGTTCAACTTTTGCTGGAAGGCTGTACTTCCGTGAAAGTGAAGCGCCTGTTTTTGTACTTGGCGGATAAAGCAGGCCATGAATGGCTTAGCTATATCAGCCTCGATAAGGTTGATCTGGGTTCAGGTAAGCGATCAATCGTGAATGACGGTGTTTATGTTTCGAAGTACCAGATAACCGTGCCCAAGGCTCTTGAGTCAGTGAACGGGGAGGCTGTTCATGAATGAAGCCTATAAAAAGCAGGTCAAGCTTCTTTTGGATGTGCTGCCCGAAGTCGCCAAAGAAGGCTGCTTTGCCATGCATGGCGGCACGGCGATCAATCTTTTTGTACGGGATATGCCAAGGCTGTCGGTGGATATCGACTTAACTTATGTCGAGATTGCCGAGCGTAACGAGACGCTAGAGGGTATTAATGCGGCCCTGATCCGCATTAAAGAACGTATCGAAGCACTGCGTCCGTCGATACGGGTTCAGCACAAAGATAAGGTTTGTAAGCTGCAACTTGATGAGCACGGTGTACTCATCAAGATTGAGGTGAATATGGTAGGGCGGGGCTTACTGGGCGAATCCAACAAAGCGCCCCTTTGTGAAGCTGCCCAAGAGCAGTTCGATGCGTTTTGCGCCATGCCGCTGGTGCCGTTGGCACAGTTATATGGCGGAAAATTATGTGCAGCCCTAGACAGGCAGCACCCAAGAGATTTGTTTGATGTAAAGCTCTTGTTTGAAAATGAAGGGCTGGAAAACGAAGGCTTTACGGACGAGATCAAACAGGGATTTATTCTAGGGCTGGTGAGCAGTAATCGCCCGACCCATGAAATGCTTGATCCACATTTACTGGATCAGCGCACGGCTTTTGAAAATCAGTTCGAAGGCATGACGACGATTGAGTTTAGTTACGATGATTATGAGGCCACAAGGCTTCAGCTTATCGAAACAGTAAAAGCCAGTTTGAGCGGTGACGATAAAGCCTTTTTATTGAGCTTGAATCGTTTGGAGCCAAACTGGTCGATTTACGACTATCAGGACTTTCCATCGGTGAAGTGGAAACTTCTGAACTTGGAGAAATTCAAGAAAGATAATCCAGAGGCTTATCAGCAACAATTGAGTGAGCTGGAAAGTGTTCTGGAGCAGTAATTTATAGCGCGGTTGTTTATTGGTAAAATAACGCGTTTTTTCGCCCCGAAAGGGTAATGTAACGAACAAGTACAAATTTAAGTACAAACTAGGGTTTTAGGTGTATGGCGGATAGCAATTTTGTCAATGAAATCAATAAGAGAAGAACGTTTGCTATCATCTCGCACCCCTAGTTAGACCCATAAGCCACCCTGAGTCACGTTGCGACACAAAACACAATAAAATCAAAAAGTTATGACGTGTCAGAGGTTGTCGTATTGACCTGTCTTACCTTGAATGGACATGCTAAGTCACACCAAATAGGTGTAAATTTGGGTGTAAATTTTTAAAAATTTGCCCCTCAAAAATAATTTACACCCATTCTATGACTTGGAGCATTTGCAATGGGTATTACCGACACATGGTTAAAGACTAATCACAATAAACTTCGACCCAAAAAACTGATCAAATCCGATAGGGACGGGCTGAATGCGCGCGTGTCTCCGAAAGGTAAGATCACCTTCATGATGCGCTATTACTATGACAATGCGCGCAAAGAGTACGATATTGGCACTTATCCGCTATTGTCGTTAAAAGAGGCCAGAGAAGAAAATCAGCGTCTTCGTAAGAAGCTAGAGCGAGGCTTTGATCCAAAAGTCGTTCGACAGCTTGAAAAGCAAGCCATTATCGCCGCCAAGTCTTTAGAAGGCTTGTTTGATGTTTGGTACGAAACATACTGTATAAATAACAAAAAAGGACACCATGAAATCAAGCGCAGCTTTGAGATTCACGTATTCCCAAGGATCGGAAAGCTTCCCGCAGGTAAGATTACTTTACATGAATGGCTGGATATTCTGGAAAGCCTAGCCAAAAAGTCGCCTGCAATCGCAGAGCGCATATTGGTTAATGCCAAGCAGATGCTTAAGTTTGCAGTCAAAAGAAAGCTTATTAAGGTCAATCCATTATCTGAAATCTACGCTAAGGAAGATTTGCAGATACAAAAACGTTCTTGCGACCGTGTTCTTAACAACGAAGAAATTCGCATGGTATGGATTGCGATTGATGGGTCTCGCATCACGCCGAAAAATAAGCTTTTTGTAAAGCTTTGCCTTATCTATGGCTGCCGTAATGGTGAACTTCGTTTATCGAAAAAAGAGGATTTCGATTTTAATGATAATGTCTGGTCGATACCGCCAGAAAATCACAAGATGGGTAAAAGCACAGGGAGGCCGCTACTCAGACCGATTACGCCAGCAATCAAAGGCTATCTGAAAGAAGCCTTTAGCTTAAGCGTTGGAAGTGAGTATGTTTTTACGAATGACGGTTCTAACCAAGTAATGGGGCCTAGGGCAGGTCTACAGATACCCTACAATATAATGCAGTATTTAAGGCGAAGAGAGGGGTATGAAATTCCTCACTTCTCATTACATGATTTGCGCCGTACTTGTAGAAGCAACCTATCGACAATCACTGAGTTTCATATAGCCGAGGTTATGCTAGGCCACAGTCTGGGGAAAATCGTACAGACATATGACAGGCACGATTATCTGCAAGAACAAGCCAAGGCATATGATGCTTGGTACAAACGTATCATGGATATTGTTGAAGACAATATACCGGAGCCAAAACCTGCGAATGATAATGTTGTGAGGTTAGATTTTAGAAAGAGGGGATAATGGAAATGAGTAAGTCTTATTAGTGTGGAATAAGGCTTACTCGCCTCCACAGGAAAAAGTTAGTTTATTGGTTTCAGTGCCATACTCCATACTAAATTCTTTCCCCGCACTCTCACACCGATCAAAGGCTTTGACCATAGGCCCAACCTGAGCGCCACCGAAAAAGCCCGTGATACTGCCAAGGAGAGAGGGCTTATAGCCTTGCAGGTGAACTTTGATAAGTTCGTCATACAGTGGGCGGCAGTTACGCCCGTTGTCGCCTTCAACGGCAACACCGCCACCAATCTTTTCAACATAGATTCCAAAATTACCCGCATCACAAGCCCTCATTACGTCTATGAGATTATCGACCAAAGCTTGTTGCGGTGCGCCCATACATTTCTTGTAGACCCAAGTATGACGAGGGCCATAACCATAAAGCTCTCTACCGTAAGACCTGCCTGAATTGAGCCTGTTAGATAAGTTTTCATGGGGTTTTAAGTCAAAGTCATAGTAATGCCCCAAATGGCGTTCATACGGCCCAGGGAATGTCCTAATTGCATGAATGGGGTGATAACCTTCAATGGTTGTCGGCGCTTTTCCAATGGCTCTACACATCTTTCTTTCAGGAAACCTGTTAAATTGCACCCAAATTTGACCCAGGTTTTGCATCTAAAATTGACCCACCTGGAAGGCCAGATTATGGCCTAGTTGGTTTTTCTCTTACCAGCTTTTTTCTCCTCTCGTTGATGTG
>NZ_JBRKJK010000008.1:0-206735 GCF_052983295.1 Porticoccus sp. GXU_MW_L64 | reverse complement strand
CCAGCAAAGCAAACAAATGTGTAAATATCGAGTTATTTGCGCAAAATTTGGAGAAAACGAGCACCTGAATTTTTGAATTGCAGAAATTGGCGCTGCTTTATCAATTAATCAGATGTTCCTTAGAGTAGTTTAATGTCAAATTTGCTACTAAATGAGTTGCCTTGTCGATCAAATATTCATCTGAATAGTTATCCCTATTTAAACTGCCATCTTGATTAAACGAATTATAAAAATTAGGATCATTGCTTACAAAAACAAATGAATTCCCTTTTTCAATGGAATATCTTGCCGCCATACCAGCTGCAGTGTCCTGAGATGCCAGCTCCACTAATTCCTCTGGATCTGAAATTAAGTGTATTTTTCCGGATGCGTTGTCTACTAAATACTCAAATAGGTTAAAAGATACATTCAGATATTCGGAAGCATCACTAATTAATGTCTTCGGAAACCCTAAGAGCGTCTCCAATTCATGAATGAGTCCTTCGACTCCTTTTTGTGGATCTCTGGAAATACCCGCGACTAAGCTCTTAACATTTTGACCTTCATCGAATGAAGGATCTATAGCTCTCAGTAAATATGCATGAATAGCATGGTTTGGAAAAACCTCTTCTCCATTATCTAGAATATAGGCTTTAACAGAATCAAGAGGGCCATTGTGATCATTCAATATATGATCAAAGAGCTTCTCAGAAAACTTCTCAACATCTTCACTACTCGAGAAGAAGTAAGCAGCAGTGCCTCCAGCAAGAGCTGCTGCTATAAGTAAAGGAACTGATGATGCTGCAACTCCAAGCCCTACACCGATTTTAATAGTCAAAGCAGAGGCAAATGCCCCTACCCCTACACCAGCAGCATTTACCGCCGCTCCGGCATAATCGCCATCCGCAAGTTCTGTAACCACCCCAAATGCATTTACTGCCCACCCGCCAAATTTTGCCAGCCCCTGGCCTATTTGGGATTGGGCTATCTCAGCACTTGCAGAATATAATGCAAGCCTCCCCGACGAAACAAATTCTGCCAAATCAACAGATAAAGCCTTATATCGCCTAGCTTCAGCGACTATCTTTTTCTCACTAATGCTATCTGTTTCTTTGTAGACCAGCCTTGCTTCTTCGATATATTTAATTTCTAACTCAGCCACTCCAGAATCATAAAATCCCTGTAGCTTGCTTATTGATTCAGCCAAAGCCTCTGCTTGAGTCAAATTGTCAGATATTCTTTTAGCTTCAACCGCCTCAAGTATAGAGAACATGGTTGAAGAAACTTCCATAAAAAAATTCTGGTACGTCTCGAGTTCATTATTATCCATAGTTAAATCCTTTTTATTTTAAAAACGAGTGAAAGCGCATGTAGAAGAAATGTCCAGGATATACAAAGTGTCGAAAATATTGCCCATGAATACATTAAAGCACCCATAAGTGACTCTCTATATACTTTTTCCGGTAGTACATACCCAATATCATCTTGATAAAGTAATTCGCCAAATATAGATCCGAAATAAATCGCTTCTGCCGTCAGGAAATTCATAGTTAATAAGAAAATTACTAAAATTAGCCTACCAAAAAGGCCATCTTCTAACTTAGGAGGCACTGGATTAAAAAGAACAGAAAAACGAACTATTATTAACGGACCTGAGATAGATATAGATATCCAAACTAATCTCATCATATCTTCATATTTTGACCCCTTGGCCCATACTTCGACACCGGGAATAATGGAAGAAATGCTCTTAAAAATACTTATCTGGAAAAACTCTACAGGTAGAATCAAATAGAGGGCTGCGATAGAAGCAACTATAATCGCACTAATTTTTAAAAGATCACCCAAATATTTACCATTATTCTTAATGCGCTCATCTAGAGAGGGCGGATAACTACTCATTTTATTTTCCCCAAACATTATCAAACGATAGTTTTTGATCACACCATTCTTTCCAGGGCAATCAGTCGACAACTACCTCTCTCTGACACTTTCTTGTCGATACCGCATTAACGGCGTTAACAGATACTCAATCAACTTTCTCTTTCCAGTCTTTATTTCTGCCGACACTGTCATCCCCGGAATCAGATTAACCGCTCTATCATTCACCTGAATGATAGATTTACTCATAGACACCTTCATCTTGTACCGAAACTGCTGCTGCTCATCCGCCACTGCATCCTGAGTCATATCGATCACTTCACCTTCGATAATTCCGTATTTAGTAAATGGGAATGTGTTGATTTTGACTTCTGCCTCCTGCCCAACATACACAAAGCCAATATCCTTGTTTTCCAGCCAGGCTTCCACTTCCAATTCTGCCTCTGACGGGATAATCAACATGATGGGTTGTGCAGGCGTAACAACTCCGCCGATAGTGTGTATGGCAAGTTGTTGCACCTTGCCGGATATTGGCGCGTAGAGAATTTGGCGTTTGTTCAGGTCTTTGGCTTTATTGAGTTCTTGCAGCAGGTTTTGTTTCTGCCGTTTTTGTTCGGCAATTGATGTGAGGGTTTGGCTGAGTGTTTCTGCTTGCAGGGCATTGAGTTGTTTTTCGACCTTCTGGATGGCTGAGGTCATTTGTTGTTGTGTGGCTTTTTCGATTTCCAGGGATTGGGTTTGCTGAATACGCTGTTCTTCCAGTTCCATCCAGGTGGATTCGGCGGCCAGGTTTTTGTCTTTCAGGCTTTTGATGGCACCCACTCGTTTGGTGAGTAACGGGATGGTAGCTTGCAGTTGTTTGATGCGCTCTTTACTGGCTTGCTGTTCGGCGGTGCGTTCTTGCTTTTCGGCGATCAGGGATTCCCTTCTGGATTGGAAGGTTCGCCATTCCTGCCACAGCAGGGCGAGTTGTTCAGTGTCGGTAGTGTTCTGCTGGCTTGCGTAGTCGCTGAGTTCTACGTAGTCCAGTTGTTTTTTGGGTGTATTGAGAATATCTGCCAGTACTTGTTGGCGGCTGATGGTGGCAGTTGTGAACTTCAGGTCTTCGGCAATGCGCTCTTGATCGGCAAAGGTTAATGTTTGGTCCAGCTCGATTAACGGGTCGCCTTGTTGAACTATTTGCCCTTCTTTGACGAAGATGGTTTTGACCACGCCTTTTTCGGAAGGCTGAATTTGTTTGATCTGGCCGCTGGGGATGATTTTGCCTTCGGCCACGGCCACGATATTGACTTGGCCAACACAGGCCCAGATAACGGCTATGGTAAATAGAGTGAGTAGGCTCCAGGCGACAAAACGCCCTGCCGGGTTGGGTGGTGTTTCCTGAATTTCCAGCGCAGCGGGCAGAAATTCCCGTTCAGTGCCGGGTATTTTTTGCTCCCCCAGTGCGCCGCGTTCAGACCAGGCCGCTGCCAGACGTTGCCACCACTTCCCTGTGTCTGCCATTACTCGGCTCCCTCTATGGCCAGTTTTGGATTGGCGTCTTTTGTGTTGCTTGTATTGGTTGCCTCTACAGTACGAATTGTAGGTGTATGGTTTTGGTAGCTGTGCAGTTTGGCGTAGTAGCCGTTGTGTTCGATCAGCTGTTCGTGGTTGCCGCTTTCCACCACTTGACCTTTATCCATCACAATCAGTCGGTCACAATGGCGCACTGTGCTGAGGCGGTGGGCGATAATAAAGACGGTGCGACCTTTACAGATGGCGCCCATATTTTCTTGCACAATACGCTCTGACTCGTAGTCGAGCGCACTAGTGGCTTCGTCAAAGATCAGAATACGGGGGTTGGTTATCAGTGCGCGGGCAATGGCCAGTCGTTGGCGCTGGCCACCAGAGAGGTTGCAGCCATGTTCGCCCACCAGATTGTCATAACCTTCGGGTAATTCGAGAATAAAGTCGTGTGCTCCGGCCAGCTTTGCGGCTTGAACTACCGCTTCCATCGGCAAGCCAGGATTAGCTAGAGCAATATTTTCCCGAACGGTGCGGTTAAACAGGAAGCTCTCTTGCTGTACCACGCCGATATTGCGTCGCAACCAGGCGGTGTCCACCATATTCAGATCGACGCCATCTACAAGAACTCGTCCCCCTTCTGGTACATATAGCCGTTGAACCAGTTTGGTGAGGGTACTTTTGCCAGAACCGGAACGTCCGACAATGCCAATAATTTCACCGGGCTGTACGTTCAGTTGTAGATTATCGAGAATCACTGGGCCATCGGGGCGGTAGCGAAACTTGACGCTATCAAAGCTCACTTTGCCTTGTAGCTGGGGCAGCGTACTGCGGTTGGGATTAAAGCCAGGCTCTTTTGGGGTATTGAGAATATCCCCAAGGCGTTTAAGGGAAATGCCCGCCTGCTGGAAGTCTTGCCACAGTTGCACCAGTTTGAGAATGGGGCCACTGACCCGGCCAGCAATCATATTAAAGGCCACTAACTGACCTACAGTAAGATCGCCTGCGATCACCAAGTGAGCGCCCCACCAGATAAGCAGCAGGGTGGTGATTTTGTTGATAAAGCCCGCGATCTGGTTGGCCACATTGTTGAGGTTTTGCGCCCGGAACGAAGCAGTGACATATTTGGATTGCTGATCCTCCCAACGGCGCTGCATTTGCGGCTCTACCGCCTGGGCTTTTAAGGTTTCCACGCCGGAGACGGCTTCGGTCAGGAAGGCTTGATTGATAGCCCCGTGTTTGAACTTCTGATCGAGGCGGCGGCGCAGGATGGGGGTTATAAAGACTGATAGGGCGATATAGAACGGCAGTGTACCCAGCACAATCCAGGTGAGGGTGGGACTGTAGTACCAGAGTACGGCAAAGAAGACGATGGTAAAGAACAGGTCGATTACCAATGTCAGTGCAGAGCCGGTAATAAAATTGCGGATGGTATCCAACTCTCGTACACGGGCAACGCTTTGGCCCACTTGTCGAGCCTCAAACCAGGCTAGAGGAAGGCTTACCAAATGATTAAATAGCCTTGCTCCCAACTCCACATCTACCCTATTGGTGGTGTGGCTAAACAGGTAAGTACGCAGCCCACCAAGAACCGCGTCAAACAGCGCCACCACCACAAAGCCAAAAGCCAGTACATCCAGTGTGGTAAAGCCTTTGTGTACCAGCACCTTGTCCATCACCACTTGAAAAAACAGCGGTGTCACCAGGGCAAACAGTTGCAGGAAGAACGACACCAAAACCACTTCGCCAAACAGCTTGCGGTATTTAATCAGTGAGGGAATAAACCAACTGAGGTTAAAGGTGCTGTGTTTGCCCACGGATGCCGTGTTTCGGGGTGTGAGCAGAATCAGGTCGCCAGCCCAATGCTCTTGCAGTTGGGCCATGGTGAGTACAGTTGGTGATTGCTTGCCGCATTCCTGAATTAAGACTTTAGGTTCGTTATCGCCTTCTTGTTCTGTGACACGGGCGATAACGAAAAAGCGGCCATCGGTGGTTTGGCCGATGGCGGGCAGAATCTTGGGGTTTAAGCGGCTGGGGTCGGACTGTACGGCTTTGGCTTTAAAGCCCAGCGACTTGGCGGCGCGGAGAATATCGTCTCTGGCAAAAGGCAAGTCGTCACGCCCAAACTGGTGTTTGAGCTGGGGAGAGTCAACGGCTATCTGGTGTAGCTGGGCGATTAGTGCCAGCGAGTAGAGGCCACTGTCCGTGGATTTGTCCTGTTGTGACGACACGTCCGTTTAATCCCTGTCCAATACCAAGTAATACAAAATCTTGAAACTTTGGTGATGCTATCACCATCACTGAAAGTTGCGCAACAGCCAATTTATCCTTTCAGTGTTTGTCCACTATTGGACTGAGAAAGCTAGACTAAAAATCCATTGTTGCGGTTTTATGACCAAGTATATTTTCATGCTATTAGACGTGACTGGATTACCAGCTTGTCAATGAGGAGCGCAGCCGCTTGCGGCGAGAACTCCTTGACTGGCAAGGCATCTCAATACCCTGTCTTTGGGTGCCTGCCAGCAGGCACCCTGCTACCGGCGAGGGCGGGATGGCCCAGCGGCCAGGGCGGAGCCCTTAGAGCGAATAAACCAGTCGCTCCCCCTTCCAATCAATCCACGACAAAATCTGCTGAGATCCACACTTAGCCGCGTCACTGCTTCGGCTTTTTCGGAGTAGTGACGCGGCGGCCACGCCGCACAATAACTGGCTTGGAAGTATCTTTCTGAAAGTGACGAACGAATTATCCCGGTATATCGCTCCAGTTTTTTGCACAATTCCCATCAAGGTAATGAAGAACACATCTGAGGTTCTTTGATTGCCAAAAATGAATTCTGAAGTGTGGCTACTGCACTCTAAACTCTAAGTAGCACAGCGCCTTTCGAGGCTTCCGGTTGCAACGTCTCAACAGAGCACAAGCACCAACCACTCGTGGTACAAGCCTTTGAAGGTACTACGCCCATACAGGAGGAAAACAGCAATATCGAGTACAAACGGTTGAATGGTTTGAACAACTTTGGCGACTATCCCGATTATTGGATAACGCCAGACGGTAATCATCCACATTCAGGTTTTTAGGGAGTGGTGTCCCTCAGTCAACGGCGCAATAGAATTTATACTGTGCACTTTGCGGCTCATTACCGCACTGGACTATTAACACTCACCGAATGATTGAACACCGCTTTGGTGTTGTGCGTTACCGATCCTCTGCTAACCGCCCCGGACAAAACAATTGCCAGGGACAAACACAAACCAGACAAAACGAACCTGACCTCAACCATGACCGTTGTACTGAACCGCTGCTTGTGGGCATCTGTCCGTTACTGAATGGTTACAACCGTTAGTAACGGGCGACACCACCGTTACTGAGTCCATGCGACCGTTAGTAACGGTCGGCCCCACCGTTACTGAATCCATGCAACCGTTAGTAACGGTCGTTGATAACGGATATCGGTCGGTCAATAACGAAAGACAATAGCAAAACCAAGTTCGCTTTTTTGCCTAACATTCAATGGAATACGCAATTAGTGATTGATCACTGATTCGCCCAAGACCGTTAGTAACGGACGTTTTTTCAAGCATCTGACCAATTCCCCTAAACTTTCCAAAGCCAACGAATGCGAACCACTGGCCTGGTTTCCCACAGCCATCAAAATCCGGTATCTAACACAACGCTAGATACCACACGATGCAAAAACTGAATTACGAACTGAAGCAACTGTGCAAAACTAATAGAGACGGCAGTTACAGCACCCGCTCAACCCGTGAAGCCAATCTGCAAAAGATAGCCAATGACTTACACAAGCTCGGTTTTAGAGGCATGAAAGCCCGCTCCTTAAAACAAAAGCACGTGGATGCTCTGGTCAAACAATATCAGCAAGAAAGCATCAATCCCCGCACCCTCAAAAACCGCCTGTCTTACTTGCGCTGGTGGGCCGACAAGATAGGACGCCCCCAGGTCGTCGCCCGTTCAAATAGCCACTACGGCATAGAGCGCATTCAACACAAAGCTACAGAATCCAAGGCGCAAAGCCTTGACCAGCAGCGGCTTAATCGCATTGACGACCCACACATCAAAATCAGCCTTGAGCTGCAAGCGGCGTTTGGCTTACGCCGGGAAGAAAGCATCAAATTTATGCCCAGCTACGCTGATCAAAAAGATCATATCCAACTAAAGGCAACCTGGTGCAAAGGGGGTAAAACCAGAACCATCCCTATTGAAAACCAGCAGCAAAGAGACGTACTGAACCGCGCCCATCAACTGGCGGGTAAAGGCTCGTTGATTCCCCGACACTTAACCTACGTTCAGCAAATGCGGCGCTACGAGAAACAAACGGCCAAG
Source organism: Porticoccus sp. GXU_MW_L64 (assembly GCF_052983295.1). NCBI lineage: Bacteria > Pseudomonadati > Pseudomonadota > Gammaproteobacteria > Cellvibrionales > Porticoccaceae > Porticoccus > Porticoccus sp. GXU_MW_L64. The sequence continues at coordinate 199,030 of NZ_JBRKJK010000008.1, read as the reverse complement.
GTAGGCTTTCACAAACTGCACGGTCTGCGTCACGCTTACGCTCAAGCAAAATACCTGGAATTGACCGGCTGGCCCGCTCCGGTGTGTGGTGGCCCGACAAAACAACAGCTGACCCCTGAACAACGGGAAATCGACCGACAGGCGCGGCTTGCTGTTTCAAAGCTGTTAGGCCATGAAAGAATGCAGATTACTCAAAATTATCTATCTTAGAGGAATGCGGGAAATGATGAAGAAAAAGGTTATGCGCTCTAAGGGCTTCGCCCTGGCCGCTGGGCCATCCCACCCTCGCCGGGAGCAGGGTTGCAGCGCACTGCAACCCATACACAAGGGTATCAAAACCACCCGGTTCAAGGACTTCTCGCCGCAAGCGGCTGCGATCCTCCATGAGCCGGGTCACTGGACACCTTAGCCTTTCAGTTTGGCACTTTCTTTAATGGCTGTCTGCCGCAACTGGCAGTGTCTTAAGCGCATCCAGTCTTTCCATTGTATAAGGCCGTGTTTGGCAAGTTCCCAATCCATGGATTCACGCACTTCGTCACATTCGAATAAGGCTTCCAGTAGTTTGTGAAAGAAGTAGTTAATATCTTCCATGTAATCAATCTCATCGACCAGCATGGTTTTGCCACCACCGTACCAGTATTTGCGGCTTTCCTCCGATGGCAAACACACAGCGGGATGCAGCTTGTCCTTTTCGCAGGTATCGAGGTCAAAATCGTCAATGACTGTTTCCGCAGATGACGGTTTAGATGTATCGGTTTCAGGCTCTGGTATGGGGTTATCTTCGTCGTCTGTTTCCAGCTCTGATTCTGGTGTTCTCTCAGCTTCAGCTTTTCGCCTGTGCTCACGCCCAGCCTCGACTATTTGATTCCTTACCTTCGTAAGCGTCCGTTCTGCGCGCTCTTTTAAATTACCAATGAGTAGGCAGAGGCCCGTTTTGATTTTTTCGTATTCGACGATTTGGATTTCACCCAGGGCTTCCATGGATTCCTGTAAGTAGTCGATTAAATGAACCAGCTCGGACAGCTCTTCGGACACGTAAAATGGGCCATCCGCGAAGTTGGGGAAATTGTCCTCATCATCGGGCGGTGTTGTCGCTTTTGATGGGTTAGAATCGGTGTTGATCATAACGGACTCCTTAATAGTCAGTTGTGGTAAGTCGTCCATCCAGTGAGTTGCCGCTCCTGGGTGGGCGCGTTCTTTATATGAAAATACCGGATTAAAACCAATATAGATTCATATAAATCCATATTAGTTGCATTTTGTGTAAAAACCAACCTATACACAACTATCAATTGCCTATCTGCAATAGCAAATAGATAATCACGCCATGGAATTACTTACAGGCGCTCAGATTAGGATGGCTCGCGGCTTACTGCGCTGGTCTATACAAGACTTGGCCGATGCGGCGGGAGTGGGCGCATCTACGGTCAAAAAGCTCGAAAAAGGGAATGAGGTGGCCAGGGACGTTCGCTTGCCTTTAAATGAAGCAGTTCGTGACGCTTTCCTAGCTACTGGCCAAATACGCTTTGAGGAAAATGCATGTATTTTTCTCGGGACAGACTCAGTGTAAGTTTTCTGGCTGTAGACCTTTACTGCTCCAACTTATTTCAATACCTGTAATTTTTCCCCTAGCAGCGGCCTTTTTCTCTACTAATACTGATTATTCAATCAGAAGCCAGTATTGAAAACCCGTGTCAGCTCAACCTCAAATAACACCCCGCCTGATCCGTCTACGAGATGCCCCCTATTATTTAGGCATGGATAAAAATCGCTTCAACCGTGAAGTTCGACCTTTCCTCCTGGAAATACCCATAGGCCGCCAAGGAGTGGCATTCGACAGACTTGAAATGGATGTCTGGGTGGAGCAGTATAAATCCCGCAACGGGCGTTCCGCTTCTGAATCAGGAGAACAGATATGGGACGCAAACAAACGTCAGGGCTACGGAAACGTGGCGGCATCTGGCACATCGAGAAACAAGTGCTCGGCCAAAAACTTTTCGGAAGCACTGGCACTGGCGACCTCAAAGCGGCGGAATTGATTCTTGCCCATCGCATTGAGGAAGTAAGGCAGGCTCAGATATTCGGTGCACGGCTACAGCGTGACTTTAGAGAGGCAGCAACACGATACCTCGAAGAGAACATGCACTTGGCCACCATCGGTAACTGCGCCCATCACTTGAAGCAGCTAGACCCATACATTGGTCAATTAAAGCTGCAACAAGTCCACATGGGCACCCTGCAACCGTTCATCACAGATAGAAAACGACTGGGACGTAAGAACAAAAGCATCAACTTGGCATTGTCAGTTGTACGCCGGATTCTGAACCTGAGTGCGAGACTGTGGCGGGATGAGAATGGATTAACGTGGCTGGAAACAGCCCCACTCATTCAACTTCTTCCACTGACAGACGCACGAAAACCCTACCCGCTTTCCTGGGATGAACAACACACTCTTTTCCAAGCATTACCAGACCACCTAAGCCGCATGTGCTTGTTTAAGGTAAATACTGGATGCCGAGATCAAGAGGTGTGTAGATTGCGCTGGGAATGGGAAATACCAGTTCCCGAATTGGATACATCGGTATTTCTTATCCCAGGGGAATTGATCAAGAATCGAGAGGATAGGCTAATTGTGCTTAACCGCACTGCCAAGTCCGTTATTGATTCTGTTCGTGGCGAACACAAAGACTTTGTATTTACCTACAAGTCAACGCCCATTGAACGCATCAACAATAACGGTTGGAAACGAGCCAGAAGGCAACTGGATCTGCCAGTTCGTGTTCACGATCTCAAGCACACATTTGGACGACGATTGCGTGCTGCCGGGGTTCCCTTGGAAACGCGGAAAATATTGCTAGGCCACCGCAATGGAGACATTACATCCCATTATTCTGCCCCGGAACTGGAGGAGCTAATAGAGGCAGCAAACAGGGTGTGTACTGGAAAGTCCGGCAAAACTCCGGCACTGGTGGTTTTAAAACAAAAAGCCAGCTAGACCTTTCGATCTAACTGGCTGATTTGTATAGCAAAAAATGGTGGGTCGTATAGGATTCGAACCTATGACCAATTGGTTAAAAGCCAACTGCTCTACCAACTGAGCTAACGACCCAAAGAGCTGCGTATCATACTGATCCAGTTTGGTAGATCAAGTGTTTTTTTCGGTTTTTTGAGCGCGATTCATGTGTCTTGCTGAGATCGGGCCAGGTCCGCTGCTCTGGCCTTCGCAACCCCTGCCGGGCGCAGCGGGAAACAGCCTCACAGACCAGTAGCTGTGCCGCTTTTAGCGGTTTGGAATCAAGCCCTGAAGCCGAAAATACCCACCACCTCCTGACAAGCTGCTACTATGTAATGAAGGCTCCACAAAGAGAGCACAGCTGGCATCCAACCAATAATAAAAAGCACGCAGTAGGGTAGCTATGGAAAAACAGAACCTGCTTTCGAACCACCAGGAGCACAACACCCCCGTGAGGGCCGTGGCCATTGTCGCTGCGATTGTCAGTTTGCTGTTGATCGGCGTGGCACTTTGGAACAGCTATCAGGCCGATATAAAGTCATCTCACGACATCAATCAAAGCGCCCTTCTGAATAAATTAAGCAGTGAACTCCGTTATTACGACGAAGTGCTGACCATGTCGGCTTTTCTGTCAACCACAAGTGGTGACCAGGAGTGGGAGACCCGCTACAACACCTTTGCGGCGAAACTTGATGAGACCATCGCTGCCGCCACCATTCCCGCCACCCGAGGCGTGCTAAAGAAGCTGTCCGATGCCAACGACCGTCTGGTTGCCATAGAAACCGAGCTTTTCAAGCTAACCCGTAACGGCAACAAGGGTCAGGCCATTCAACTGATCACCAGTGAAAAATATCAAACACTGAAAAGCGCCTATGCCATGTATCTGGAAGAACTGGGGGAAATTCTCCAGAAACAGGCACAAAACACCATTGCAGAGAACCACTCCCGGCAGAGCCAGACCACTTTGGAGTTGGCTATTTCTATGGTTCTGCTGATCCTTATCTGGATTTACGTGATACGCACCCTGCGGCGCTGGCGGCACCAAATTCTGCTCTACAATAACGAGCTCAGCCAGTTGGTGCACTACGACCCGCTGACCGGGGCGGCCAATAGAAGCCTTTTTAAAGTCAACCTCGCCACCGCCATTGCCTATTCTCGACGCCACAAAAAGCACTCGGCTTTGCTGCTACTCGACCTGGATAACTTCAAGCTGGTTAACGACACCCTGGGCCATCCGGTCGGCGACCAACTGCTGATTTCAACGGCGAAAAAGCTCGAAGACAGCTGCCGGGAAACCGACACTGTCGCCCGCCTGGGCGGTGATGAATTTGCTGTCATTGTCACGGATTTGGAGCAGGAGCATCACGCAGCGCACGTCGCTGAAAAATTGTTGGCCGCCTGCCGCACGCCCATTGAGCTGGATGGCCACAGAGTAGAGGCTCTGGCCAGTATTGGCATCGCCATTTTCCCGGGCCATGGTGATAACGAAGAAGAGTTACTGCAAAAGGCCGATATAGCCCTTTATAAAGCCAAAGAGTCCGGGCGCAACTCCATCGCCTTTTTTGACCAGGAGATCGAAACGCTGGTGCGAAAAAGGCAACAGTGCCAAATTGACATTCAAAGAGGCATAGAGCGCAACGAATTCGAACTCTATTATCAGCCGCTTATTGATTTGAATTCGGGCCAGCTATGTGGTGTGGAATCCCTGATTCGCTGGCACCACCCACAGCAAGGCTTTGTTTCCCCAGGCGAGTTTATTCCTATCGCGGAGTCCAGCCACCTGATTATTCCGCTGGGGGCCTGGGTGTTCAGGGAAGCCTGCCGTCAGCAGCTGGACTGGCAACAGCGTGGTTTTCCCACCATACCTGTTTCCATTAACGTCTCCGCCGTGCAATTCAGAGACGAGTCTTTTTACGAGTTTGTCAAACAGACGCTCGAGGAAATGGCCGTAAACCCAAGAAAAATCACCCTGGAGATTACCGAAAGCACCATCATGCAAAACAACCAGGATTCCATGGAGCAACTGAAAAGGCTCAAAGCGCTGGGTATCAAGCTCGCTATTGACGATTTTGGCACCGGCTATTCGTCCCTTGCCTACCTCAAACAATTCCCCATCAGTTATTTAAAAATTGACCGCAAGTTTATCAACGACCTGCCGGACGACAGTGAAGATTCAGCCATCACCCAAGCCGTTATTAATATGGGGAAAGCCCTGAATTATGAAGTTATTGCCGAAGGTGTAGAGACGCAAGAGCAGTTGGAATTTCTCAAACAGAAAAACTGCAATTACGCCCAGGGGTTTTATCTGAGCAAGCCCGCATCTGCCCAGGATTTTGAAGATTGGTACAAACGCCGTTATCCATCAGAAGAAACAACCGGTAGCGTTACGAGCAACGTTTCTCAGCTTTCTTAAGGGCACTTCTAAAAATAGTGATATTTTCGTGAGAACAAGGCAGCGGCGCACGGAGACCAGCAGTGTATAAGGCATACATGAGGACTCGCCTTCCCATAAGCAAACAGGGACGCCAACGCCGTTATCGCGGAATATAGTGCATTTTTAGAAGTGCCCTTAATTGTAACCGTAGTACCGGGTTGGGTCGCTCACCCCCGCCTTTTCGAACCCTTCGCGGCGCAGCCGGCAGCTGTCGCACAAACCGCAGGCTACGCCGCTTTCCGTAGCCTGATAGCAGGACACCGTATCGGCGTAGTCCACCCCCAACTGCACGCCTTTGGCAATAATTTGCTCTTTGGTCAACTCCATCAGCGGCGCTTGAACACGCAACTTCTGCCCTTCCACACCGGCTTTGGTAGCAAGGTTAGCCAGGGCTTCGAAGGCACTGACAAATTCCGGGCGGCAATCCGGGTAGCCGGAGTAGTCCACAGCGTTGACCCCCAGGAAAATATCCTGGGCGCCCAGCACCTCGGCCCAGCCCAGTGCAATGGACAGGAACACGGTATTGCGCGCCGGCACGTAGGTAACCGGAATACCAGTGGTTTCTTCTTCCGGCACATCGATACTGTTGTCGGTAAGCGCAGAGCCGCCAATGGTGCGCAGATCCAGGCTAACCACCTTGTGCTCTACTGCCCCCAACTGTCGGGAACAGCGTTCCGCGGCCGCCAGCTCCGAGTGGGTGCGCTGGCCGTAGTCAAAACTGAGGGTGTAGCACTCATAGCCCTGGCTGCGAGCGATGGCGAGAACAGTGGTGGAGTCGAGGCCACCGGATACCAGGACGACGGCTTTTTTGGTCATGGGGGGATGCTTTTGTAGGGTGGATTAGCGCAGCGTAATCCACCAATGGCTGGTAAAAAAAGTGGATTACGCTGCGCTAATCCACCCTACGGTAAAGTCAGTGTTAATGGCCGGGTTCATCATCCCACAGCAGTTTGTGCAGCTGCATCTGGAAACGCACCGGCAGTTTATCATCCAGAATCCACTGGGCCAGTTCGGTGGGGTCGAGCTGCCCCTGGCTGGGGGAAAACAGCACTTCTCGCGCCCGCGTTTGCAAGTCGAGTTCATCCATTTTCAGGCGCGCCCATTCGTAGTCACCACGGTCGCAGATCACAAATTTTACTTCATCGTGGGGTTGCAGGTGAGCGATATTGTCGTAGAGATTGCGTTCCACCTCACCGGATGCCGGGGTTTTCAGGTCGAGAATTTTCACCACCCTCGCATCCACCTTATCCACTGCCATGGCACCACTGGTTTCCAGCGACACAGTGTAGCCTTTGTCACACAGTTGCTGCAGCAGAGGTATGCAGTTGGGCTGCGCCAGTGGCTCACCACCGGTAACGGTGACATGGCGGGCGCCGAAACCGTCTACGGTTTGCAGAATCTGCTCCAGACTTTGCCGCTCACCACCGTAGAAGGCGTACTCGGTGTCGCAGTAATGGCAGCGCAGCGGGCAACCGGTGAGGCGCACAAAAACAGTGGGGAGGCCAGTGGTGCTGGTCTCCCCTTGCAGCGAGTAAAAAATCTCGGTGATGCGTAAGCTGGCGTTACTCAAGTGAGCGCCATCAGTTCAGGTTGGCTTCGATGTAATCGCGGGCCTGCTGGGATTCTTCCGTATTGCCAGCCGCCACCTTTTCCAGCAGGGCGCGGGCTTTGGCGTTGTCCCCTTGCAGGTGATACACACGGCCCAATTTAAGAGCCGAATCCAGCGCTTTATTACTGCCGGGGTATTTGTTCACTACCTGCGAAAAAGCCTGACCTGCTTTGGCCAGGTCGCCTTTGACCATATAAATCTGCCCCAGCCAGTAGTGGCTATTGGCCACCAGTTTGCCATTGGGGTAGCTGGCGATGTGGTTTTCAAAAGCGGCGCTGGCTTCGTCAAATTGCTTGGCTTTCAGCAAGCTCTGAGCGCGACCGTAGAGTTGTTTTTCATCATCACCGGCTACGGGCAGCGTGGGCTGATTTACCCCCGGCGCGGAGTCCGGAACGCCAGAACCACCCGCTGTATTGCCCGCCGTGCTGATGCGGCGGTCCAGGTCCAGGTAGTCGTCTTGCTGGCGTTGTTTCAGCTCATCCACCTGGTAGGTCAGTTCTTCCACCATACCGCGCAGTTGGCGCACTTCTTCCAGCAACGACTGCAATTGATAAAACATCTCCGTCTGTTGCTGATTGATCAACTGGCCACTTTGTTGGCCACGGTTTTGCTGGCTGTTGACGGGAATTTCTTCCACCGGGGCGCGAGCCGCCAGTGTGTGACTGGAACTGAGTGCGGTAAGTAATAGCAGTGGTAAAACTTTCATGGCCATCCTCAAAACGGAAAAAAGCGCGCAGACCATTTGGCCTGCACGCTATTTATAACACTGCGTAACAGCAACCCCAAGTGGCAATCGGGGTTGTAAAGCGACTGTTACTTCAGTTCAACCCGGCGGTTCAGTGCCATGGAGTCCTGGTCGGAACCAAAAACTGCAGGCTTTTCTTCGCCGTAGCTGATGACTTCGATATTGGCGCCGTTCACACCTTGCAGCAGCAGGAAGTCGCGCACGGTGTTGGCACGACGCTCGGCCAGGGCCAGGTTGTATTCGCGGGTACCGCGCTCATCGGCGTGACCTTCCAGGCGGATATTGCGCGGGTTGTTGCGCAGGGCATCGGCGTGAATCAGCAGGGCTTCGCGGGCTTCGGGCTTCAAAACAGACTTGTCGAAGTCGAAGTAGAAGATGGTGTCTACGCCAGCTGTAGGATCTTCAGCACCGTCGGATACACCAACCTCGGAGCCATCATCCACACCTACACGGGTGGAGGTTGCATCGTCTTCAACAGTTTGTTGATCACTGGCACCACCGGCCTGATCGTCCGGGGTAGTACAACCAACCAAAACCAGGGAAAGCAGTGCTCCCAACAGGCCCAGCTTCAGGTTTTCTTGTTTCATTTCAGTCTCCTGTGACTATAGTTCTCTAATAAAGAGTTTGGGGCAGGCCCCTGGGTTAAAAAAATGTTTAATATTCACTTATCGCGCATGCACCATGGCCACCTACTTCAAGAAAGGCGACCAGGCTGGTTCGCGTACATCACCGCGTCGCGCTGGCAGGTAAAACTTCACGCCCCTGTCCAGAGACACCGCCGCCAACACGCCCTTGTTGCCACGCTTGGTGGCGTACAACACCATGGCACCATTGGGTGATACTGTGGGCGACTCGTCCAGGCTTGTTTGCGTCAACACCTGAAACACTTTGCTCACCAGATCGTAAGCCGCAATGTGGAAGCGGCCATTGTCACGGTGCACCATCACCAATGTGCGGCCATCCGGGGCCAATCGACCACGAGCATTATAACTGCCGCGGAAGGTTAAACGCTGCACTTTACCACTGACAACATTCATTTTGTAGATTTGTGGACTACCTCCCCTGTCGGATGTGAACAGCAGGTGTTTACTGTCGGGCATCCAGGTGGGCTCAGTGTCGATGGCAAAGTGCCTGGTCAGCCGTTTGAAGCGCCGGGTACGCAGGTCAAACAGGTACAGTTCCGGATTGCCGTCTTTCGACAGGGTCAGTGCCAATTGGTTGCCATCCGGTGACCAGGCCGGGGCACTGTTGATGCCTTTGAAGTTGGTCAGCTGTTCGCTTTGGCCGGTGGCAATATTCTGGCGATAGATGGCGGAGCGGCCACTTTCGAATGACACATACAGCACCTCTTTACCGTCTGGAGACCAAGCGGGTGACATAACCGGCTCGGTGGAGCGCAGCAGCTCTACCTCGCGGGCACCATCAGCATCGGCGCGCATCAAGCGGTAGTTGATTTTGCCATTAGCACCCCGATCCGAGGTGATATACAGCAGTTGGGTAGAAAAGGCACCAGGAACACCGGTAATGGCTTCGTACACCTTGTCGCTGATGATATGGGCCATTTTTCGGGCGGCACTGGGGCTACCATTCAGGGTGGTGGTAAACACCGCCTTTTGCGCAGTGATATTCATCAGACTGAAAGTCACCGCCATCTGCCCACCTTCGCGGGGCAATACCTGGGTAACCACCAGATATTCCGACCCCAGTATTTTCCAGTCCCGGTAGCGCACAGCTTTGGCGGTAGCGGGAAATGACAGCATGTCCTGCTGGGGAATGGTTTTGAACAGGCCACTGCGGGTCAGGTCGTCGGAGACGATCTTGCTGATATTCTCGCCCAGGGTGACACCGCGACTGGATACGGGCGCAATGGCGATTTTGGTGGGGTTGTCAACGCCACTGGTAATTTCCACCACCAGTTCGGCCATGGCGACTGGCGACATCAACAATACAAAAGCCAACAGGGTTTGTTTTAGTTGCTTCACTGCTTACATCCTCAAATCTTCTGGTCGGAATACCATACGCAGGTTACGGAAATATTTTTCAAATACGCGAGATTCCAGGTTTTTTAATTCCGGAAAGCTATCGGCCTTGTTCACCGCCTGCTCCACCGACTGATCAAACGCCGGGTTGCCACTGGATTTTACAATGCGCACACTGGTAACCCGGCCTGTAGGTACCAACTGAATAACCACTTCTGCTTCCATGCCCAGGCGCGCACTGGGGGGGCGGCTCCAGTTGCCAGAAACCCGCCGCTGGATAATCGCCAGGTAACTACTGGCCACCTGCTCATCATTCTCTGCAATCTGACCTTCTATATCGTCGTTCAATTCGCCAAACAGCTCATCCTCCAGAGCTTTGCGCTGGGCCTCCTCCGCACGTTTTTTGCGAGCGGCTTCTTCACGGCGTTTTTTTTCCGCTTCGGCTTTTTTGCGCTGTTTCTCGGCTTCCGCTTTGCGGCGCTTTTCCGCTTCCTTTTGTTTGCGTTTTTTTTCTGCTTCGGCTTTGCGTTTTTTTTCAGCGGCCAGTTTTTTCTGCCGCTCCTGCTCGCGCCGTTTGGCGGCGCTGTTGTCTTTTTTGGGTTTGGGTTGTTCCTTTTCTTTCAGCTGCAGCAGCTTGGCGTCGATGTACTTGGGGGCAACAATTTTGCGCTCCGCTTCTTGCGGCCCCCATTTGTTAGCCACCAGCACAGCCACGACCACATGCAGGGCAATACTGCACAATGTGGCGGTTGAATAGCTGAACCATTTAGTCATCGTACAACCACCGTCCTTGCGAGTGCAGCGAAGCAATCCAGTGGCTTAACGACGCTGGATTGCTTCGCTGCACTCGCAATGACAAATTCACACACCATCATAACTCGCTAATTCTTCGCCGGCTCCGTCACCAACCCCACACTGCTGGCTCCGGCATTTTGCAGCTCGGTCATCAACTGCACCACCGAGCCATAATCCACACTGGTGTCGCCCCACACCAGTACCGGTGTTTTCGGTTGCTGGCGGAGAATTTTTCCCACCCGGTCGGTGATCACCGCCAGGGTTTCCTGTTTCTGTTCACCTTCTTCACTGCCCAGGTCAATCCAGTAACTGCCATCGGCCTTGATGGAAACGATCAGGGGCTCCTGGTCCTGTTCTTCCAGGGGCGCAGAGTTGGCGTCCGGCAATTCCACTTTTACCCCTTGCATCAGCAACGGCGCGGTCACCATAAACACAATCAGCAACACCAGCATCACATCGATCAACGGCACTACGTTGATTTCCGAGGTGAGCTTTTTCTTGGGCTTTTTAACCTGTATCGCCATGGCTAGCCTACTTGCTGTGCACCCTGCGGTGCAAAATGCTGGAAAATTCTTCCGCGAAGGTCTGGTAGCTGCCAAACAGATTGTCTGCCCGCGCGGAATAGCGGTTAAACGCCAGCACCGCAGGAATGGCCGCAAACAACCCCATAGCGGTGGCAATCAATGCTTCGGCAATACCCGGCGCTACCACCGCCAGAGTAGCTTGCTGCACATTCGCCAAACCAAGGAACGACTGCATGATGCCCCACACGGTACCAAACAGGCCAATATAGGGGCTGGTAGAGGCAACGCTGGCCAAAAATGGCAGGTTGGCATTGAGCTTTTCTTCTTCCCGGGACAGCGCTACCCGCATGGCGCGCTCGGTCCCTTCAATAACAGCATCAGGATCGGGGCTGCCCGTTTTGGTGAGCCGGTTGAATTCGCGAAAGCCGGCACGAAACACGCTTTCAGCACCACTGACCATACGATTTTGCTGCACCCGCGCACTGCCGTCACGAAACAGTTCGTTAAGATCAATACCGGACCAGAAGTTTTGTTCAAAACTTTGAAACAGGCGGCGCGACTGATTCAAAAACAGGCCACGCTGCACGATCATCACCCAAGACACGATGGACGCCAGCACCAACATCAGCATGACCACCTTGACCAGGAATGAGGCCGATACAATCAGCTCCCAGGGGGAAAGTTCTGCTGCCACAATTGCTCCTAAATTTTCACTAATTATGTCCTGAATCCGTGACTCCAGAACGGCGCATAGCACAAGCTCTTGATTCCACAGCGGTTTGACTTTCTTAGCTGAGAATGTACCCACTTAACCGACGGGTGAAGCTAAGATTTTTCAATTCCACTGTGAAACCAATATCTTGCACTCTACGCTCACTCTGAAATCACGGATTCAGGTATGTTTCTTGTCATCCTGAGCGCAGCGAAGGATCTCAAACTTCGTTGCAGTCAAAAGATCCTTCGCTGCGCTCAGGATGACAGCTGTTCCCGCATTTCCTGAGGAATCGCCTTCGGCTTCATAGCGTCCCGCGTAACATTGGCCACCCGCACCACGCCTTCGCACAACAGAGTGTCACCGCGGCGCACTTGCTGGGCCACATCAAAGTAAGTGCGACCGACCTTTTCAACCACCGCACTTACCTGTAATTCATCATCCAACTGCGCCGGACTGCGGTAGTTCACTTGCACTGAGTGCACCACAAACATCAGGTTATCCGCCCAGAACGCCGGTTTGTCGTAGCCGTAGCTGCGCAGCAATTCGGTGCGCGCGCGCTCCATAAATTTCAGGTAATTGACGTAGTACACAATGCCACCGGCGTCGGTATCTTCGATGTAGACGCGCACAGGCAGTACAAATTCATTCACGGCAACTTCCATTACGTCAATTGCTGCTGAGCACTGCTATTACCCGCAACGTCAGGGCGCTGCAAACCGAAGTGCTGATAGGCGGTGGTGGTGGCCACCCGTCCCCGCGGGGTGCGCATCATAAAGCCCTGCTGAATCAGGTAGGGCTCCAGTACATCTTCAATGGTGTCGCGCTCTTCACCGATGGCGGCAGCAAGGCTGTCTACTCCCACCGGGCCACCGTCAAATTTTTCGATCATGGCCAGCAGCAGGCGGCGGTCCATATGGTCGAAGCCAGACTGGTCCACGTGCAACATGTTCAGGGCTTGATCGGCGGTTGTTGCAGTAACGGTGCCATCGGCTTTTACCTCGGCGTAATCCCGCACCCGGCGCAACAGGCGATTGGCAATGCGCGGCGTGCCACGGGCGCGGCGGGCCACCTCAAAAGCGCCCTCGTTATCCATGGCAATGCCGAGGATATTTGCCGAACGAGCAACAATGGAGGTCAAATCTTCCACCGAGTAAAACTCCAAACGCTGAACAATGCCAAAACGGTCTCGCAGGGGCGAGGTCAACAATCCGGCACGGGTGGTGGCACCCACCAGCGTAAACGGCGGCAAATCCAGTTTGATGGAACGGGCAGCGGGGCCTTCGCCAATAATAATGTCCAGTTGGTAATCTTCCATGGCCGGGTAGAGAATCTCTTCCACCACCGGGCTGAGGCGGTGAATTTCGTCGATAAACAACACATCGCCCGCTTCCAGATTGGTCATCAGCGCCGCCAGGTCACCGGCCTTTTCCAGTACGGGCCCGGAGGTGGTTTTTAAATCCACCGACATTTCATGGGCGATGATATTGGCCAGGGTGGTTTTGCCCAGCCCCGGCGGGCCAAATACCAGGGTGTGATCCAACGGCTCGTTGCGGTTGCGGGCGGCACCGATAAAAATTTCCATCTGCTCCCGCACCGCGCTCTGCCCCACATAGTCCTCCAGGCTCAACGGCCGGATAGCGCGGTCAACACGATCCTCGCTGGGGGCAAGCTGTGGGGAAACAAGGCGGCTTTCAGTGGCCAGTTGGTCTTTTTCAATCATTTAGTTTTATCGTGCTGCGTCATTGCGAGGAGCCTTTTATTAAAAAGGCGACGTGGCAATCTCCATCAAGTCTCTGCCACACTGGATGAGATCGCCACGCTTCGCTCGCGATGACCGTCATATTCATTGTGAATATGACGGTCAATTTACCAAATTCTGAAGCGCCAAACGGATAAGTGCCTCACAACTGGGGTTGTCTGCCTTGCCAACAACAGCACTGATCATGCGCGCCGCTTCCTGAGGTTTGTAACCGAGGGCGATCAACGCGCTTTCCGCTTCTTCGCTGACGGACACAGTGGCTGGCGCCTGTTCAGCTACCGGCGCATTGCTATCAACACCCCACTCTTTAAGGCGATCGCGCATTTCAATAATCAAGCGCTCGGCGGTTTTCTTGCCAACACCGGGCAAGCGTACCAGGGCAGTAACGTCGTTGCCCTGTACACAGCGAACAAATTCATCCGGGTTCATGCCCGAGAGAATCGCCAGCGCCATTTTGGGGCCAACGCCATTCACCTTGATCAAGGTGCGAAACAGCTCCCGCTCCCGCTGCCCGGAAAAGCCGTAGAGCAACTGGGCGTCATCGCGCACGACAAAATGGGTGTACAGGGTTACCGGCTCGCCGCTATTGGGCAGTTCAAAAAAAGTCGTCAGAGAAACCTGGACTTCATACCCCACTCCCTGCACGTCCAGTAACAAATCCGGTGCCTGCTTTTCCAGCAACACCCCTGAAAGGCGCCCAATCAACTGATTTACCCGTGTTTTTTAATTGCCGGGTAGTGTGCGGGATTCGCGCGGGAAATAAAATGGATATTTAGTGAAAATCAGCTGCGGCAGACCGTCATCCTGAGCGCAGCGAAGGATCTCATACTACATCGCGGCACTGAGATTCTTCGCTGCGCTCAGAATGACAATGTTCTCCCTCACTGCTCGCAGCGCGCCGCCCGAGGCTTAACCTGAATCCGTGATTTCAGAGTGAGTGTAGAGTGCAAGATATTGGTTTCACAGGGGAGTTGAAAAATCTTAGCTTTACCCGTCGGTTAAGTGGGCATTTTTCAAACCGCTGTGGAATCAAGAACTTGTGCTATGCGCCGCTCTGAAGTCACGGATTCAGGTTTAATTCAACCAAACCAACGACGCCATACGCCCGGTTACCCCGTCGCGGCGATAGGAATAGAACAGCTCCCCCTGGCTGGCGGTGCAATAATCGCCACCGTATATATCGTTCACGCCCAACATGGCCAATTCCGTACGAGCCAGTTGATAGATATCCGCCTGCTGGCGGTCGCCCTTACCGGCGATAAAACAGGCCTCTATCAGCTGCTGATGTTGCGCGCCCATTGCGTTGCCAGCAAATTGCTGGCGCACCTCTGGCCCCACCTCAAATTGAGGTTGCGAAATTGCCGGGCCCAGGTACGCCAGCAGATTCTCCGCCGCCACGCCCATATCGGTAACACAGCGGCGGATAATACCCGCCGCCAGGCTGCGCCAACCGGCGTGCACTGCGGCCACAACGGTGCCGGCGCGATCGCACAGCAACAGCGGCAGGCAATCGGCGGTCAACACCACTGCGGCCAAACCGGAGGTGCGGCTGACAACGCCATCGGCTTCAGCTTCCAGGGTATCCGGGCCGGCCTCGACAACGGTCGTGCCGTGCACCTGGCGCAACCAACAGGGCGAATGTTGCAAGCCAAGCTGCTGTTGCAGAACCTTGCGGTTGCCATTCACCACGGCAATGTCATCGCCACTGTTGAGGCCAAAATTGGCATTTCCCCAGGGGCCGTTACTATTGCCGCCGATACGGGTAGTGACCGCTGCACCTACATTCGCCGGCAGGGGCCAGTCGGGTTTAATCAGCTTCATTGTTCGCCAACACCGTCAATAAGTGTTCAAAATCAGCGGGCAGGGGCGCATCCCATTCCATAATTTCGTCACTGTGGGGGTGAACCAGCGCCAGGGAAGCGGCGTGCAGTGCCTGGCGCTTGAAACCCTGGCGCAGTAATTCCAGCAGCTCGCCACTGGCTCCTTTGGGCAGCTTCATGCGCCCGGCGTAGGTGGCATCCCCCACCAGCGGGTGGCCAATATGGGCCATATGCACGCGAATCTGGTGAGTGCGACCGGTTTCCAGCCCCAGGCGAATGTGGGTATGGTCGCGGTATTTTTGAATCAGCCGGTAGTGGGTTATGGCCTCTTTGCCTCCGTGGGCCACCACCGCCATTTTGACCCGCGAGCGCGGGTGGCGGCCGATAGGGGCCTCGACTGTGCCGCCGCCGGTCATAGTGCCTTGCACCACCGCTTCGTATTCCCGCTTGACGCTGCGGGCCTGCAGCTGGCGCACCAGGTCGTGATGGGCCGCCAGGGTTTTCGCCACCACCATCAAACCGGTGGTGTCTTTGTCGAGGCGATGAACAATGCCCGCCCTGGGGACATTTTCCAACGACGGGCAATGGTGCAGCAGGCCGTTGAGCAATGTACCGGTGTAGTTACCCGCCGCCGGGTGCACCACCAGGTTGGCGGGCTTGTTGATCACCAGCAGGTGATCGTCTTCATAGGCGATATTCAGTGGCATAGGCTCTGGCTGCCACTCACCGGCGGGCTCTACGCTGGCCTGCAATGTCAGCTGTTCGCCACCTACCAGGCGGTCTTTGGGCTTGCGCACTTCACCGTTCACTTGCAGTGCACCCTCGTCAATCCACTGTTTTATGCGCGAGCGCGAGTAGTCCGCAAACAACTCTGCGGCCACCTGATCCAGTCGCTTGCCGCTGTGGGCAAGCTCTGCGGTAGCAACCAGGTCGATAGATTCATTATTATCCTGTGGTTCCAATAGGTACTCCAACTCTTTGTTTGATGGGCGTTCAATCCCTTTTGTCGGCCTTCCGGCTATGGTTAAATAACGGTTTTTCTGAAGGACAGGCTTCATGCGTATATTACCGATACTTTCCCTCTGTCTCATTGTTTGTTTGAGCGCCTGTTCATCGAACGATGAAAAGAAAAATGAGACAGCCGGTTTTACCGAGCGCCAGTTTTACGAGGTGATTGAACGCAATGTTCGCTCTCACAACTGGGAGCAGGCCATCCAGAACCTGCAGGCGCTGGAAGCCCAATTCCCCTTTGGGGTGTACGCAGAGCAGGCCCAGCTGGAGCTGATTCACGCCTATTATCGCAGCCGGGATTACCAGGCGGCCATTGCTGCAGCCGACCGTTTTATCGACCTGCAACCCCAGCACCCGCAAATTGATTACGCTTTCTACATTAAAGGGCTGGCCTCTTACAGCGAGAGCCGCAGCGTGTTGGGGGGTTATCTGCCCGTAGACGGCACCAAGCGCGACCCCGGTGCCGCCCGGGAATCTTTCGCCGCGTTTAACCAGCTGTTAAAGCGTTACCCCAACAGCCAATACGCCGCCGATGCCCGCAAGCGCATGATTCACCTGCGCAATCACCTGGCCCGCTACGAAATCCACGTGGCCAACTACTACTTCCGCCGCGGCGCTTACTTGGCAGCGGTGAACCGGGGCCGTCACGTGGTGGAAAATTACCCCAAAACTCCGGCAGTACCCGATGCCCTCGCGGTGATGGCCCAGGGCTATTATTTGCTGAATCAGCAGGAGCTTGCCGACAGTACAGTACAGGTGTTGGCCAGCAACTATCCGGAACATTCGGCCTTTAACAAAGACGGGCAATTTGACTTCAGCCGGGATATCAGCGGCGAATCCCGCTCCCTGGTGAACAAAATTACCTTTGGCCTGATAGACAATCCGGAACCACCGGGCTACGACAGTCGCGAACAGTACAACCCGGTCTTCAAACCGGAAAATCGCAAAAAGCGCAAGCAAAGTGAAGATGAAGAAGAACGCTCCTGGCTCAACCGCCTGACCTTTGGGCTGTTCGGCAAATAAACCTCGCGCCACTGACTGTAACCACTTATGAATCGTGAAACCATTCTCGCCGAAATGCGGGTACTGCCAGAGATTGACCCGCACTACGAAATTGAACGCCGGGTCAACTTTATCAAACAACAATTGCTGCAGGCGGGCTCGCGCACTCTGGTGCTGGGCATCAGCGGCGGCGTGGACTCCTCCACCTGTGGCCGCCTGGCGCAATTGGCGGTGGATCAACTGAACACAGAGCACGGAGGCGGCTACCGGTTTATCGCCTTGCGCTTGCCCTACGGGGTTCAGGCGGATGAACAGGACGCTCAAGCCGCCCTTGAGTTTATTCAGCCCAGTGAATCCCTGCCGGTGAACATTCGCCTCGGTGCCGATGGCATTCACGAAGAAACCCTGGGCATGATGAAAGAGCACGGCCTGCTAACCGCCAACGATGCCCATATCGACTTTGTCAAAGGCAACGTCAAGGCCCGCGCTCGCATGGTGGTGCAATACGAAGTAGCCGGGCTGTTGAGCGGGCTGGTGCTGGGCACTGACCACTCGGCGGAAAACGTCACTGGCTTTTACACCAAATACGGCGATGGCGCCTGCGATCTGGTGCCGCTGTTTGGCCTCAGCAAACGCCAGGTGCGCCTGCTGGCAAAAACCCTGGGAGCGCCGGAGCAACTGGTGGGCAAAGAGCCCACCGCCGACCTGGAATGCCTCGCCCCTTCCAAAGCCGACGAAGACGCCCTGGGGCTGAAATACGACGAAATCGACGATTTTCTTGAGGGCAAGCCGGTGGCCGAAGCCGTCAGCGAAAAGCTGATTGCCATTTATCAGCGCACCCAGCACAAGCGCCAGCCCATACCCACTGTCTACGATTGATAGCGTTCAGAAAATCGGTGGCAGCGAGCTTTAAAAAATCGTCATCGCGAGCGCAGCGTGGCGATCCAGCGGCTTTGGTTTACAAGTCAGCGAGTTAAAAGACACTGGATTGCCGCGTCGCTTCGCGCCTCGCAATGACGGTGACGAAACACCTCAACTAACAGCACCCACTTTATGGCAGGCTCTAACCACAGCGAGCAACACAACAACAGCAACCTGCTGCGAATTTACAGTTATTACCGGTTTTTGCTGGCCGCCCTGCTCTGTGCCATGTACCTGATCGGCCTGGGGGCCGAAATCCTTGGGGCCAGCCAGCCACAACTGTTTCTTTACGGCTCTGCCAGCTACGCCGCCCTCAACTTTATCACCCTGCTGTTGTTTGGCCGCCAGCGCTTTACCCCAAAAACCGTACAACTCTTTGCTGCCCTGCTGCTGGATATTTTTGCCATCACCCTGTTGATGAACGCCAGTGGCGGCATCCAGAGCGGGCTCGCTTTTTTGCTGGTGGTGTGTGTGGCAGCGGGCAGTTTGTTTGTGTCCGGCCAATTGGCATTGCTGCTGGCAGCCTCGGCCAGCGTATGTGTGATTGTTTCCAGCGCCAGTGGCCTGCTCAATCAGGCATCGTCCAGCAACACCGTATTCCAGGCGGGTCTGCTGGGCATATTGCTGTTTGTGACAGCGCTGATCTTTCAATTGTTGACCCGACGCCTGCACACCGCCCAGCAGGAGGCGCAACAAAAAACCCGCAGTGCGTCCCAGCTGCAACAACTGAACGAACACATTGTGCGCCGCATGCGCACCGGCATTGTGGTGATTGATAAAGATGACACCATCCGCCTGATCAACGACGCCGCCCTGCAACTGCTGGGCGGCCATCCGATGTCCGGCACCCTGGCGGCGGGGCACTCCATCAAACTGGCCCCTACCCTGCACAATCAGCTCAAACACTGGCGCGATGCCCCCTGGCTGCGCACCACGCCGTTCAAAGAGCGCAACGCCAGCCGCGAAGTGCAGGCCAATTTCACCACCCTTGAAGAAGGTGAAGACGGCAAGCTGCAAACGCTGATTTTTCTGGAAGACACCCGTACCCTGGCGCAGCACGCCCAGCAGATCAAACAGGCCTCCTTGGGGCGGCTGACCGGCAGCATTGCCCACGAAATCCGCAATCCCCTGGGCGCCATCAGCCACGCCTCGCAATTGCTGGAAGAAGACCCAAAACTGGGTGCCCAAAGTCGCATGATTCAGATCATCAAAAAACAGTCTGACCGGGTCAACCAGATCATCGAAAATGTGATGCAACTGTCCCGCCAGCAAACGCCCAACCTGAAAAAGCTGGAGCTCAACAGCTGGCTGAAAGGCTTTATCCGCGATTATTGCGAAGGGCGCAAACAGGACATCCGCATCCACCTGGACGACGCCCCTCGCTGCCGGGTGCTGTTCGACCCATCGCATCTGATCCAGATTCTCAGCAACCTGCTGGACAACGGCATTCGCTACAGCCATGAGCAAACGGGGGAATACTGGGCGGAACTGCGGCCCAGTATCGATGCCGTCAGCGGCCACCCTTACCTGGATGTATTCGACCGTGGCCCCGGCGTTCCCGCAGGCGACCAAAACAGCATTTTCGAGCCCTTTTTTACCACCTCTCACGAAGGCTCCGGCCTGGGGTTGTACGTGTGCCGGGAATTGTGCGAACTCAATTTTGCTACACTCAATTACCTGCCGGTGGACAAATCTGCCAACGGCAAACAGCCTGAAAACAATCAACCTGAAAACAATCAACCTAAAAACAAGCAACCTGCATACAATGGTTGCTTCCGGATTGGCTTTGCCCACCCCAACAGCCTGCTGCCAGGAGAGCAACAATGAACAGTACCGCCAAAGGACGCGCACTGATTGTCGACGACGAACCGGATATTCGCGAGCTGCTCAGTTACACCCTGCAACAACTGGATCTGGAGGTGGCAGAAGCCGGCGATCTGGCAGACGCCATGCGCCTGCTGAATACCGAAAGTTTCACCTTCTGCCTGACCGACATGCGCCTGCCGGATGGCGACGGCCTGTCACTGGTGGAACACATACAGAAGCACTGCCCGCAACTGCCAGTGGCGGTGATTACCGCCCACGGCAATATGGAAATTGCCGTGGATGCCCTGAAAAAAGGCGCCTTTGATTTTGTCTCCAAACCGGTGGAACTGGCGCGTCTGCGCGCCATTGTACGCTCCGCCCTGGAACTGAGCGAAGCCACCCCCAGCAGCCAGCAAAACATCCCCGGCCTGCTGGGTCACTCCCCAGCCATGGACAAACTGCGCAACCAGATTGGCCGCGTCAGCCGCACCCAGGCGCCGGTATTTATCAGCGGCGAATCCGGCAGCGGCAAAGAGCTGGTTGCCCGCTCCATTCACTACCTGAGCCCCCGGGCCAGTGAACCCTTTATTCCGGTGAACTGCGGCGCCATTCCATCAGAACTGATGGAAAGCGAATTTTTTGGCCACAAAAAAGGCAGTTTTACCGGCGCCCACAAAGACAAGAACGGTTTGTTTCAGGCCGCCGAGGGAGGCACCCTGTTTCTGGATGAAGTGGCCGACCTGCCCCTGTCCATGCAGGTAAAACTGCTGCGCGCCATTCAGGAAAAAGCCGTGCGTCCGGTGGGCGAGGAGCGGGAAATCGCCACTGATGTACGCATACTCAGCGCCACCCACAAAGACCTGGAAGCGGAAGTGGAAGAAGGCCGCTTTCGCCAGGATTTGTACTACCGCATCAACGTCATCGAACTGCCGGTCCCCAGCCTGAGCCGCCGCCGGGACGACGTCCCCGAATTGGCGGAAGCCATTCTGCAACGGCTGGCCAAAGAATCCGGCTTGCAGGCCACACTGTCCAGTGGTGCGCTGGATGCCCTCAAGCAATACCACTTCCCCGGCAATGTGCGCGAGATGGAAAATATTCTGGAACGGGCCATGACCCTGTGCGACAACGACCAGATAACCACCGCCGACCTGCAACTGAGGCCCGGCAACACCACCGATGGCACCGTTGCCGGTGAGTGCATCGACCAACATTTTGTCGACCAACTGGATTCCGTGGACGACTACCTGGAAAACATTGAACGACAAATACTGGAAGTGGCCATTCAAAAACACAACGGCAACCGCACCGCCGCCGCCCGCGACCTGGGCCTGACCCTGCGGCAAATACGTTACAAGATTCAGAAATTGGGGATGGAGGTCGAGTAAACGGATAGCCTTGTCATCCTGAGTGCAGCGAAGGATCTCCCCTCCCGGCCTAGATCCTTCGCTGCGCTCAGGATGACTGAAATTCCTGGATGACTGAAACTCTGTGCAAGCAGGCAATTCATGGTCTATATTTAAAAAGCAACCAAGGGATTAACGATGCATTCAAGGAGGAATCATGCCTGCTTTACCACCTGCCCACTTTCGCAAAACCTGCCGAAACACTGTCTTTACCCTGAACAATGGCTTTACCCTGATTGAACTGATGATCAGCCTGGCGATTCTCGCCATTCTGCTGGCCGCCGCCGTGCCTGCCATGATGGACTTTCTGGAACGCAACCAGTCGCGAGCAATTATCAGCGAAGTGCGCAACCTGGTGGCACTGGCGCGGGAAAACGCTGTGCACCACAGCTGCCACACCACCATGTGCCCCAGCGATAACCAAATCCAATGTTCCGCAAATATGGATGCGCCGGTGGTGGTTTTTTCAGACTGCAACAGAAACCGTGAAATTGACGGTGATGATGAACTGTATCGGGTGATGCAGCCGCTGCCCCAAAACAGTCAACTGATTTGGTCGTTTTCAGCTGGCCGGCGCTACATACAAATGACCCCGCAGGGGCACACCAACAGCACCTTTGGCAGCCTGATTTACTGCCCGGCCAGTGGTGAGGAAAGGCACGCCCGACTGCTGATTATTTCCAGAAGTGGGCGGGCGAGATATGGCAAGGATACCGATAGTGATGGAATTCCCAACCGGAGCGGCGGGGAGAATGTGGGGTGTTAGGTTAAAGCCACTGTTCAACCCCAAATCAGCAACCACTCCTCCAGTCAGATATTAGATTCCTTGTATTTTTAAATTCCAAATTTAAAAATACAAGGAAGATTGGAATTCAGATCGCAGAACAAATGACAACAGAGGCTTAAACAGCAGATCAATTCCAGCAATCTGGATCGTTCGTATCACTGCCCCGCAGATTGGTATTGGTCAAAGTCAGGTTGCCGCAATCCGGGTCATCAATAACCGGGGTCGCGGTCAACGTGAAGGTTGTATTGGTGCTGGCGGTAATTCGAACATTGTAAAATTCTTCTTCACTTTGAGGATTTTCATTGGGGTAACCCAGCTGCACCAAAGTTCCGTAGCGAACATTTTGTGTGAAATAGCGTTCCTGAGCTGATGCAATTTCCATCAAAAAACCCTTACCCTCGGCGCGCCGGGCTTTTCGCGTTTGATCCTGATAAGAAGAATAGGCAATAGACGCCAAAATACCAACAATAGCCACCACGATAACAATCTCTATCAAGGTAAAGCCACTCTGGATCCGTTTGTTTGAATGACACTTCATAGCGATTACCTGCGGGGTCTGCGAGATTCTTCGTTGTTGGTATCTTCCACTAGCGGGCCAGCAAGCATCCTCAACGTCACAAAATTCTTGTTGTTTCTTCGCTCCGTTTCATAGCGGACATACATGCCGGTTTTTATTGCAAACAAAGTTTCCGGCTTATTATCCACACCACGCACGTCGACATTTATTGGCAGCTTGTAATAGCTATCATCGATCACTATTTCAAGGTTTTTATAATCAATTCTGTCAACCCTGCCATGGGTTTCTGCCTGTGCACTCATAGAGAATGCAACCAGTACCAACAAAAAATATTTAACCATTTTCATGCTATCACCTTGCAACTGTTATCTGGTCAGATTCGTCCAGGATGTACGGCTGGAGGTATTATCACCAAAGCCAATATTGCTTTCGTCAACACCCCGGCTGGTATTTACATAGCGGGTGGCATCGCGGCCTGAATCCGCATCTCTGTTGGAAACAAAGGTCGGTGCAGTGGGCACACCCGTTGATTCAATACCGGAATACACACCGTTGTTATTGGGTATATCAATTACCTGGAATCGGGGCTGACCACCGGTGAGCAAATCCACATTCATCAAGAAACCGGTACCACCAAAGGCGCACTGGGCACCCTCGGGTATCAGGGTATTGAAGAAAACGATGGGGCCGAGAATCGCCGGGTCCACCACATTGCGTTCAGCAACACTTCCCGGGGTGGGCAAGTTGATAAACCAACCCAATTCGTCAGCTGCCTGCAAATTATAGTTGACCGTATTGGTAGTGTTGGTGCGCACAACCGTACCATCGTCCAATGTGGTATCAGTAATGGTTTGCTGCACCAGATTACTTCTGTTCAGGT
Organism: Porticoccus sp. GXU_MW_L64; assembly: GCF_052983295.1. Taxonomy (NCBI): domain Bacteria; kingdom Pseudomonadati; phylum Pseudomonadota; class Gammaproteobacteria; order Cellvibrionales; family Porticoccaceae; genus Porticoccus; species Porticoccus sp. GXU_MW_L64. The sequence continues at coordinate 175,310 of NZ_JBRKJK010000008.1, read as the reverse complement.
TCCCTACTCCGGCATCCCAAACCCCATAAAAGGTTTGCACATCGGAACTGGAAATATCGGAATCCGTCAGATATTGGCCAGTACCAAAGGTCACAAGCAGGTTGGGTGACGTGGCCCGCAAACTGCGAAGCGGGTGTGCATCCACCGACGGCTTGGAAGTAATTGGCTGGGAATCCCCTGCCACAAAGAATGGTGTATAAACCGGTGCACTGCCATAAGCGCTGCCCCAGGCATCTGAGTCACTTGATGAAATATCAAAGGCCCACATATTGCCCAGTACGTCACCGGCGTAAATGCGATCAACAGTGCCGTCATTATCCAGGTCGAGCACTTCCGGAGTGGACATACCATTGTTGTCTATTGCGGTATCTGGATCGTTATCACCCACTCCGGTATCCAGTTTGATATGGGTACCATCGTCCAGGTAGAGAATAAAAATCTGTGCCGTGCCACTGCCGGTATTGTTATAGCCATTGCCAAAAATTGCCGCCCAACGGCCATTATTCATAAGCGCAATGGTGATCTGACTGTAGGTAAAGCCCAGGTCGGCATCGTCACCGCTGTCCAGTTCGGCAACAACAATGTTGTCGGCATTGCTCTCTGCATTGGCAAGGGCGCCAGGACTGGTTACGTCAAGAACATACACCCCCTGCCCCCCTGCGCGAGCCCCGCCAGCCAGGTAGGTGCGCCAGTTGCCATTCACAAACACATCCTGCGCGGTGGGTGTCAGGTCCACATAGCTGCGGTGCGCGTAGTCGTCATCCGCCAAATAGTGCAGCCCTTGACGGGCGCTGCTGCTGGAAAATAAAAACTCGGGAAGGTAGGCGAATACTTCCGCACCGCTGTTGGCATCGAAGCCATGCAACATGCCGTCGTTGGCGCCCACATAAATCATTTGCCGGCGACTGCTGTTGTTGCCTACAAAATCGGAGTAGGGGTTGTTGCTACCGGCAATATCATCCGGATAGCGAGCGTTTGGTGTGCCCACAAAAACCGGGGCGGAGTGAACAATATCTCCCAGACGGCTTCCCAGGCGATTGCGGAACTGGCGAATGTCGTCGGTTTGTTGCTGCTCTTGCGAAAAGTCGCCGCGCAGGTAATTCAACAAATCCAGGCCGAAGGCAGATTCTTCCGTCGGGTCAGTAATACCAAAGGTCAAATCCGACACCTGCGCCGCAGACAGCTCGGTATTGGTGGGCGAGTTATGATCTGCTGGCCAGCGGAAAGCAACGCCCTGGGTGCCGTTATAAGTAATAATTTCCCGGCCATTTGCGGTGGTGGCAGCGCTGTTTAATCCAGCGGCCGCACTCCATTGCGCGGCACCAATACCCGCACTGGTTACGGACAGCGCACGAATATCGCCAGACCAACCGGCGGGGTTAAATTCCGCACGAAACAGCAAGGCGCCGTTATCCAGGCTGGTGGAGTTAAAGGACACCGAGGCCGCCGAAGACACCCGGCTTTGAATATCGCTCAGCGCGTCATTAAAGGAATCGATCAGTTCCTGGGGGTCTGCGGCACTTAAAAATTCGCCACGGCCGTTCCATGCCGCATGGCGCATATCGTCCGTGGTGGTATTGGCGTTTGCTGTTGGCTGAGGCCAGGTAAATTCTGCTGCCGCATCAGTCGGGTTGGCAGCTACAGTACCATTTACACCAAAGGCCACTGTGTAAGTCACCATATGCTGGGCCGGGTTAGGGTCAATGGTCGACGTTGTTAATTCGTCCGCAAGGCTGGGGGCAAGGTCTCGTTCATAAAAGTCCATTGCCACATCAGCCAGAGTATTGCTGAATGCATCGGCGTAAGAGCCACCGTCAAAGGCGGTATTGCCTGCGCCCGGACCATCTGTATTACCTACGGAGGGACTGCCACCGTTCCAAAAACCATCAGACAGCAACACGGTAAAGTTTTTCTGGCAGGCACCACCATTTGCATCGGTAAAGATAGGGGTGTCAGACAGAGTCTCGCTATCGGCGGGCGGAGTCGCACCAAACAAAGTATTGACGCCCGTGGTTACACCCTCCTCAAAATAATTACCGGCTCGCTCCAATGCCAGACGCAACGGTGTACCACCGGAAGAATTAATATTAAACAGGCTGTCTGCAAGGTTGTCTTTGTTGGTATTGGCGGTTGAATCTACCGGCAGGGTAATGTTGTCTACATCACGAATGGGTGTGCCTACCGTATTATTGTTATGAAGAGTGGCCAAACCCATTCTGGCAGTAGATTGATCAATAACTTCTGAAAGCGCTCGCTTCGCCACATATTCTCTTTTGCGATAATAGCTGTACCAGTTGGCGTAGTTTTGCTGTGCATCTGCACCCAGATCGTCAGCGACCACAACACAGCCCGCAGTAGCTGCACAGGCGGCGAGGACGTCTGCACTGCCGTCATTAAACGCCGCATCCAGGTCCGGGCATTCACCTTCAGCATACACATTATTATTGTCGGCATCATTCCACACAAAGTAGACATGACTACTGACATCATCAGTGTCATCATTATCGTATGGGTTATTTAAAGCTGTTGCTAACGTTCTGTCAGAATAAGCCACATCGTCTTCATCCAGCCCGATCCAGGGTGTATAGGTGCGGGATGGGTCGTAGGCCATAACGTTATAGCCTGCGCACAGCTCATAATCATCGATATTGTTGTCAGGTGAGAAGTCGAGATTACCACTGTTCCGAGTTGTTGGGTGATCCACCAGTGCTCCGGCGGACTTTAAAATTTCCCAGTCCATACTGCCGGAGTCGTCCATCACAAACAGAATGTTTGGCTGCACATTCGTGCCGATAAACAGAGGATCCTGCGACAGGGTACCGGGAGCAGCCATTACTGCAACCGGTTGCAAAACCATGGCAACACTGGCTGCAAGTGCTGTTATTTTCTTTGCTTTTTTCATCATGTCATACCTCACAGCAGGTTTATCCATTGCTGTCTGTAATTCGAATTGTCTGATACGTAGTTTGAAGAATGGAGTAGGCATTGGGGTCTACTCCCCAACCAATGGCCGTAATGCGGAACCTGTAGCGAAAATTAACAGGTCGGTTTTGCTGTGATGCCACACGGATTTGGCGTGAATTGCCACTTTCGTTATCACCCAGGGCTGATTCTTCTGACCAGCCGACATACTCGATAACGTAGCGCGGGTCCTGGGAGGTCACATCGTCGGTCAAACCCGGAACGGCAATGCCGCTACCTGTGTTCCACAACGAAACATCTGAAAAGTCCCAAATCGCAGCGGGGTTATCTCTTTGTGTTCCTTCAAGCACCAGCATAAAAAAGTTTCTGCCACGGTTTCCGTCCTGGGAAAAAGTTTGCAGTGCAGGCCGGGATGTAATGGTATCTGCGATATAAGATTCAGCCGCTCGCAAGGCGTGTTCTGCGGCGTTTTCTGCCAATTGCTGTTGCTGTAAATTAAATGCCATTCGTTGTTGTATGGTGGAATTGGAGACTGAGGTAACGCCAATAACCGACATCACCAGCAGCACAACCAGGCAAACAATCAGAGCAGCACCGCCTTGTTTGGTTGGTAAATTCATATCCAGCTCCCGCCTTTAAAGAACACCGTTGCGCAGTGCAACAACATGGGTGACATTTTTGCGAACCAATCCATCACCACCCCCGGCCACACCATCCTGGCGGCTAAACGCCCGGTCGACGGAGTTGATGGTCAAGTTTATCTCGACACTGACCACTTCCTGCCAATCAACCCCTACGCCCGGATCCCGGTATTGCACAGAGTTATCGCTGCGTTCACCAAAACGTACCTGCAGATTCTCTACTCCCTGTAGCAACTCTTGACCGTTGGAGAACAACGCACAGGACTCCGGGTTGGCGTTGCTGCATTCGGTAGTCGCCCCGGCACTGGTCTCAATACTGTAGGCAACACTGGCTCCAGTGGCCGGAAACAGCATTGCCAGACTGTTGCTATTAAATATGTTTTCGTTTTCGATATTGCTGATCCTGCGGCTATCAGGGATGTTGATATTTGAAACATCATTAATCGTGGTAATGGCGTGTTGCAAAACATTGCTACTTTCCGGGTCATTGGTAACCATAAAAACACTGATCCTGGCACAATCGCTAACAATCACCACATCGCCACGTTCTATACCAGAATCTGACAGTTCATCGGCATCTACCGTGACCGAGCTATCATTCGAATTATTTACCCTTACACCTGAGCCTGTGATTGCAGAACGTAAAACCAATACATCACTGCCATTTAATCCATCATTATTGGTACCAAACACAGGCCCATCTTCAAAGTCATACAACCGGCCTGTATTTGTTGAGGTGTCTATAAAATTCTCCAGATTAGGCCGATCGCCACTACCTTGAGGAACAAATTGCGCACACCCCATATACCCCGCCCTTGCTGCCGTCCGGCTAATATGGTCCAGCACATAGCGAATCCCTTCCTGGGTGCGGGCGACACCCTCATTGGCCAGGGAGGTGCGGTGGGAATCTGCGTACAGCCTCACCACGCCAGCCAAAATAATAGCCACCATGCCCACAGAAACCATCAACTCAACCAGTGACAAGCCTTTTGCTGTTTGTGGTGAAAAACGCTGTAAACGGTTCATGGACGCACCTCCATGCGATAACAGGCAAAACCCTGGGGTGGGTCAATAGCGCCACAATCTTCGCGACTGACGTTGATACTGTCGGCACGATCATTACCGTCACCGTCGTTATCTGTGCGCACTTGCCAGATAACAGATACCGTATAAGTTTGCGTGGCGTTATCCCAGGCAATGGCACCCTGCCCTGACGGAATTTGGGTTTCCAGTTCCCGCTCCCATTGAGACTGGTCAAAAACCAATAGAGCAGGGGAGCCACAGGCAGAACTGGCGCAATCGGTACCACCACTGTAGGCAGGTGACGTTGGATTACCTCCGGTATCCGTACCGTCGTAACGACCGCTGCTGGTGCCTGTAGCAGCAACAGGGGCATCGTTAATTCGAATCCGGTCCGCCATGCTTTGCGCCAAAAACGCCGCCTGGGTAGCGAACATACCCCGCTGATTGGCCTTGCTGCCTTCCGCCTGCATACCCAACACCCCCAGCAAGCCGATAGCGAGTACAATCAGGGCAATCAGCGCCTCTATCATGGTGGCGCCGCGACATTGCTGCAGGGTTAACGATCTTTGTTGCATTACGAAGCTCCACCTCTGGTTACGGTCACCCAACCGACGTTATTTACCTGCAAGCGACGAGCGTGCCTGGCGGCACTGGAACCCGTGGGGTCATTGATCTGGAAGGTAACTGACGCATCGGTATCCCCTGTTGAGGAGAAGGTAATAGTGGCACCACCGCTAATGGTGGAAATGGTGGAATTGTCTGACAAGCCATTCCAAACCCGCAGTACGCTGCCGTCGGAATCCTGGCGCACAATCCAGCCCTGATTCCAGTTGCCGGTACAGGCCACCCCATTGGAACTGGCACAAATACTCACATCCTGATTTTTCGACACCGCCTCGCTGCGGGCGTATTGAATGGCTTGTTTCAACGCACTGGTGTGGGCGGTCAGGCGGTTGCTATTGAGGAAGTTGTTCATGGCCGGGACGCCAACGCCCACCAGAATGGCGAGAATCAGCACCGTAATCATCAGCTCAATCAGCGTAAAGCCGGTTTGCCGGGGCGGGTTTTGGGGTAAATTTTTCATGCCGCTACTTTAGTGGATTGACTGTAGAGGCACCCGCACCAACTGACTATTGGTGGCAGTTGCCAGACCGGTAACTCTTGACGATTTGGCAAACAGGATGAGCGGTTGATAAACAGCGACAAGCCATTCAGCAGAAAGTATGAGTTAGGGGCAAATTTAGGCGATTTTGAAGGAAAGCTACGGGCTGCGAGTAGATCCAGCAAGATTGTCATCCTGAGCGCAGCGAAGGATCTCTCTGTTAGCCGCGAACTGTGAGATCCTTCGCTGCGCTCAGGATGAAAGGCCGTATTTACGCTCGGAGCTCTTTGGGGACGGAGAAACGAATATTCTCTGGCTCGCCATTGAGTTCTTCGGGGGCGCTGGCACCCAGTTCGCGCAGGCGGGCGATCACCGCTTCCACCAGCAGCTCTGGCGCACTGGCTCCGGCGGTAATGCCGATACCGGTTTTACCTTGCAGCCAGCCGGGTTGTATATCCTGCTCGCAATCGATCAAGTAGGCGGCGCTGCCACAGCGCTCTGCCAATTCACGCAAACGATTGGAATTGGAGCTGTTTGGCGAGCCCACCACCAGCACCAGGTCGCACTCCAGGGCCAGCTGTTTGACGGCATCCTGGCGGTTTTGGGTGGCGTAGCAAATATCGTCTTTGCGGGGGCCATGAATTTTGGGGAATCTGGCGCGCAGGGCGTCGATCACCTTTGCGGTGTCGTCCATGGACAAGGTGGTCTGGGTGACGTAGGCGAGCATATCCGGGTTGCGCACTTCCAGTGCGGCCACATCTGCCTCATCTTCCACCAGGTAAATATCGCCACCGGCAGAGCGGTCGTACTGGCCAATGGTGCCCTCCACTTCCGGGTGACCGGCGTGGCCAATAAGCACGCATTCACAGCCATCGCGACTGTACTTCATCACCTCCATATGCACTTTGGTGACCAGTGGGCAGGTGGCGTCAAACACTTTCAGGCTGCGACGATCCGCCTCGGTGCGCACCGCTTTGGAGACACCATGGGCGCTGAAAATAACAATCACATCGTCCGGCACCTCATGGAGTTCGTCCACAAACACCACACCGCGTTCGCGCAGGTTATCCACCACGTATTTGTTGTGCACCACTTCGTGACGCACATAGATAGGGGCACCAAATTTGTCCAGGGCGCGCTCGACGATATCAATAGCGCGGTCAACGCCAGCACAAAAACCACGGGGATTGGCTAATTTAATGGCAGCAGTCATGGTGCAGTTACCGACAGAATATGAACATCAAACAGAATGGTACGCCCGGCCAGTGGGTGATTGAAATCCACGGTTACGGTTTTTTCGTCAAAACCCGTGACCACACCGGGCACCTCCACTTTATTGGCGTCCAGAAAGGTCATCACCAGGCCGGTTTCCAGCTGGGTGTCCGCAGCGAAACTGGCGCGACCCACCTGTTGAATATTGTTGGGATTGGGCTGGCCGAAGCCATTTTCCGGCGCCACAGTAAATTGTCTTTTTTCGGCGGCTTTAAGGCCAAACAAGGATTGCTCAAACCCCGGCAACAAACTGCCATCACCCACCGTAAAGGTGGCGGGTTCTGCGTCGAAGTTGGAGTCAACCAGCTGGCCATCGTCCAAACTCAGGGAAAAGTGCAGGGTGACTGTTGTCCCTTCGCCAATGCACTCAGTCATCGGCAGATTCCTTGGTACTTTTGCCAAACAAAGTTTCCCACACCAGCAATACCGCGCCGATGGATATGGCGGAATCGGCGATATTAAATGTGGGGAAGTGGCGGCCCTGCCAGTGAAAATCGAGAAAATCCACCACCTGGCCCAGCACAACCCTGTCGTAAAGGTTGCCCACTGCGCCCCCCAGCACCAGGCCCAGAGCGATGGCCAGCAAACGCTCGGCTCGCTTGAGCTTGCTGATCCAGATAACCAGCGCTACCGATACCGCCGCTGACAAACCGGCAAAAAACCAGCGCTGCCAACCCTCTGCATCGGCGAGAAAGCTGAATGCCGCACCGGGGTTATAGGCCAGGGTGAGATTGAAAAAGAAGGTCACTTCCACCGGGCGATAGAGTTGCAAGTCGGCAACAGCCCAGTGCTTGGTGAGCTGATCGAGAATAACCACCGCCAATGCCAGCAGGTACCAGGGGCGTGCTTGTTTGAAGTTCATTTAACTTCTCTGATTACACGGTGGATTACGCTGCGCTAATCCACCCTACGGTGTGTTGCAAATGGACGTAGGGTGGATTAGCGCAGCGTAATCCACCACCAGAGTCAGGCAAGAGTCAGGCAAATGCTCTGGCCTCACCCTCACCAAAGGCATTTTCCACACAGCGCCCACAAATGGTGGGGTGTTCGCTGTGGCTGCCCACGTCTTCGCGGAAGTGCCAGCAGCGTTCGCATTTTGCGTGGCCGGAGCGGGCCAGCACCACGCCCAAACCGGGCAATTCGCTGGCCGCGATTTCACCGGCTTTTTCCAATGGCTCGACGGTTACCCCGGAGGTAATCAACACAAAACGCAGTTCGTCACCCAGCATTTCCAAAGTGGCCTGCAATCGCGGCTCCGCGTACAAAGTCACCTCGGCTTCCAGGCCGGCTTTGATCACACCGTTATTGCGGCTGGCTTCAATGGCTTTGTTGACGGCTTCTTTTACTGCAATTAACTGCTGCCATTGTTCTGCACTCAGGCGCGCATCTGCCACTTGCGGCAGTTCGTACCACTCTGCCAGCAATACGGATTCATCTCGTTCGCCGGGTAAAAAGCCCCAGATTTCGTCAGCGGTAAAACTCAGAATCGGCGCCACCCAGCGGGTAAAGGCTTCGGCAATATGAAACAGCGCGGTCTGTGCCGAACGCCGCGCCAGGCTGTCGCTTTTGCCGGTGTAAATGCGATCTTTGATGATATCCAGATACACACCGCCCATTTCGTTGACGCAGAAGTTGTGCACTTTCTGGTAAATCAGGTGGAAGTTGTAACTGTCGTAGGCGGCCTTTAGTTCTTCCTGCAATTGCGCAGTCACACTGACCGCCCACTGGTCCAACGCCAGCATATCTTGCGCTTTTACCACATGCTCGGCGGGATCAAAACCGTCGAGATTGGAGAGAAAATAACGGGCAGTGTTGCGAATACGGCGGTAGGAGTCGGAGGTGCGCTTGAGGATTTCGTCGGACACATTCATCTCGGTACTGAAATCCGTGGCCGCCACCCACAGGCGCAGCACATCCGCACCCAGCTCGTTCATCACCTTTTGCGGGGCTACCGTATTGCCCAGAGATTTAGACATTTTGCGGCCGTCCGCATCTACGGTAAAACCGTGGGTCAGTACGGTTTTGTAAGGCGCTACGCCATTCATGGCGATGGAGGTTTTTAAGGATGACTGAAACCAGCCGCGATGTTGGTCAGAGCCTTCCAGATACAAGTCTGCCGGGAATCTCAGGTTGCCCCTGCGGTTAATAACCGCGTTGTGTGTAACACCGGAATCGAACCACACATCCAGGGTATCGGTCACTTTCTGGTAGTTGTCCGCATCGGCACCCAGCAACTCGCTGGCATCCAGGTCGTACCAGGCATCCATACCGTCTTTTTCCACCCGCAGGGCCACTTCTTCAATCAGGCGTGAAGTATCCGGGTGCAAGTCGCCGGTTTCCTTGTGGGCAAAAACGGCGATAGGCACACCCCAGGTGCGCTGGCGGGAAATACACCAGTCCGGGCTGCCATCCAGCATGGAATCGATGCGGGCCTTGCCCCAACCGGGCAGCCACTGAACCTCGTCCGCCGCTTGTTGGCACTGTTCCAACAAGCCTTTTTTATCCATGCTGACAAACCACTGGGGCGTAGCGCGGAAAATCAACGGGGTTTTGGTGCGCCAGCAATGGGGGTAACTGTGCACCAGTTTGCTCTGGGCCAGCAGGCGGCCATTTTCTGCCAGCAAATCCACCACTTTCTGATCAACTTTGTAAACGTGCTCACCGGCAAACAATTCTACTTTGTCGCGAAACAGACCGCTGTCGTCGATGTTGTTGACGGTTTCGATGCCGTATTTTTTCGCCACCACAAAGTCTTCCGCACCGTGGTCCGGGGCGGTGTGTACCGCACCGGTACCGGCATCGGTGGTAACGTGATCGCCGAGAATGACCGGAAGCTGACGCTCATAGAACGGGTGTTGCAGCAATTGGTTCTCCAGGGCTGCACCCTTGCAGCGACCAACAACGGTATGAGCTTCTACGCCCCAGCGAGCCAATACGGATTCCACCAGCGCTTCTGCCAGTAACAGGCGCTGCAGTGTGCCGTTGCGCTCAACCTGCACCAATACGTAGTCGAGTTCGGCGTGCAGAGATACCGCCAGGCTGGAAGGCAATGTCCAGGGGGTGGTGGTCCAGATTACCGCAGCGATTTCGCCTTCACCTTCTGCATTCAGCGCTTTGGCAAACCCCGCCTGATTCACCGCCGGGTAAGCCACATCGATGGAGAACGAGGTCTTGTCCTGATACTCCACCTCTGCTTCCGCCAGGGCAGAGCCACCCACCACACTCCAGTACACCGGCTTGTAGCCTTTGGTGAGGTGGCCATTGGCGATAATCTTGCCCAGGGAGCGAATAATATCCGCCTCGAACGGGTAATCCATGGTCAGGTAGGGGTTGTCCCACTCACCCAGTACGCCGAGGCGGATAAAGTCTTTTTTCTGCCCTTCTACCTGGCGCTGGGCGTATTTGCGGCATTCCTCCCGGAACGCCTTGTGCGGCAGCTTGACCCCGGCCTTGCCTTTTTTGGTTTCCACCTTGTGCTCGATGGGCAGGCCGTGGCAATCCCAGCCGGGGATATAGGGCGCGTCAAAGCCGCTCAGGGTGCGCGACTTGACCACAATGTCCTTGAGAATTTTGTTCACCGCGTGACCGATATGAATATCGCCATTGGCGTAGGGGGGGCCATCGTGAAGGATAAACGGGTCGCGACCGGCGCGGGCTGCGCGGATTTTTTCGTAAATGCCTTTGTGCTGCCACGCCTTCAGCATACCCGGCTCACGCTGGGCCAGGTTTGCCTTCATGGGGAAAGCAGTTTTTGGCAGGTTTAATGTGCTTTTGTAGTCGGTCATAAATCTGAATATATTGTGTTTGTAGGGCGGATTAGGCGCAGCCGTAATCCACCGGATTTTTCATTTATGGTGGATTACGCTGCGCTAATCCACCCTACTTCGAAAATATTCCCTTGCCTGTTCAATATCGTTTGCGATGGCTCCCTGCAATTCCGGCAGCGAGGCAAATTTCATTTCTTCGCGAATTTTGTGGCGGAAGGTTACGATCATTCGCTGGCCGTAAATGTCACCGTTCCAGTTAAACAGGTGCACTTCCAGTATCGGCTTGACGCTTTCTTCCACCGTGGGGCGCACCCCCACATTGGCCACACCGTGCAATTGCAACCCGGCAACCGATACTTCAACGGCAAACACACCACTCAACGGTGCCCGATAGCGGTGCAAGTGCATATTGGCCGTTGGCACCCCCAGTTGGCGGCCCAGCTGCTGGCCGCGAACCACCCGACCGCTGATGCGGTATGGCTTGCCCAACAACGCTGCCACTTCGTCAAAGTTGGCCGCATCCAGTTCCCGACGCACCCGGGTACTGCTGATGCGTTCATTGTTGCGACTGACCGTGCGGGTATCCTGGACCGCAAAGCCCTGTTCACTGCCCACCTGTTGCAACAGGGCAAAATCCCCATCGCGGTCGCAACCAAAGCGAAAATCGTCGCCAATAATCAGGCTGCGTACCTTTAACCCCTGCCACAAAACCTGTTGAACAAATTCCCTGGCCGTGAGGCTGCGGAAGCGAGCGTTAAATTGCAGGCAGCACACCCGGTCAATTCCCTGAGCAAACAGACCGGTGACTTTCTCCCGCAAACGCATCAAGCGCGCCGGCACCTGCTCGCCACCAAACTCACCACCAAAGAACTCCCTCGGCTGGGGCTCAAAAATTACCACCACCGAAGGCAAACCCAGTCGCTTTGATTCTTCCCGCAATTGTTGAAGAATCGCCTGATGCCCCACATGAATACCGTCGAACGAGCCAATAGTCACCACACTGCCATCATCTTTAATTGGCAGGTTGTGAATACCGCGAATAAATTGCTGCGAATGACTAGACACAGGTGGCCTGTCTGACCGTCAAAACCGGCGAGTATAGCAGGCAGAGGACAGGGGACAGAAGACGGAGGACAGAAAAAATCGGCGTTTCAGCCACTTTGCACCTTCAGCTGTTTAAGGCGAACACCACCGGCAAATAAAGCCCCGAGGTAAACAGCCAAACCAGCACCGCAGACAATCAACACATGGTATGCCCGTTGCCACCACAGCCAATCCTGCCAACCGGTAAACCACTGGTTAAAGCCGTACAGGGTAAGCGCCATTACCGCTGTTGCCAGCAACAGCGTAACGGCAAAACGCCCTCGTCCCGGATGGGGTTTGTAAACACCCTGCTTGCGCAGCCCGCGATACAACAAACCGGCATTGAGAATGGCTGACAACGTAGTGGCCAAAGCCAGCCCCACATGGCCTTTGCCACCCTCACCCCAGTAAAATTCCAGGGGGATGGCCAGTGCCAGGTTGAACACCATATTGGTGACCATGGCAATAATGCCAATGCGTACCGGGGTTTTCATGTCTTGCCGTGAGAAGTAACCGGTGGCAAGCACTTTGGTGAGCATGAAAGCCACCAGCCCAAGGGCATAGGCGCGCAGGCTTAACACCGCCATGGCAATATCCCGGGCGTCGAACTTGTCGGATTTGAACAAGGTGGTAATCAGCGGCTCCGCCAGCATAAACAGCGCCACCATAGCGGGAACCGCTATATACAGCACACTGCGCATGGCCCAACCCAGGGTGGCATCAAATTTTTCGCCACTGCCAGCGGTATGCTGCCGCGACAGGCTGGGCAAAATCACCGTGGCAATGGCCACCCCAAACACTCCCAGGGGCAACTCATACAGGCGGTCTGAGTAATACAGCCAGCCCACCGCCCCATCTTGCATAAAGGCCGCCAGCACCTGATCCAGCAGCAGGTTTATCTGGCTGATGGAAACCCCAAAAATAGCCGGGGCCATCAATAGCAGGATTTTCTTGACCCCCGGGTGACGCCAGTCCCACTGTGGTGTCGGCAGCAAATGCAGCCGCATCAGAAACGGCATCTGGAACAGCATTTGCAGCGCCCCCGCCACAAACACCCCCCAGGCCAATGCCAGCTCCGGCACGTCAAAATAAGCCACCCCGATAAAGGCCGCAGCAATCATGCATACATTCAACAGCACCGGCGCAAACGCGGGCACGGCAAAGCGGTCATAGCTGTTGAGAATTCCCCCCAGCATCCCCGCCATGGAGATAAAAAACAGGTAGGGAAAGGTAATGCGCAGCAGTTCGCCCACCAATTCTGCTTTATCGCCATCACCGCTGTACGTAAACCCGTAGGCCAACAGCGACCCCAGCTGCGGCGCAAACACCACCACCAGGATTGTCAGCACCAACACCACTGAACCCAGCGACGCCGCCACCCGGTTCACCAGCTCTTTTACCGCCGCCACACCGCCCTTTTCATGGTATTCGTTCAGCACCGGCACAAACGCCTGGGCAAACGCCCCTTCCGCAAACAGGCGGCGCAGAAAATTGGGAATTTTAAACGCCAGAAAAAAGGAATCTGCACTGCCCCCGGCACCAATAGTCTGGGCAAATACAATATCCCGCACCAACCCCAACACCCGCGACATCATGGTCATGGAGCCGGTAATCAGGCTGGAGCCGAGCAAACTGCGGCGTCTGGTAGTGATTTGTTGTTTTTGTTGTGCAGAATCCATGGAGGGATTGTACGTTGGAGGCGAATATCTACAAGGCGTTTTAACTTGAGTGGCGAGCTGGCATGGGGATTACTTTCTGAAACACGCCGTACTTTCGTTTTCAAAGTAAGCATCCCTGTAGGCTTCTGTGCGACGTCCCTGTCGCACAGAGTTTCAGAAAGCAATCCCCACACCAGCTCTTCATATCTGAATACAGTGCTCCGAAGCTGATGGGCAGAGTGTGGGGGGAATATCCACGACCGTATGCGGCACGGATGCCGTATCCGAGCTTACAGGGACGTATTCACAGCGTGTCGTGGATGTTGCCCCCGCAATCTGCCCCACCACCCAAACCCAAGAAAAGGGCAACAAAACAGAGTTGCACACAACCCGAAAAATCTGTATATTGCCGCGTCCTTGAAACCTGACCCGAATTTTTTAGAGGAGCACACTCAGTGGCTAACTCTCCACAAGCACGCAAGCGCGCACGCCAAAACGACAAGCGTCGCACTCACAATGCAGGCCTGCGCTCCATGGTGCGCACCTACATCAAAAAAGTTTATGCAGCTATTGACGCTGGTGACGCCGCAGCCGCTCAAGAAGCCTACACTGCCGCCGTGCCGGTTATTGACCGCATCGCCGACAAAGGCATCATCCACAAAAACAAGGCCGCTCGTCACAAGAGCCGCCTGAATGCCCAGGTGAAGGCGCTGGCAACTGCCTGAATCTGAGCTTCGCTGAACACAAAAAAAGCGCCTGATCTTGCGATCAGGCGCTTTTTTTGTGTTGACTGGAAGTCGGACGCGAGGTTGACTCACACCATCCATGGTGCCCGGTCCTTCAGACCGCCTTTGGCGCCCAAATTGGCCTTCCTGCCAATTTGTCTTCGCTACGCTCAGGGTGACAGCAGAAACTACCCAATCCGCCGGATATTGGCTCCCAGCTGCTGCATCTTCTCCTCGATGCACTCGTAACCGCGGTCAATGTGGTAAATACGATCCACCAAGGTGGCACCATCCGCCACCAGACCGGCAATCACCAGACTGGCAGAGGCACGCAGGTCAGACGCCATCACCGGCGCGCCTTTCAAACGCTCCACGCCAGTGACCATGGCGGTGTGCCCTTCCAGGGAAATTTTGGCGCCCATACGATTCAATTCGTGGGTTTGAATCAGGCGGTTTTCAAAGATAGTTTCCGTCACCATACCCACCCCTTCGGCCACTGCGTTCATGGCGGTGAACTGGGCCTGCATATCGGTGGGGAAGCCGGGGTATGGCGCGGTTTTCAGGCTTACCGCTTTGGGGCGCTTGCCGTGCATATCCAGCTTGATCCAGTCTTCGCCAGAAGTAACGTCCGCCCCCGCCTCCTCCAGCTTCAGCAATACCGCGTCCAGTGTTGAAGGGTCGGTATCTTTGACGGTGACCGAGCCGCCAGTAGCGGCTGCCGCCACCAGATAAGTGCCGGTTTCAATGCGGTCGGGCATCACGCGAAAGTAGCCGCCGGGCATTTTTTCAACGCCGTTAATGGTAATGGTATCCGTGCCTGCGCCCTGCACATCACCACCCCAGGCGTTGATGCAATTGGCCAGGTCAGTGACTTCCGGCTCGCGGGCGGCGTTTTCTATAATTGTAGTACCGTCCGCCAGGGCCGCAGCCATCATCAGGTTTTCAGTGCCACCCACGGTGACCGTATCCATAAGGATGTGAGCCCCCTTAAGGCGGCCATCGCTGCTGGCCTTGATATAGCCGTCTTCGATTTCCACCTTCGCGCCCATCTGTTCCAGGCCGCGCAGGTGAAGGTCTACCGGACGGCTGCCGATGGCACAACCACCGGGAAAAGACACATTGGCCACCCCGTGACGAGCCAGCATGGGCCCCAGCACCAGAATAGAGGCGCGCATGGTTTTTACCAGTTCATAGGGCGCTGTACGGCTGTGCAGGGAACCGCAGTCAATTTCCAGTTCCAGTTTTTCGTCCACCACCACATTCCCCCCCATACAGCCGAGCAGCTCCACCATGGTGGTGATGTCGTGCAAATGGGGAATATTGCCGATGGTAACGGGGCTTTCGGTCAACAGTGAGGCGGCCAGAATGGGCAGCGCGGAGTTTTTTGCACCGGATATGCGAATGCTGCCTTTCAGCGCCTCGCCACCGGTAATCTGTAGCTTATCCATGGAATGTAAACCTGGGGATGGTTAGGGGGTGTTCTTAGTCCACCGCTTCCGCTTTGGTGAGAGTGGTCATATTAACCGCGTGAACCGTACCATCGGCAATCAGGTCTGCCAGCAAACCGTACACCAATTGCTGACGCTTCAGCGGCCGCAGGCCGTCAAATATATCACCCACAGCGGTAACATTGATATTGCTGCCTTCCCCTTGCACCTGGATTTCACAACCTTCCAGACCGGCCGAGAGCAACTGTTTTATTTGTTCAACGTTCATGTTTTAACTATACCTTGGTAGACCAGTTATCGATGACCTTATCCACATCACCGTCGTGCTTCTGCGCCGCCTGAGTGAACTGGTTGCGGAAGGTTTTACCCAGATTCACACCACCGATCACCACATTGACAATTTTCCACTGGCCCTGCTTGTTGCGGCCCATGCTGTACGCCACCGGATACACTTTATCCTTGCCGTGAATTTCCTGTTTGACGGTCACGCGCTTCTTGCCAGCGCCGCCCGCCGGGGGCAATACCACGATTTTCTCATTGCTGTATGCCAGCAAACCACGGCCATAGGTTTCCACCAGGCCGCGACGGAACACCTGGGCAAAACGGGCGCGCTGCTCGTCGCTGGCGGTTTTGCGATAGCGGCCCATCACATTTCTGGCAATCCACTTGAAGTCGATCACACCGTCGAGGCGATCTTCCAGATAGGTAAAGAATGGCTCGGGGTTCTCGTCCGCCGTATCGCGATACTGCTCCATGCCGGTCAACAGGTCGTCGGTCATGGACTCGATCAAAGAATGGGGCTCGCTGGCCAGCGCAACACCGCTGATCAGCAGGGACAAAACAACCGCTTTCAGTTTAAATACAGACATAACTTATCACTTCCTCAATGGTACAAATCAGCTCTTTGACAGCAAACAAGCCGGTTTTACGCGGCTATTAACCCGGCTGTGCCGCGTTATTAAACGCAACCTGTAAGGTTGCCGGTTTAATAACGGCACTCCAGCACAAAGGCTGACCAAACAACAGCTTATCGCCGACTAACCCGATGCAAAAAAGGCTGACTTAAAAGTGCGCGCACTATACCATTGCAGCCCCTTTTCGCGTAGAGCCTGTTCACACTTATGTCCGAGCTAATTTCATCCACCCCCGCCTGGGTAGCGATTCTATTGGGGCTGGTTGGCCTGGTGTGGGGAGCAGACCGCTTTGTGGCCGGCAGTGCCGCCACCGCCCGCAACATGGGCATGTCACCGCTGGTTATTGGCTTGACCATTGTTTCTATCGGCACCTCGGCACCGGAGATTATCGTCGCCATCAACGCCGCCCTGTCCGGCAGCGGCGAACTGGCGGTGGGCAACGCACTGGGTTCCAACCTCGCCAATATTGGCCTGGTTCTGGGCGTTACCGCCCTGGTAGCCCCACTGCCCACGCAACCGCATCTGATCAAACAGGAAGGGCCAGCGTTGCTGCTGGTCACTCTGGTGGCGGGCATTCTGTTGATGAACAATTACCTGTCGCGGCTGGATGGCATAGTGCTGTTGGGGCTGCTGGTGCCACTGTTGTGGTTCACCCTGAGCAAAAAGCGGGGCGAACTGTCACCGGCTGAAGTAGCGGAGGAACTGGAAGACATTCCCACCCTGAACATGGCTCCGGCCCTGGGTTGGCTATTGCTGGGACTGGCAACACTTTTGCTGGGGTCGGAACTTTTGGTCAACGGCGCCACCCGCACCGCTCAGGCACTGGGGGTAAGTGAGCTGGTGATCGGCCTCACGGTGGTGGCGGTAGGCACCAGTCTGCCAGAACTGGCCACCTCCGTTGTCAGTGCCCTGCGCGGCCACCACGATATTGCCCTGGGCAATATTTTTGGCTCCAACCTGTTCAACCTGCTGGCGGTCATGTCCATGCCGGGCTTGATCGCGCCCCTGGCACTGCAACCGGAGGTGTTCAACCGGGATTTTGCAGCCATGGCGCTGCTCACTGGCCTGCTGTTGGTGGGGGTTATCTGGTCCCTGCGCAAACGCGGCCCAAACCAGGCCAAGCGCAGCGGCCGCCTTGGTCGGCGATTTGGAGCCCTGCTGGTGATACTCTACGGAGCGTACTACACGCTGCTGTAAAGGCGTTATACTAGGGGGCGCTCTCAATTAGTGAGTTATTGCTGTTGTGCCTGAAATGGCGCCAGACAAGGCATGAGGAGAGTAGTTTGGTTACTCCAAATAAACGACGAATAACACAGTATGGCGCCATTTCAGGCGCAACCCGAAGGGCTGGACCCATTTTGTCCCTCAGCGGTGTTGCCATTCGCTCATGTAGAGTGACTACACAGCGCTCATGGCGCCTTGCTGAGAGCCAAAATGGGCTCCAGCAGCAACAGCTCACTAATTGAGAGCGCCCCCTAACCACATTTCACTACCCGCGAAACCTCCATGACTTCAGCATTTATCGACAGCGGCCGCCGTACCATTCATATTGAAGGCGATTCTGTACGCCAGTTGGAAAGCCGCATCGGTGACGAATTCCAGCAAGCCTGTGAGCTAATGATGGCCGTGAAAGGCCGGGTAATTGTTACCGGCATGGGCAAATCCGGCCATATCGGTGGCAAGATCGCCGCGACCCTGGCCAGCACCGGCACCCCATCCTTTTTTGTTCACCCCGGCGAAGCCAGCCACGGCGATCTGGGCATGATTACCGAGCACGACGCGGTACTGGCTATTTCCAACTCCGGCTCCACCGCCGAAGTCATCACCCTGCTGCCACTGATCAAACGTCTTGGCGTACCGCTGATCAGCATGACCGGCAAACCGGCTTCGCCACTGGCGGAAGCCGCCCATGTGCACCTGGACATCAGTGTAGAGAGCGAGGCCTGCCCGCTGGGGCTGGCACCCACTTCCAGCACCACCGTTACCCTGGTGATGGGCGATGCCCTGGCGGTATCCCTGCTGGAAGCCCGTGGTTTTACCGCCGAAGACTTCGCCTTTTCCCACCCCGGCGGCGCCCTGGGTCGCAAGTTGCTGCTGAAGGTGGAAGACGTCATGCACAAGGGCGATGAAGTACCCCGGGTAAGCCGCGACAGCTCGGTGCGCGATGCCCTGGTGGAAATGACCGGCAAAGGCTTTGGCATGACCACCGTAGTGGATGAACAGCAACACTTATTGGGTGTATTTACCGACGGCGACCTGCGCCGCGCAGTGGATCAGCGCACCGACATCAACACCGCCACCGTGGGCGATGTGATGACACTGAATTGCAAAACCATCTCCTGCAATATGCTAGCCGCTGAAGCGCTGGGCATTATGGAAGATTACAAAATCACCGCTCTGGTGGTGGAAAATGACGACAAGCAACCCTGTGGCGTACTGCACATGCACGATGTACTGCGTGCCGGGGTGGTTTAGCAGAGGGCAGTCGACAGATGACAGATGACAGAAAAGTCACCGAAGCGGCGAAAAAAATTCGGTTATTGCTGCTGGATGTGGATGGTGTACTGACCGATGGCAAGCTGTATTACAGCGAGAGTGGCAACGAAGCCAAGGCGTTTAACATTCAGGACGGCCAGGGCATCAAGCTGTTGCAGCGCAACGGCATTGAAGTGGGCATCATCACCGGCCGCAGCTCCAAACTACTGGCCCGCCGCGCTGCTGAGCTAGGCATAGAAAGAGTGGTGCAGGGCCGCGAAGACAAACTCACCGCCCTCAACGAACTGCTGGAAACCTGCGACTATAAACTGGAAGAAATTGCCCACGTAGGCGACGATCTGCCGGATGTAGCGGTGATCCGCCGGGTGGGATTGGGGGTTGCCGTGGCCAACGCCAACCACTTTGTCGCCGAGCATGCCCTGTGGCAAACCCGCACTCCCGGTGGCGCAGGCGCCATCCGTGAAGTGGCGGAATTGATTCTCAGCGCCCAGGGCAAACTGCAGGCAACTCTTGAGGACTATCTATAGTGCTGCGCCCGCTGCTGATATTCGCCGTTATTGCCGCCCTGGGATGGAATTTTCGCCAGTTCTGGATCTCGCCCCCGGAGAGTTTTTTCAAGCCGACTCCAACCACTGCCGACGTTCCCAAAGCCAATGTCTACATGCTGGACACCGACACCCGTCAATTCAGCGAACAGGGCGAACTCACCTACCGGCTCACGTCAAAGCGCAGCGAACACTTTACCGAGGCCCAGCGCTTTGTGCTGGAAATGCCCAACATCACCTCCTACCAGAGCGATTCCCCACCCTGGAATATATCGGCGGAAAACGGCCTGGTAGAGAAAAACGGTGAGAGCATTCAGCTCACCAATAACGTGGTAGGCCAACATTTCCAGGAACAGCGTGTGATTACCCTGAACACCCCGCAGCTGCTTTTTCTGCCCGAGAAACAAGTCGCGGAAAGCGACAAAGACGTTACAATAACCCTGCCCGGTGCCCAGACATCCGGTGTGGGCTTCAAGGCCAACCTGAAAACCGGCGAATATCAACTACACTCTCGCGTAAAAGGACAGCTGGATGCCACTGCTCCACCCGACACCGACAAGTAAATTTCTGCGCAATTGCCTGCTCTTTTTGGCCATTATTGCTCCATTAGGGCAAACCGCTCTGGCGCTGCCGGAAGATCGCCTGCAACCACTGCAAATCAAGTCTGAACGCAACTCCGGTGACACCAACGGCAATCTGGTGTACAGCGGCGATGTGCAGATTACCCAGGGTTCTCTGCAACTGAAGGCCGACAAAGTGGTGGCGCAAATCAATCAGCAAACCATCAACTGCACCGGCAAACCCGCCTCGTTTCGCCTCACCACCGAAGACTACGGTCTGGTCACCGGCCAGGCGCAAGAACTGTATTTCGACCGCAGCAGCGGCAAGCTGAAACTGTCCAAAGACGCCGTCATTACCAAACAGGACGGTTCCTTTACCCAGGGCGACACCATCACCTACAACATTGATACCGAAACCTGGACGGTAGAAGGGGGCACCACCGTACTGCCACCGGCAGTGCCCAGCGAAGCCAAAGAGGAACGCCCCTGATGGCGACCCTTGAAGCTCGCCACCTGGCCAAATCCTACAAGCGCCGCGCCGTCGTCAAAGACGTATCCATGACCGTGAGCAGCGGCCAGATTGTCGGCCTGCTGGGGCCCAACGGGGCGGGCAAAACCACCTGCTTTTACATGATTGTCGGCCTGGTTCCCCTGGGCGGCGGCGAAATACGGATCGATAGCGAAAACGTCACCCACCTGCCCATGCACGGCCGCGCCCGCAAGGGTTTGGGCTACCTGCCTCAGGAAGCGTCCATTTTTCGTCGCCTCAGTGTGCAGAACAATATCATGGGCATTCTGGAAACCCGCCGTGACCTCAACCGCAAACAGCGCCAGGCGAAACTCGAAGAACTGCTGCAGGAATTCCATATCAGCCACATTCGCGACAGCCTGGGAATGAGTCTGTCCGGTGGTGAACGCCGCCGGGTGGAGATTGCCCGGGCACTGGCTACCGAGCCGCAATTTATTCTGCTGGACGAACCCTTTGCCGGGGTAGACCCGATCTCGGTCAACGACATCAAACAGATTATTCGCCACCTGCGCGACAAGGGCATCGGCGTACTGATTACCGACCACAACGTGCGCGAAACCCTGGATATCTGCCACCACGCCTACATCGTTGGCGAAGGCCACGTTATCGCCGAGGGCAGCGCGGATGATGTACTCAAAAACCAACAGGTGCGTGATACTTATCTGGGTGAGAACTTTGAGTTATAAAAAAATGGCGACTGCAACCAATAACACTCTATGAAGCCAAGCCTGCAATTAAAAATTGGTCAGCACCTGACCATGACGCCACAACTGCAACAAGCCATCCGCTTGCTGCAGCTGTCGTCGTTGGACTTGCAACAGGAAATTCAGCAAGCCCTGTACGACAACCCGCTGCTGGAACTGGCGGAAGAAGAAGATCGTAAAAAGCCCGACGAAAGCACCCCCGCCGACAACAGCGAGCCGCAAAGCAGTGCAGACTCCACATCCGAGCCAGCGGATGCAGAAATTAATGGCCCCAACGACGACTGGGACAACAAAATTCCCGATGAACTACCCGTCGACGCCAGTTGGGACGACCTGTACGAAACCGCCTCCATTGCCAGCCCGACAAAGCAGTCCAGCAGCGTTGGTGAAAGCCGTGACTTTGACACCTTTCAGGCCGTAACGGATTCCCTGCAAGACCACCTGCTGTGGCAGCTCAACCTCACCCCCATGTCCGACAGCGACCAGGTAATCGCCTCCGCCATTATCGACGCCATTGGCGACGACGGTTTTCTGAGCCTGCCTGTCGAGGATATTTGGCAAAGTTTGCTTGATGAAAGTCCGGCAGACCCCGACCAGCCGCAAGAAGAACAACTGGAACTGGATGAAGTGATGGCGGTGCTGCGCCGCATCCAGACCTTCGACCCGGTGGGCGTTGCCGCCACCAGCTTGAGCGACTGTCTGCTGATTCAACTGCGCCAGCTGCCGGAAGAAACACCCTTTCTGGCAGAAGCCAAAACCCTGGCAGAATCCCACCTGGAACAACTGGCCAGCCGCGACAGCAAGCAAATACAAAAACTCACCGGCATGACCCCGGAAACCATCGCCGCCGCAACCACTTTGATACAGGCATTATCGCCTCGCCCCGGCGACCTGGTGCGCAGCGGTGATGTGCAGTACACCGCGCCAGACGTCAAAGTGGACAAAAAAGACGACCGCTGGCAAGTCACCCTCAACAACGACATCGCGCCGGCCCTGCGCATTAACCAAAGCTACGCGCAACTGATTCGCCGCGCCGACAGCAGCGAGCAAAACCGTTTTCTGCGTGACAACTTGCAAGAAGCGCGAGTATTCCTGCGCAGCCTGCAAAGCCGCAACGACACCCTGCTGCGAGTAGCCGCCTGTATTGTAGAAATGCAACAGGCCTTTCTCGACCAGGGGCCAGAGGCCATGAAACCCATGGTACTGGCCGATGTCGCCGAGCGACTGGAACTGCACGAATCCACAATCTCACGGGTGACCACGCAAAAATTTATCGACACCCCGCGAGGCATGTACGAACTGAAGTATTTTTTCTCCAGCCATGTCAGCACCGCTGGCGGCGGCCAGTGTTCGTCCACCGCCATACGCGCCATGCTGAAAAAACTGATCGATGAAGAAAACCCCGCCAAGCCTCTGAGCGACAACAAACTGGCGGCCATCCTCGACGAACAGGGCATACAGGTGGCTCGCCGCACCGTGGCCAAATACCGGGAAAGCCTGAACATCCCCTCGTCCAGCGAACGCAAAAAATACCGCATCAAATAATGCCAATTCCCACAACCAAGTAGAGGAGCGCACCATGCAATTGAACATCAGCGGGCACCATGTGGAAGTTACCGAACCCCTGCGCAACTACGTCATCAGCAAACTCGACCGCCTGCAGCGGCACAACGACAAAATCACCAGCACCAACGTCATTCTCTCCGTGGAAAAACTGGTGCAAAAAGCGGAAGCCACCGTACACGTCAGCGGCGGCGAATTTTTTGCCGACAGTGAACACGACGACCTCTACGCCGCCATCGACACCCTGATCGACAAACTCGACCGGCAACTGATCAAACACAAGGAAAAACAACGCGGACGATAACTCTGCCGTTGTACTGTCATAATCGTTATGCAAATTTCTGAGATACTCACCCCGGAACACACCAACTGTTGCGCCCCCGGCAGCAGTAAAAAACGGGTTCTGGAATACCTGGCCAACTTTTTGGCACAGCTCAACCCGGCAGCCGACAGCGCGGCACTGTACGAACAACTGCTGGCCCGCGAGCGCCTTGGCAGCACCGGCATTGGCGAAGGCGTGGCCATCCCCCACTGCCGTATTGAGGGCATTGATAAAGCAGTTGGCGTAATGCTGCGGTTACAAAAAAGCGTCGATTTCGACGCCATAGACGGCCAGCCGGTGGATTTGGTATTCGCCCTGATTGTGCCCAAAGACGATGGCGACAACCAGGCCAACGACGAACACCTCAACACCCTGGCGAGCATCGCTGAATTGATGCAAAACCCGCAGCGGCGGGAGCAGCTGCGCGAGGCAACGGATAATCGGACGCTGTATAACAGCGCCATACGATCATGCTAACCGTCATTGCGAGGAGCCGCAGGCAGCGCGGCAATCTCGGCCAGCAAGGTAGTGACTTGATGGAGATTGCCGCGGTCGCTGCGCTCCCTCGCAATGACTGCAAAGACTTAGGGAAAGATTAATGAGACTGGTAGTGATCAGCGGACGCTCCGGCTCCGGTAAAAGTACCGCGCTGCACGTGCTGGAAGACGTGGGATTTACCTGCATCGACAACTTGCCCGCGGAATTGCTGCCGCCGCTGTTTCAACAATACCAGGCATCGGGAAATCACAGCGACCACAAAATCGCCGTGGGCATAGACGCCCGCAATCTGCTGGGCGACTTTACCCAACTGCCACAGATTCTGGAACAACTGAAAAACAGCGGCGTCAGCCACGAAGTGATTTTTCTCGACGCCCGCACCCCGATATTGCTGCAGCGCTTTAGCGAAACCCGCCGCAAGCACCCGCTCAGCTCCGACAACCTGGCACTGAAAGAAGCCATCAAACTGGAACGCAAACTGCTGGAACCGGTAGCGTCCATCGCCACTCGCTCCGTCGATACCAGTGCCATGACCCTGCACCAGCTGCGTGACCTGATCAAAAAGCAGGTGGTGCCCGACAGCCAGGGCGATATGGCCATCCTGTTCCAGTCGTTTGGCTTCAAACGCGGCGTCCCGGCGGATGTGGATTTTGTGTTTGACGTGCGCTGCCTGCCAAACCCCTACTGGAAGCCGGAACTGAGAGCACTTACCGGCAACGACAGCGACGTGATCGAATTTCTTGAGCGGCAAGTGGACGTGGCTCATATGCTGGCAGACATCATCGGCTACCTGGAACGCTGGCTGCCCAAATTCCAGGCCAACAACCGCAGCTATCTGACCATTGCCATCGGCTGTACCGGCGGCCAGCATCGCTCCGTTTACCTGGCCAACAAACTGTGCGAATACTTTTCCGGCAAGCTCACCAACGTGGTTCAGACTCACCACCGGGAGCAGTCGTGATCACCGCAGAGCTGACTATCATCAACAAACTCGGCCTGCACGCCCGCGCCGCCACCAAACTGGCACAAACCGCCGGCCGCTTTGCCAGCACCGTGCGCTGCGGCCACAGCGGCAAAATGGTGGATTGCAAAAGCGTGATGGCAGTGATGTTGCTGGCAGCCTCCAAAGGCACAACGCTGAGCTTTGAAATCGACGGCAGCGATGAGCAGGAAGCGACGGATACCATCGCTGAGTTAATAGGGGATTATTTTGGGGAGGGGCAGTGACAGCTTCGGGCGGCGAGCTTCTGGCTACGGGCAGACCGAGGACAGCTGTTATTCTGAGCAAGATACCACCGTCATCCTGCTCGCAGCCAGCAGCCCGTAGCTAGTAACTAACTCTTTGAGCTTCAATCACCAAGTGACATTATCCGGATCAAGACAAATCATCTCATTGCTGTGTTTGTCATTGATGACTTCCATATCCCTATCATTAATTTCAAAATCCCATATATCGGCGTTCTCTCTGATGCGCGTTGGGTTAGAGGATTTTGGAACCACCATCAGTCCCTGCTGGATATCCCAGCGCAAAATCAATTGCGCCACCGTTTTTTTGTAGTGTTCTGCCATGGCAAGTAACTCAGGGTCTACCAATAATTTGCCATGGGTCAGTGGTGTATGGGCTTGCGGTTGAATATCGTTTTTATGGCAATAGGCAATTAATTCCTTGCGATGCAGAAAGGGATGATTTTCAAATTGATTCACCATGGGCAAACAATCAAAGCGTTCAGCCAGTGCATCAAGATGATGCGGCATAAAATTGCACACGCCAATGGCTTTTGCTCTGCCACTTTCATAGATGGTGAGCATATCCTCCCAGGCTTGCAGATAATGACCTTCAATGGCCCAGTGCATTAAATACAGGTCGACATAATCCGCTTGTAAATTTTCCAGGCTTTTTTCAAAAGCCCGCAGGCTATCGTCTGTGCGTTGCATGCTGTTAGGAAGTTTGGTGGTAATGAATACGTCTTCTCGCAACACTCCACACTGCGACAGTGAGTTAGTCAAAAAGGATTCATTGCCATAATCAAAGGCGGTATCGAAATTGCGATACCCCGCGCTAACTGCTGCCTCGACAGCATTATCCATTGCTGCCTGGTCTTCGATGCGAAAAACGCCCAACCCCATTTTTGGCATGCAAATGCCATTAGCCAATGACACTGTTTCCATAGCAAACACCGTTATTACATCTATGAATTCAAAATTTCCCGTAGGGCGGATTAGCGAGGCGTAATCCGCCATTACAATGCTACCCAATAATTCCCTTGGTCAACAACACATTGCCATACAACCGGGACTCCCCGGTGCTGACAATGGCATAGGCGCTTTTTACCCGCTCGTAAAAGGCAAACCGCTCCAAAGTGGCCGCTTGCACCGGGTTGCTTTCCCGGTTGGCGACGATGCTGCGAAACTCGCTGACAATCTCGGGCACAGCATCCGGGTCGCCCACCACCTGCATGGTGTGCACCGGGTAGTCCACAAAGGTGTCCAGGGGCAGTACCGCAAGTACCGCATCCAACACATCGGTGGCGCTGCAACCGTCCAGCCGCACCAGGCGGTTAGCGTTGCTGTCGGCGGGGTAGTTGGCGTCGACAATGGCAATCTCATCGCCGTGGCCCATGGCGCGCAACAGTTTGAGCAATTCCGGGCCCAGCAGTGGGGGGATGTTTTTCAGCATGGTTTTTCTCGGTTATCGTATTCTGTCTTATTGCGTGTAGGGTGCTTTCTGTAGGTGGGGTGTGCGTAGCATAATCCACCATGTCAGTGGCAATAGAGTTTTGGTGGATTACGCTACGCTAATCCACCCTACGTTCAACTCCTTCGCGATGACCATATAAGGCACCATATTGAATTTTGAAATTGAGGGAAGCAATGAACAACAAGCGCTGGACACCCTCTCTGAACTGATTAATGATTACTTTGGCGAGGGGCAGTAACCGCTTAGAGCAACCCGAGTTGACTTTGTCGTTCTGAGCAATGCACCACCGTCATCCTGAGCAATGCACCACCGTCATCCTGAGCGCAGCGAAGGATCTTGTATTTCCCCTCTCCCACCAAGGGCACCCTCCATGTCACACACCCTGATCCTGATCTCCCACGGCAGCCCCAGAGCCCAGGCAAACAAGGAATTTCTCGCCCTGGTAGAACAAGTTGCAGACAAGGTACAAGGGCAATACAACCAGGTGAAAGGCGCGTTTCTCGGTTCTACCACGCCGGACATAGCCGCCGCCATAGAAAGCGCGATTGCCGAAGACTCTACCGCCATCACCGTACTGCCTTACTTCCTCAACTCCGGTGTTCACGTAGCCAAAGATATTCCGGCAATTATTGAGCAACAACAGCAAAACAACCCCCACTGCACCATCACCCTGCTGCCCTGCTTTGGGCTCGATCCGGACATCGCCGAACTGATTGCCAGGCAGGTTGGTGATCTGTAATACTCTAGTGGGACTTTTCCAGCCATTCACCTTATTTCAAAATAACTGAGTATATCCACACTCTTGTGGACAACACCGATAACATCTATCTCAGATTCATTAATCAGGTAAAAACGAGATGGGAACCTTGGGGAAAACAATAATAGCCATCGCATATATCCTCTCGGTGTTTACCCATTTTAGGACACTGCGCCAACCATTCAAAACGAGCGTACAGGTGGGCAATGTACAAATCCGCCTGCTGCTCACCCCAGGTTGAAGTGCTGTAGCGCCAAATATCGCGTAAGTCCGCTTTCGCTTGAGGAGTAAGGTTAAATTGCCTGATCACGAAATTCATCCTTGAATTCAGCCAACATCCCTTCCAGGGATTGGTCCACATACTCCCCGGCATCCGCCTGCCGAGCACCTTCAAGCAAATGCGCACGCAACGCTTCCAGCTTGGTTTTTCGCTCTTCCAGATTGCGCAGAGCATCTCGCACAACTTCACTGGCGCTACCGTAGCGGCCGCTGGATACCTCGCTTTTAATAAAGGTTTCCCAGTGAGGACCAAGGCTTAAGCTTGTATTGGCCATTTCAAATACCCACTATTCATAATTATTAGAATTGAATATACGCCTAAGGGTTCTGAGATGCAAAGTCTATCAACTGGCAAGGATATCCGGCGACCAAACAAAGATTGACTCATACTTGCTCGTAGACAGACGCTCGTAGCCCGCAGCCATATAAATCAGTAAACTACCCGCCATCTACTCAGGCCAACCAACGGGGGAATGCGCGATGCCATCGGTTACCAACACCGCCAATCACCTCGAACAGCTGGAGCTGATCAGCGAAGCTCTGGATTCCGGCACCCTGCACCACACCCGCCATATGCTGAACTCCCTGTCAGCGCCGGAAATTGCCGACCTGATCGAATCCTCCCCCCCGAAAGAGCGCCATGTACTCTGGGAATTGGTGGATAAAGAATCCGAAGGCGACGTGTTGCAGGAACTGGACGAGGATGTCCAAAAACTGTTCCTGAAAGATATGGACAGCGAAGAACTGGCCAGCCTTGCCGAAGGCATGGACGTGGACGACCTGGCGGACATTCTGCAACAGCTGCCGGACCGCATTACCGCGGAAGTGCTGCAGGCCATGAGCACCCAGGACCGCCAGCGGGTAGAGAGCGTGCTCACCTACGAAGAAGACACCGCCGGCGGCATGATGGACACCGACACCATCACCGTCAGGCCCGACCTCACCATCGACGTAGTGCTGCGCTTCCTGCGCCGCCACGACGAACTGCCCGACGGCACCGATAACCTGTTCGTGGTGAACCGCAAAGACGTATTTCTCGGTATCCTGCCACTGCGCAAAGTGCTTACCGCCTCCGACAGCATTACCGTGCGGGAACTGATGGATACCGAAGTGGAAGCCATCCCCGCCAACCTGGAAGACACCGAAGTGGCGCACCTGTTCGAACGCCACGACTGGCTATCCGCACCGGTGGTGGACGACAACAGCAAACTGCTGGGCCGTATTACCATCGACGATGTGGTGGACGTGATTATTGAGGAGGCAGATCACTCCCTGCTGGGCCTGGCGGGTCTCAGCGATGAAGAAGACACCTTTGGCTCGGTGCGCCGCACCGCACCGCGCCGCGCCCTGTGGCTGGGTATCAACCTGATTACCGCCATTATTGCCTCGTTGGTGATCAAACAGTTCTCCGATTCCATCGAAACCATCGTCGCCCTGGCGGTGCTGATGCCCATTGTCGCCAGCATGGGCGGCGTGGCCGGCAGCCAAACCCTGACCGTAGTGATTCGCGGCATGGCCCAGGGCCAGATTGGGCGCAGTAACCTGGGCTGGCTGCTCAACAAGGAATTCGGCGTTGGCCTGCTCAACGGCCTGCTGTGGGCAGGGGTAATGGGGCTGGCAGCGGGATATTATTTCGACACTGAAAATATCGGCTGGGTGATCGCCGCCGCCATGGTCATCAACCTGATTACCGCCGCCGTGTTTGGCGCGCTACTGCCCATATTCCTGCGCGCCATCAATATCGATCCGGCCCTGGCGGGCAGCGTAGTGCTGACCACCATTACCGATGTGGTGGGGTTTTTGGCCTTCCTGGGGCTGGCAACCATATACCTGTTACCATAGTTTACGATTTGTCTTGCAGGGTGGATTAGCGCAGCGTAATCCACCAACTCACCAAAGCAAATGGTGGATTACGCTGCGCTAATCCACCCTACTATACTTAAGCACCATGATTGATTTTCCCGACGACTACGGCAAAGACCCGGAAGAAGCAGAAGAAGTGATTCTGGTCAGTAAAACTGAACTGAAGCGGGACATGCAAGAGCTGCAACAACTGGGGGAAACCCTGGTTGAACTGCCGGAAAAACAACTGGAAAAAATCACCCTGCCAGACAATCTCGACGACGCGATCCAACTGGCGCGGCGCTTAAAACACCGGGAAGGCCGCCGCCGTCAGTTGCAATTTATCGGCAAACTGATGCGCGATATCGACGTCACAGAAATCCGTCAGCAACTTGAACAGTTCGACCAACAAAGCCGCGCCTTCCGCCAACAGTTTCACCAACTGGAACAATGGCGCGACCGCCTGGTGGCCGAGGGCGACAGCGCTCTTAACGAGTGGATGGCAGAGCACCCGGAAACCGACCGGCAACAAATCAGGCAACTGATTCGCCAGGCGCAAAAAGAACAGTCCCAGAACAAAGCGCCAACGGCGAGTCGGAAATTATTTAAAGTGTTGCGGGAAAGCAGTGAATAACCGTTTCTTGTCATCCTGAGCACCGCGAAGGATCTCGACGTTAATGCAAGATAGAGATTCTTCGCTTCGCTCAGAATGACACCAAGACATACTCAGAGCGATACAACTCCCACCGCCAGACGCTCCAGCGCCTCCTCCAACCTGTCCATCTGCGCCGTGTAGGTAAAACGCACATACCTGTTGGCATTGTGAACACCAAAGTCGGTGCCCGGTGTAAACGCCACGCCTTGCTCCTTGAGCATGCGCCAGCAAAACGCCTCGCCATCGTCGGTAAAGTTATCCACATTGGCATAAACATAAAATGCCCCTGCGGGAAGATGGTTAATGCCGAAGCCAATTTCCCGCAGGCCCTTGACCAGAAAATCCCGGCGGCGCTGAAATTCTTCACGGCGCTGTTCAAGGATTCCCTCGGTTTCTGGTTGCAGTGCAGCCAGGGCCGCGTATTGGGATATGGCCGGACTGGAGATATAAAAATTCTGCGCCAGTGTATTGATTTTATCTTGCGCTGCTTCCGGCACTACTGCCCAGCCCAGACGCCAGCCAGTCATGCCGAAGTATTTGGAAAAGCTGTTGATCACAAAAGCATCGTTGGTCATTTCCAAAACCGAAGCAACATCCACATCTCCGTAGGTCAAGCCGTGGTAAATCTCGTCCACCACCAAAGCCGCCTGTTTTTCCACGGTTAATTGATGCAGTGCAGCCAGGTTATCGCGGGTGATGATTTCCCCGGTGGGGTTATTCGGTGACGCCACCATGACCCCGCGAGTATTGGCTTGCCAGTATTCGCGAGCCAACTCTGCGGTCAGCTGAAAATGGTTACTCGCATCCACTGGTACCGACTGCGGCTCGGCATCCAGGCGGCGCACGAAGTTGGGATTACAGGGGTAACCGGGGTCGGAAAGCAGTAAGCCATCACCAGGGTTTAACAACAGCTCGCATACCATACCCAGCGCGGCACTGCTGCCGGTGGTAATGATCACCCGTTCAGGCGCTACGGCCACTCCATAACGGCGTTGGTATAACTCCGCCACCGCCTCGCGCAATTGGGGAATACCACAGGCCGCGGTGTACTTGGTATGCCCCGCTGCCATGGCCTGCTGAGCTGCTTCAAGCACCGGCTGCGGTGTAGCAAACGCCGGCTCCCCCACTTCCATACGCACAATGTCCCGCCCCTGAGCTTGCAGCTCCATGGCGGCGGCGAGAATGTCCATGGCTTTAAAGGAAGTAATGCCGCGGCAGCGGTTGGCGAATTGCATAAGGTAAGCCTGATTGCGGGATACAAGCCACGAGACTGCCACGTCACTGAGCGACTCGCAATGACATCACTTGCCAATCAATTGAGCCATATCTGACACAGCGTCCGACTTCTGACATCCGACATCCAGCCACAAAAAACGGGGCCGCAGCCCCGTTTTTTGTCACGCACTGGAGAAAGTTACTCCCCCTGCGGCGCGTCCTCAGCCGGTGCTTCCGCACCTTCCTGCTGAATGTCTTTCATGGTCAGCTTGATGCGGCCGCGGGCGTCCACGTCCAGTACCTTGACAGGAACGGTTTGACCTTCCTGCAGGTAGTCGGTGACTTTCTCAACTCGCTCTTGGGCGATTTGAGAAATGTGCACCAGGCCGTCGGTGCCAGGCATGATGGTGACGAAGGCGCCGAAGTCGACAATGCGGGCCACGGTGCCCTGGTAGATTTTGCCGATTTCCGCTTCGGCGGTGATTTCTTCAATCTTGAAGACTGCCAGGTCCAGGGACTCTTTGTCGGCGGCGTAGATGCGGATGCTGCCGTCGTCTTCGATGTCGATGGAAGCGCCGGTTTCTTCGGTGAGGGCACGAATAGTTGCGCCGCCTTTACCGATGACATCGCGAATCTTGTCCGGGTCGATCTTCAGGGTGGAGAAGCGCGGGGCGCTTTCCGCCACCGCTTCACGGCCGCTGTCGATCACTTTGTTCATCTCGCCGAGGATGTGCAGACGGGCGTGCAGGGCCTGCTCCAGGGCGATTTCCATGATTTCTTCGTTGATGCCTTCGATCTTGATGTCCATTTGCAGGGCGGTAATGCCTTTGGCGGTACCGGCCACTTTAAAGTCCATGTCACCCAAGTGGTCTTCGTCGCCGAGAATATCGGTGAGTACCGCAAATCCGCTCTGCTCTTTCACCAGGCCCATAGCAATACCGGCAACCGGTGCTTTCAGAGGCACGCCAGCGTCCATCAACGCCAGTGAAGCGCCACATACGGAGGCCATGGAGCTGGAGCCGTTGGATTCGGTAATCTCCGATACCACGCGAATGGTGTAGGGAAATTCTTCAACGTTCGGCAGTACCGCAGCAATACCGCGGCGCGCCAGGCGGCCGTGGCCCACTTCACGACGGCCGGTAAAGCCGATGCGACCACACTCGCCCACGGAATAGGGAGGGAAGTTGTAGTGCAGCATGAACGGGTCTTTGCGCTCCCCTTCCAGGGCGTCGATGATCTGCGCATCACGTACCGCCCCCAGGGTAGCGGTGGCAATGGCTTGAGTTTCACCACGGGTGAACAAAGCCGTGCCGTGCACGTTGGGCAGCAGGCCCACTTCCACGTTGATGCCGCGAACGGTTTTGCTGTCGCGGCCATCGATGCGGGGTTCACCGGCAATAATGCGGCCACGAACGATTTCTTTTTCCAGTTTCTTGAAGTAGTCACCCACAGTGTCAGCGGCAACGCCACCTTCTTCGTCGCTTGACAGGGCTTCAACAGCCGCATCGCGCAATTCGTTTACGCGGGTAACGCGCTCTTGCTTGTCGATAATGGTGTAAGCGGCAGCCAGATCTGCGCCCACTTTCTGGTTGAGGGCGGTTTTCAGGTCGGCGTTAACTTCCGCCGCCTGCCAGTCCCAGCGGGGTTTGCCCACTTCGGCAACCAGTTGCTCGATTACCTGAATCACTGCCTGCATTTCCTGGTGAGCGAACAGTACCGCGCCCAGCATCAGGTCTTCCGGCAGTTCTTTGGCTTCGGATTCCACCATCAGCACCGCTTCTTTGGTGCCGGCAACCACCATGTCCAGCACCGAGCCTTGCAGCTCGCTGTAGGTGGGGTTCAGCAGGTAGCCGTCTTGTTGGCTAAAGCCAACCCGGGCGGCACCGATGGGGCCGCTAAAGGGCACACCGGAAATAGCCAGCGCCGCAGACGCACCGATCATGGCGGGAATGTCCGGGTCGATGTTTTTGTTGGCGGAGATTACCGTACAAACCACCTGCACTTCGTTTTTGAAGCCATCGGGAAACAGCGGGCGGATGGGGCGGTCGATCAGGCGGGAGGTCAGAGTTTCTTTTTCAGAAGGGCGACCTTCGCGCTTGAAGAAACCACCGGGGATTTTACCGGCGGCGTAGGCTTTTTCCTGGTAGTTCACGGTCAGCGGGAAAAAGTCCTGGCCGGGCTTGGCTTGCTTGGCGCCAACAACGGTACAAAGTACCGCAGTGTCGTCCATGGAGCAGATTACCGCTCCGCTGGCCTGGCGCGCAACGCGGCCAGTTTCCAGGGTGATGGTGTGGTTTCCGTATTGGAATTTTTTAATGGTAGGAGTCATTACATTTTCCTGTATTTTTTGATCCCGCAGCTGCGGTGTTTTTGCTGCTCGGGTTACCTATGACAACTCCCCCTATTCGTCATTGCGAGCGAAGCGAAGCAATCTCGTGACAGCCAGGAGATTGCCGCGTCGCCTTCGGCTCCTCGCAATGACGGAGGGTGAAAGCAGCCATAGGTAACTCGATCAGCACACTTATTCAGTTTGGGATCGGTTTGGTTTTTATAAAACAACTGCGGCCCCCGAAAGGGAGCCGCAGGTGCCAGTCTTAGCGACGCAAACCGAGCTTTTTGATCAGCGCAGCGTAGCGTTCGACATCTTTGCCCTTTACGTAATCCAGCAACTTGCGACGCTGGTTTACCATGCGAATCAAACCACGACGGGAGTGGTGGTCTTTTTTGTGATCGCCAAAGTGACCTTGCAGCTTGTTGATGTTGGCGGTCAGCAGGGCAACCTGAACCTCGGGGGAACCGGTATCACCTTCGCCTTTGCCGTGTTCAGCAACAATAGCTGCTTTTTCTTGTGCACTTAGTGCCATGATATTTTCCTCTTTAATATGCGGTTAATTGGGGTTCGACGTTTGATGTTGGACGTTCGACGAATCTGGCTCAGTGCCATGCGTCTAACGTCGAACCTCTAACGTCCAACCGTGGATTCAGGCAGTCCGCGCATATTTACAGACTGCCTAATGTTTGACGCTTGATGCGGGACGTTCGACGATTCTGGGCCGGAGCCGCTCGTCCAACGTCTAACATCTAACGTCCAACAACTAAACGGCGCGGGGCCACCATGCCGTCATCAAGAACTTCGCCAACCCCCAAAAAGGGGCCGTCTTCCACAAAGAGGCGCACTATATCGCCTTCTTCTGCGTCGCGATAGGCCTGCGGGCAGATTACCGGCTGGCCTTTTTTCAAATAAAACGCCACATCCTCTGGCAAATCAAAACCGGGCAGATCATCTACCGCTGCCTCGGTGGGCTTGAGCAGGTAATCCATATCCTCGCCGCGCTTGCCTTCTCGCAGGCGCTCCAACTCGTCCAGGGAGGTGGCATCGTCTTCAAAAAACGGCCCCGCCTGGGTGCGGTGCAACATGGATACGTGAGCACCCACACCCAGCGCCTCGCCCAAATCTTCCGCCAGGGTACGGATGTAAGTGCCTTTCGTGCAGTGCACAAAGACATCCGCTTCGGCGATTTCGCCGGCTCGACCTTCCCTTGAACGAAAGTCGAGCAGGTCGTACTGAAAAATAGTACAAGGCCGCGCTTCGCGCTCTACGGTAATGCCCTGCCTGGCCAATTTATACAGCGGCTCGCCATTGTGCTTGAGCGCCGAATACATGGACGGCACTTGCATGATGTCGCCACGAAACGGCTCGATGGCTTTTTCCACCATCTTTTTAGTCAGCCTGGCAGCGCTTTGTTGCGCCACGATATCACCATCGCTGTCGCCGGTTTCCGTCTGGATGCCAAAACGGAATGTGGCGCGATAGCCTTTGTCCGAATCCAGCAAAAAGTGGGAAAACTTGGTGGCCTCTCCCAGGCAAATGGGCAATACACCGGTAGCCAGTGGATCGAGACTGCCGGTATGCCCGGCTTTGTCGGCGAACATCAGATATTTGACCCGCTGCAGGGCATCGTTGGAACTCATGCCCGAGGGCTTGTTCAACAGGAATACACCGCTTACCGGTCGGCCGCGCTGACGTCTACGTCTGCCCAACTGGTCAGTCTCCGTCGCTGTCCGTGGCCTGACGCCTTTTGGCGTCATCAAACACGGTTTTTTCAATCAACGCTTCCAGGTTCTGGCCGTAACGCACGCTCTTGTCGTAGACAAAGCGCAGCTTGGGCGTGGCGCGCAACTCCATACTGCGGGCCACCTGATTGCGCAAAAAGCCGGCAGCACCGTTAAGCACTTCCGCCGCTTTGCGGGAATCCGCTTCGGTTTCATGGCCCACAAAGGTGACAAACACTTTGGCGTGGGACAGGTCGCGGCTGACTTCCGCGCCGGTAACATTGACCATGCCCACCCGGGGATCGCGAATTGCGTCGCGAATCAACACCGCCAGCTCGCGCTGCAGGGCGTCAGAAATGCGTTGAGTGCGGCTGTAGTCAGTCATCTAAAAGCTCGTTTGACGTTCGATGTTGGACGTTCGACGACAAACCAGCTAGTGCGATTCGTCCAACATCGAACGTCCAACGGATTACAGCGATCTCGCCACCTGAACGATATCGAACACTTCGATCTGGTCACCCACTTTGACGTCGTTGTAGTCTTTAACGCCGATGCCACATTCCATACCGTTGCGCACGTCTTGCACATCGTCTTTAAAGCGGCGCAGGGATTCCAGCTCGCCTTCGTAAATCACTACGTTGTCCCGCAATACGCGAATGGGCTTGCTGCGGTACAAAGTGCCTTCCACCACCATGCAACCGGCAATGGCGCCCAGTTTGGGAGAGCGGAATACATCGCGCACTTCGGCGATACCGACAATTTCTTCTTTCTCCTCCGGCGCCAGCATGCCGCTGAGGGCCTGCTTCACTTCGTCCAGCAATTGATAAATGATGCTGTAGTAGCGCAGGTCGATGTTTTCTGCTTCCGCCAGGCGGCGGGCAGAGGCATCGGCGCGCACGTTAAAGCCCATCACTACGGCGCCAGACGTCAGCGCCAGGTTCATGTCGGATTCGGTGATACCACCGACACCGGAAGACACCACTTCCACCGCCACTTCGTCGTTGGCGAAATCTGCCAGCGAGGAGATGATGGCTTCCAGGGAGCCGCGCACGTCGGTTTTCAAAACCACCGGCAGCACTTTCTTCTCGTTGCCTTCAAAGGTGGCGAACATGCTTTCCAGCTTGGCCGCCTGCTGGCGGGCCTGGCGTTCTTCGCGGGCTTTTTGCTGGCGGTGCTCGGCCACATCCCGGGCCTTGCGCTCGTCGGCAACCACCACAAATTCTTCACCGGCATCCGGGGCCACATCCAAGCCGAGAATCTCTACCGGAATGGACGGGCCAGCGTTTTGAATGGGCTTGCCGTTTTCGTCCACCATGGCGCGCACTTTACCGGCGCTCTCGCCAGCCAGTACGTAGTCGCCTTTGTTCAGGGTACCGGCCTGAATGAGCGCCGTGGCCACCACACCGCGGCCTTTATCCAGGCGCGCTTCCACAATCACCCCTTTGGCGGGGCCGTCTACCGGGGCGGTGAGTTCCATCAGCTCCGACTGCAGCAGCACCGCTTCCAACAGTTCGTCGATGCCCTGACCGGTGTGGGCGGATACGTGGATAAACTGCGTATCGCCACCCCAGTCTTCCGGGATTACATCTTTGGCGGACAGTTCGTTGGTCACGCGATCCGGGTCGGCACCTTCTTTGTCCATTTTGTTAATGGCCACCACCAGTGGCACCCCGGCAGCGCGGGCGTGCTGAATGGCTTCTTCCGTTTGCGGCATCACGCCATCGTCGGCAGCCACCACCAGAATCACCACATCGGTAGACTGTGCGCCGCGGGCGCGCATGGCGGTAAAGGCGGCGTGGCCCGGCGTATCCAGGAAGGTCACCATGCCTTTGGGCGTATTTACGTGGTAGGCGCCGATGTGCTGGGTAATGCCACCGGCTTCACCGGAGGCCACGCGGCTTTCGCGAATGTAGTCCAGCAGCGAGGTTTTACCGTGGTCCACGTGGCCCATAACGGTAACGACCGGGGCACGGGATTCTTCCGCCGCCGCTTCGCTCATGCCAGCCAGTACCGCGGCCAGTTCGTCTTCCACCGCGTTGGCGGAAACCGCAATCGGGGTGTGGCCCAGTTCTTCCACTACCAGAGTGGCGGTGTCGCGGTCGATGCTCTGGTTAATGGTGGCCATGGTGCCCATTTTCATCAGTTCTTTGATCACCACACCGGCTTTAACGGCCATCTTCTGGGCCAGCTCGCCCACTTGAATCTCATCCGGCAGTTCCACTTCGTGAACAATTTTTTCCGTGGGGCGTTTGAACTTGTGCTTGTTGTCGCCCTTGAGCTTGATGGGTTTGCTGGCGGCGGCTTTGCGGCTGGTTTTCAGGCGCGGGGTTTTCACAATGCCTTTTACTTCGTCCAGGTCATCGGCCAGCGCCACCGGGTTTTTGTTTTTGTCCACTTTGGGAGCCAGACGGGATTTCTTCTTGGCCGGTTTTTTCTCTTCTTCAGCCGGTGCCGGGGCAGCGGGTTCAGAGAATTGCTTTTTGGTTTTTGCGGCTTCGGCTTTTTCCAGTTCAGCGGCTTTCAACTGCGCTTCTTCTTCCGCCTTGCGCTGCTCTTCTTCCGCTTTCAGGCGCGCCTGTTCCTCGGCTTCCTGCTGAGCCTGGCGGCGGGCTTCCAGTGCGGCTACGCGCTTGGCTTCCGCGTCATCCAGTACGCTGGGGGCCGGTTCCAGTTCGCGGGCTTTTTCTTCCGCTTCCGCCTGGGCTGCGATTTCTTCGTCACTGCGTTTCACGTAAGTGCGCTTTTTACGCACCTCAACTGCCACGGCTTTTTTGCCCGCGCCCGCTTTCAGGGTGCTGACAGTTTTGCGCTTGAGCGTGATTTTTTTCGGCTCGCGGGTGCTCTCCCCGTGCAGACCTTTCAGGTACGCCAGCAGGGTTTGCTTTTCTTCGTCAGCCACCACATCGCTTTCTGCGGTCTGTTTCAGGCCCGCTTCCTGCATTTGCTTGAGCAGACGATCCGCGCTAACGCCAACCACTTTAGCGAGTTCGCTTACAGTCACCTCTGCCATTTGTATTCCTCAGTATTTAGTCGTTGCCCGCTATCGGGCTAGTTGCCCTGTATCGGGCCCAATTCTGCGTATTGCTGCCGCTTTATTCGTCTTCCGCTTCGGCAAACCATGGCGCGCGGGCGGTCATAATCAGGTCGGAGGCCTGTACCGGGTCAATGCCTTCAATTTCCAGCAGTTCGTCGATGGCCTGTTCCGCCAGGTCTTCCATGGTGACGATGCCGTTGGCCGCCAGTTTGCGTGCCAGTTCGTCGGTCATGCCGTCCATGGTGCGCAGGTCTTCCGCGGGTTCGACACCGGCGATTTGCTCTTCGCTGGCCAGCGCCAGGGTCAACAGCGCATTTTTGGCGCGGGCGCGCAGTTCTTCGGCAATGTCTTCGTCGAAGCCTTCAATCTGGGCCATTTCTTCCAGAGGCACGTAAGCCACTTCTTCCAGGCTGGTAAAGCCTTCGTCAACCAGAACAGCGGCAACGTCTTCGTCCACGTCCAACTGTTCCATAAAGGTTTCCATAAAGTTGGAGGATTCCTGTTGTTGTTTTTCCTCCGCCTCATCCAGAGACATGACGTTGATCTTCCAGCCGGTCAGCTCGGAAGCAAGGCGCACGTTCTGACCGCCTTTACCGATGGACTGGGCCAGGTTTTCCTCGTCCACCGCCACGTCCATGGAGCGGGCGTCTTCGTCGACGATAATGGACTCTACTTCCGCCGGGGCCATGGCGTTGATCACCAACTGAGCCGGATTGTCGTCCCACAACACGATGTCCACGCGCTCGCCGTCCAGTTCATTGGAGACCGCCTGCACCCGTGCACCGCGCATGCCCACGCAAGCACCCACCGGATCGATGCGACCATCGTTGGTTTTTACCGCGATCTTGGCGCGTGAGCCGGGGTCGCGGGCGGCACCGCGAATTTCGATCACTTCTTCGGAAATTTCTGGCACTTCAATGCGGAACAGTTCGATCAGCATGTCGTTGCAAGCGCGGCTGAGCAGCAATTGCGGGCCGCGATTCTCTTCGCGAATGGCGATCAACAGGGTACGCACCCGGTCGTTGACGCGGAAAATTTCCCGGCCTACCAGTTCCTCGCGAGGCAACAAACCTTCGGCGTTGTTACCAAGGTCAACAACAATGTGGTCGCGGGTTACTTTCTTTACCGTACCGGCCAGCAGCTCACCAACCCGGTTGCGAAATTCATCCACAATCAACGCGCGCTCGGCATCGCGCACTTTTTGCACGATTACCTGTTTGGCGATTTGCGCGGCGATGCGGCCAAAACCGATGTTTTCCACCTGTTCTTCGTAAACGTCGCCCACTTTCAAAGTCGTGTCTTTTTCAGCAGCTTCTTCGGTGGTGAACTGGGTGCCCAGTTCTGCCATTTCGTCGTCTGGCATCACCTCCCAGGAACGAAATGTTTCGTAGTCGCCGGTTTCGCGGTCGATCACCACACGGATGGTGGCGTCTTCGTCGTAACGCTTTTTAGTGGCGGTGGCCAAGGCTTGCTCCATGGCCTCAAAAATAATATCGCGGGAAACGCCCTTTTCATTGGACACCGCTTCCGCAACCATCAAAATTTCTTTACTCATTTCCGTGCCTCACAAACACTCCGCTTGGTTAAAAACGGGGAATAATATTTGCCTTTTCAACACCGTCGAATGGAAACAGATATTCGTGATTATCCACTTCCACCACTATTTCGTCGCCTTCAATGCCTTTTAACAAGCCCTTGAAATTGCGACGGCCTTCATAGGGAAAGCGCAGTTTGATACTGACGCTTTCACCAATAAATTGTTCACACTGAGCCAGGGTGTACAGCGGACGATCCGCACCCGGCGACGACACCTCCAGGGTATATTCACCGCTGATGGGGTCTTCCACATCCAGCAGGCTGCTCACCTGCCGGCTCACCCGCTCGCAATCATCCACACCGACACCATCGGCCTTGTCGATAAAAATGCGCAACAGCATATGTTTGCCCTGGGGCAGTAAATCCAACCCCCACAGCTGACAACCCAGGGCATCCACCACCGGATCAAAAAGCTGTTTCAGCTGATCACTTTTGGCATTCATCAAAAATCGCAACGTCCAAAGCCAAAAAAAGGGCCAACGGCCCTTACTGCAACATCCTGTAAAACCCATCCCTTTAGCTACGAAAAAGCCCCATAAATGGGGCTTCAACGTTTGCGTTAATGTATAAACACTAACGCTGAATAGTTGGTAGCGGGGGCCAGATTTGAACTGACGACCTTCGGGTTATGAGCCCGACGAGCTACCAGGCTGCTCCACCCCGCACCGGACTTGAGAAACGTACTTGAAACCAACCACGCCCTGCTCAAGAGGCTGCGAATTATAGGGAGCAGCCATTACTCGGTCAAGCACTTTAGCAGGGATTTTTTAGTGATAAATGGAAATATTATGACTGCGGCAAAAACGAAAAAACCGCCCATTATAGAGCGGTTTCAAAATGGTGCCCAAGGCCGGACTTGAACCGGCACGGCTTGCGCCACTACCCCCTCAAGATAGCGTGTCTACCAATTCCACCACTTGGGCATAAACTGTCATTACTTGCTGGACTCTTCTTCCACTTGCGGAATGTCGTCTTCCGCTGCTTCAACAGATTGGTCCACAACAGGGATGTCTGTTTCCACCGGTTGTTCATCTTCCACCACCAGGCCGGGGGTGGGTTGGTCATCAACCTGCAGGTTATTTTTGGCAACCACAGCCAAAGTCAGGCTGGTGACAAAAAATACTGTAGCCAGAATAGCGGTCATTTTGCTGAAGAAATTCCAGCTGCCGGAGCTGCCAAAAATGGTTTGCGAAGCACCGGCACCAAATGAAGCGCCAGCTTCTGCACCCTTGCCCTGCTGCAGCAGGATCAGGCCAATAATGGCCAGGGCCACCAGTACGTGAAAAACAAGTATCAGATTTTCAGTCATGTCTTTATGCCTGTTGGCAAATCTTTAAAAATTCATTTGCATCCAGTGATGCGCCACCCACCAGT
The DNA here is from genome assembly GCF_052983295.1 of Porticoccus sp. GXU_MW_L64. Lineage (NCBI taxonomy): Bacteria > Pseudomonadati > Pseudomonadota > Gammaproteobacteria > Cellvibrionales > Porticoccaceae > Porticoccus > Porticoccus sp. GXU_MW_L64. Next base: position 134,035 of record NZ_JBRKJK010000008.1, on the reverse strand, counting down.
GCACCGTCGATGTCTGGCTGGGCAAATATTTCTGTGGCATTGCTGGACTTGACACTACCACCGTACAAAATTCGTGTATCAGCGCCCGCTTCACCCAATTGCTGACGGATAGCCCCGTGCACTTGCTGAGCCTGTTCGGGGGTGGCGGTAACACCGGTTCCTATGGCCCATACCGGTTCGTAGGCAACCACCGCTGCAGCCACTTTATCGGCACCGGCGCGATCCATCACCGCCTGCAATTGTTCACCGACAATTTCCAGGGTTTTTCCCTGCTCTCGCTGCTCCAGCGTCTCGCCCACACAAAGAATAGGCGTCAGGCCAGCGGCCTCGGCAGCAACAAATTTTTCCGCCACAATGCTATTGGTTTCCCCGTACAGCGCTCGGCGCTCAGAGTGGCCGATAATGACGTACTGGCAGCCAATACCCTTGAGCATATCGGCGGCAATTTCGCCGGTATAGGCACCCTGGTTGTGCTCGCTGACAGTCTGGCCACCTACTGCAACCGCTGAGTCAGCTGTCATTTGCAGTACGGACGGAATAAACACCGTCGGTGGGCACACCAGTACCTCTACATCCCCCACACTCCCGACATCGGCAACAATGCCTGCACAGAGCGCTTCAACGGATTGAACACTGCCGTGCATTTTCCAGTTACCAGCCACCAGTGATTTACGCATGGCGTCGTTCTCAAGTTGCTCGGGATAAAGTCGGGGGTGCCGAAAAGGGCGCAAATCTTAGCGGAGTTGCCCCGGTGCCGCAAGCGCTTTACAGCACTTTAATGTTGACCTCAATCCGTGACTGTTCAATCGTCTTCCGGGCAGAGTGTTTTTTCCACCACGGCAGCCACTTGATCCGCCAGACGATCCACCTGCTGCTTGTCTTCCCCTTCCACCATCACGCGGATTAACGGCTCGGTTCCAGAAGGTCGCAGCAGCACCCGGCCACTATCCGCCAGGTCAGCCTCCGCCTGCGCCACCGCCTCGCTGATCACCGGGTAATCCGCCAGGTCAACTTTCTCGTCGATGCGTACGTTCACCATAGTCTGTGGATACTTGCTCATACCCTGTTTGAGCTGATGCAGATTGTCGCCACTGTCGCGCAGGGCATGCAGCACCAGCAGCGCAGAGACAATGCCATCCCCGGTGGTGGTGACATCGGAACAAACGATATGGCCGGAGTTCTCACCGCCCAGTGTCCAGCCGTTCTGCTTCATGGCCTCGATAACGTAGCGGTCGCCCACCTGGGTGCGCTGGAATGGCACGTCCAATTGCTGAAAGGCTTTTTCCAAACCGAAGTTGCTCATCAAGGTGCCGGCAACACCGCTGCAACCGTGTCCATTTTTTTGACGGTGGTTGGCGATGATGTAGAGAATTTCGTCCCCATCCACCAGCTCGCCGCGGTGATCCACAAACACCAGGCGATCGCCGTCACCATCAAAAGCAACACCCAGGTCAGCCCCCTGATCCACAACAGCTTTTTGCAATTCTACCGGTTTGGTGGAACCACAATTGAGGTTGATGTTGACGCCATTGGGCGTCACTGCCCGTTCGATGACTTCAGCACCCAGTTCTTTAAACACATTGGGGGCAATATGGTAGGTGGCGCCGTTGGCGCAATCCACCACCATGCGCAGACCAGTGAGCACAAAATCTCTCGGCAAGACACCCTTGCAAAATTCGATGTAGCGACCAGCGGCATCAGAAATACGCTCAGCCCGGCCCAGCTCGCTGGACTGTTCGGTCACCATGGGTTGATCCAGGTAGCGTTCGATTTCCAACTCAACTTCGTCGGGCAGTTTGCAACCGTCGGCAGCAAAGAACTTGATGCCATTATCCTGGAAAGGGTTGTGGGATGCGCTGATCACAATACCCGCCTGGGCGTGAAAAGTGCGAGTCAGGTAGGCAATGGCGGGGGTTGGCATGGGGCCCAACAACCCCGCATCCACGCCGGCGGCAATCAGGCCCGCTTGCAGGGCAGATTCAAACATGTAGCCAGACACCCGGGTGTCTTTGCCGATCAATATCAGCTTGCGGCCCTCGGCCTGGGCACCAAACACCTTGCCTACAGCCCAGCCCAGGTGCATGACAAAATCCGCTGTTATCGGCCCCTCACCAACCGTACCGCGTATGCCGTCGGTACCAAAATATTTGCGTTTTGCACCCATCAGGGGAACCTCTATTATTCGCTGTTATTTTCTATCGCTGCCCACATTCGCAATGCGTCAGCGGTTTGTTTGACATCGTGAACCCGCAATATCGCAGCACCGCGCTGTGCCGCCAGCAGCGCCAGTGTAACGCTGCCCAGCAAACGTTCGTTTACATTCCGTTCTACACCCTGGTCGCTGAGTATAGTGCCTATCATTCGCTTGCGAGACACCCCCACCAGAACGGGCAAACCGCGGGCAGCCAGTGAAGGCAGCGCGCGAAACAACGCCAGGTTGTGTGCCAGTGTTTTGCCGAAGCCAAAACCCGGGTCCAGCACAATCTTGTTTTGCTCGATCCCCGCTGCCAGGCAATCGGCCACTCTCTGGTCGAGAAAATCCATCACCTCCTGCACCACATCCCCATACTGTGGGTCCGCCTGCATGGAGCCGGGATCACCTTGCATATGCATCAGGCACACGGGCAGCCCGGTAGCCGCCGCCGCTTGCAAGGCACCTTGCCGTTGCAGTGCGCGCACATCGTTTATCAACCCCGCACCGGCTGCCGCCGCTGCTGTTATCACTGGCGGGCTACTGGTATCTACCGACAGCACCACGTCGAGCCGCTGCGCAAGTGCTTCAACCACCGGAATCACTCGGTCCAGCTCCTCATCAACAGACACCGGAGCCGCTCCGGGCCGGGTGGATTCACCGCCAATATCGAGAATACCGGCGCCATCCGCCACCATTTGCTCTGCGGTGCGGAGGACGCGATCCAGATTAACGTGCTGATGATGATAAAGCTGGCCGCCATCGGAAAATGAATCCGGGGTCACATTGAGGATGCCCATAATTTGGGGCGGGTGAGATGTTAATCGCAGCTCTGCCATAATTACTTGCCCCTGACCCTACCCCTGGAAACAAAATCGTCATTGCGAGACAAATAGACTTCGGCTTCCCTGCCGATTTGTCTCGCAATGACGTGAAGTATTTAGGCAAACAGCTTACTTGACCGGATCAGCAGATCCATCATCCAGCGGCTTATCTGCATCGTCATCCAACTTGACTTCAGAGGCGGCTTTTCCACCGGCAGACGAACCACCATCCAGGTCGTTGTCCTGCCAACCACTGGGTTGACGCACTGGCTTGCGGGCCATCAAGTCATCCACTTGCTCCGCATCGATGGTCTCGTATTCCATCAATGCATCTTTCATGGCATGCAGAATGTCCATATTGTCTTTGAGCAGTTTTTCCGCCTGGGAGTAGCAGCGATCAATAAGCTGACGCACTTCTTTATCAATTTCCCGAGAGGTTTCCTCGGAGTAATTGGAATTGCCGCCACCGGGCATTTGAGCATCTTCTTCACCGTAGAGCAGCGGCCCCATGGCATCTGACAAGCCCCAGCGGGCAACCATATTGCGAGCCATTTGGGTGGCGCGCTCGATATCGTTGGAGGCTCCGGTGGTGACACCATCAGCTCCCAGTGTCAGCTCTTCGGCAATACGCCCACCAAACAAGCTGCACAGCTGGCCTTCCAACTGGCGTTTGCTCAGGCTGTACTTGTCTTCTTCTGGCAGGAACTGGGTAACACCAAGAGCCCTGCCGCGAGGAATAATAGTGACTTTATGCACCGGATCGTGATCCGGCATCAGGCGGCCAACAATGGCGTGGCCCGCTTCGTGATAGGCGGTGTTTTCCTTTTCTTTTTCATTCATCACCATAGAGCGGCGTTCGGCACCCATCATGATTTTGTCGCGGGCCTTTTCAAATTCTTCCATGGACACCAGGCGCCTGTCCGCTCGCGCGGCAAACAGGGCGGCCTCGTTCACCAGGTTAGCCAGGTCAGCACCAGAGAAGCCCGGGGTACCGCGGGCAACCACTCGCAGGTCTACGTTGTCGTCCACCGGCACTTTGCGCACATGCACTTGCAGGATTTTCTCGCGGCCACGGATATCCGGCAGGCTGACATACACCTGGCGGTCGAAACGGCCCGGACGCAACAGGGCCTTATCCAACACATCGGCGCGGTTGGTGGCAGCGATCACAATAACGCCTTCGTTGCCTTCAAAACCGTCCATTTCCACCAGTAACTGGTTGAGGGTCTGTTCGCGCTCGTCGTTGCCGCCGCCCCAGCCACCGCCACGGTGACGGCCTACGGCGTCGATTTCATCAATAAAGATAATGCAGGGAGATTGCTTTTTGGCCTGCTCGAACATGTCGCGCACGCGGGATGCGCCCACGCCCACGAACATCTCCACAAAGTCGGAACCGGAAATGGAGAAGAACGGCACTTTGGCCTCGCCAGCAATGGCTTTGGCCAACAGGGTTTTACCGGTACCGGGAGGGCCCACCATCAATACACCACGGGGAATACGGCCTCCCAGTCGTTGGAAGCGGCTTGGGTCGCGCAGGAATTCCACCAGTTCGTGAACGTCCTCTTTGGCTTCGTCCACGCCGGCCACATCAGAGAAATTGGTTTTGATCTGGTCTTCAGACAGCAGTTTGGCCTTGCTCTTGCCGAACGACATGGGGCCGCCCTTGCCGCCGCCAGCACCGCCCTGCATCTGGCGCATAAAGAACATAAAGATAAACAGAATCAGCAAAATGGGGAACGATGCCACCAGCAACTGCGACCAGATGCTCTGCTTTTCGGGTTCTTCGGCACGCACCTTCACATTGTTGTTGTAAAGGTCATCCATGAGCTTCATGTCCAGCACATCCGGGCGCACCACCTTGAAGGCAGTGCCACTGCCGTTGCGACCATCGATAATCTGCCCGCGAATGGTCACTTCGCTCACCTGGCCGCCACGCACCTGGTCGATAAATTCGGAATAATCCAGCTCAGAGACATTACTGGTGGGCGCCAGATTGTTAAATACCGACAGCAGGATAACGGCTATTACCAGCCACAAAATGAGATTTTTTGCCATATCGTTCAACGAACCGACCTCTTTTCCAATTCTTAATCGATGCCTAAAGGGTGCCTATTAACACGGCAGTAAAACATATGAAGTGTTAATAGTTCGGCACATGGATGTGCCAACGCCGACAAAGTCGGCGCGAGGTTAATAAGTACCAGTATAGCCCTGTGCCACAATATATACCTCCCGGGAGCGCGCCCTGGAAGCATCGGGCTTGCGGGTAACCACCCGCTTGTAACGCTGGCGCACGTCCTGCAACCAACTGTCAAAACCTTCGCCCTGGAATACCTTGGCAACAAAGGCGCCACCGGGCTTCAATACCCGGTCTGCCATATCCAGGGCCAACTCCACCAGGTACATGGCCCGCGGCTGATCCACCGCCTTCATACCACTCATATTGGGGGCCATATCGGAGATTACAAGGTCTACGGGCAAATCGTCGACAACCGCCATAATCCGCTCGAAAACTTCGTCTTCGGTGAAATCACCCTGAACGAATTGAACACCCGCCAAACTGTCCATGGGCAATATATCCGAGGCGATTACTGTGCCGCTGTCAGCCACCAATTCCGCAGCCACCTGGGACCAGCCCCCGGGGGCTGCACCCAAATCCACCACCGTCATACCGGGGCTAATCAGTCGGTCTTTGTCACACAATTCCAACAGTTTGTAGCTGGCCCTGGAGCGATAACCATCCGCCCGGGAACGCTGTACATACACATCAGATTCATGCTCGCGCAACCAGCCCGCGCTACTTTTGGAACGGGCTTTACTGGTTTTCGCTGACGCTGACGCAGAACCGGGCTTGTGGGACATAAAACGCAAAAAGGAGTTGAACGGGTTTTCGGAAGCGTTTTCCGTTAGAATGCGCGCCGCACTATACAGGGTCGCACCCTCTTACGCTAATAACGGGGCCACAGTTATGCCACTGTCCAACGACGACAAAAAACACCTGCGCCGCCTGGGGCACAATCTCAATCCGGTAGTCACCGTTGCCGGCAACGGCGTCAGCGAAGGTGTATTAGCGGAAATCGAGCGGGCACTGAGCGACCACGAATTGATCAAAGTGAAATTTGCCATCGGCGACCGCGATGCAAAAAAGCAGGCGATGGATGAGGTGTGCAGCAAAACCGGTGCGGAGTTGGCGCAAACTATCGGCCATATCGGGCTCTTGTATCGCAAGGCGGAAAAACCCAATCCGAAGTTGTCGAATTTGTTGCGTTGATTTAATTGCCTCCATCGCACCCAATGGCACAATCCATTCAATGTCATCCTGAGCGCAGCGAAGAATCTCACCACTAACAGATTCTTCGCTGCGCTCAGAATGACAAAAGTCAGCATCAGGGCTTATTCAAATCCCAGTCGTATTCGTACTTCACCTTGCCTTTGTGGTTGCGCATTTTCTCGCCCAGCTCCGCCGGGGCGTACTGGCTCAGTGCGGCAATCACTTGTTTTTCCGAATCGCCAAAGTCCACCCCGTACCATTCGAAGATTTGCGACAGCACCAGGCGGCCTTTGTTATCGAAGTGTGCTCCGCGCTTATGGGACAGATATTCTTTCGCCCCCAACGCCAACAGCTGTTCCGAGTTTTCGGCGGTAAAAGCGGCGGCTTGTAAGTTGGGGCAGCCGATGCTGGCGCAGTTCACGGCAAAGTGCAGGCGCGGGTCGTTCCAGATAGGGCGCAGAATGCGGTGTTCGATGTCGTTGAGGGTCAGCTCCTCACCAGCCACTTCCGCCAGTGAGTCATCCCAGGGCCCCCAGGTAAACAGGCCACCGCCAACTTTCAGTATGGACTTGACCGGGTAGGCCTCCAGCATGCGCTGAATGGTGAGGGCGTTGTAAAAGTTGATCCAGTACGCTTGTTGTTCTGCCCGGCTGTATTTTCTTGGGTCCAGCTCTTGAAGGTAGTCGAGATAATCCGCCAACAGCTCTTCGCCTTCCTCATTCACCGCACCATAGTCAAAACGGTTAACGCCAGATGGGTGGTCGGCCCGCAAATACTTGTCCAACACCTGTTGCCACAGGCTGTGGTCAATCACCTCTGTACTGGATTCGTCGGAACTGTTCCAGATACCCCAAAGTTCTGCCTTGGGTGCGGCATTGGCCAGCATGGACAGACTCAACAAAAAAGCCATGGAAACGGTTTTTATCAACTTCACTGCATTTTCTCCAGGTTGTGTCAGTGTGATACAGGGCGAGCGTGCAGACTGCTTCTGCGCTGTCGCCACCATAATGAAAAGATGGTGTGCAATATGCCCCGGGCAGCTCCCACTACGCCCTTCAGGGTGCCACTGATTTTTGATTTACCCAGTCGCTTGAGGGTAGTGACTGGCACTTCGGCAACATCAAATCCATGTATCAGCGCTTTGACCTGCATTTCTACCGTCCAGCCAAACGCCATATCTTCCATATTTAGACGCTGTAGCGCCGGGTAGTGAATGGCCCGGAACGGACCGAGGTCAGTGACCGGTGCACCCCAAAACAAGCGAATCAGCACACTGGCCAGCCAATTGCCAAAACGCTGGGGCGTGGTAAGGGCACCTTTTTCACAGCGTCCCAACACTCTGGAACCAATCACCAGCTCGCTGCATTCAAGCTGCTCCAACAGCAAGGCAAGTTCGCTGGCGCGAACGGAGTGGTCTCCATCCACAAACACCACAATATCTGGCCTGTCCAATGCTTTGATGGCCGCCTGACAAGCCACTCCATAGCCGGGACGAGGTTCGTACACCACCCGCGCACCGGCATCGCAGGCAATATCAGCTGTGTTGTCGGTAGAAGCGTTATCGCATACCACGATATCATCCACCAGAGCTTCGCCCTGGTCATTTTTCAGCTGTCGCAACCCGGCCACCACTGCGCCAATGGCTTCTGACTCGTTGTAGGCAGGTATCACAACAGCAACTGTTTTTTGTTCAAACATAATGTACGTCACCCATTAAGTACCTGCGGTTTGACCGTAGTCTTGGCATTTAGTTTTGCGGAACTTTTTTACTCAACATCCATCATGGTCAGGTTATGAAAACCGTACTCGCATCGAAACAATTCCCCCTTCACCTGGCAGGCGCGTTGACCGCTCTGGCTTACAGTTACCTGTCGCTGTCATCACAAACCGAGGGCAGTGTGGCACTGTGGCAATTGTGGGTGGTCAGCGGATGTTGTGCGGCGATCTGTTTTTGGGTGTGGCGGCACTACAGCAGCGAAAAACAGCTGTGCATCAAAGCAGTGATCGCCTGGGCGTTACTGTTTCGGTTAATTGGTGTTACCAGTTTCCCGGTGATGGAAGACGACTTTTATCGCTTCTTGTGGGATGGGCGCATGCTCGTCGAAACAGGCACCCCATACACCCAGGCGCCCTCTGAATTTTTTGGTTCGAATGAGCTGTCTGACACCGACGAGGATCTACTGGACGGCATCAACCACCCGAACATCAAAACCATTTACGGCCCACTCAACCACTACATCTTCGCTCTCAGCCACACCATAGCCCCGGGTGAAATATGGCCACTGCAAGCCATCATTGCACTGTTGGACATGGCGTTAATATTGTTGCTGCTGAAACTGGCGCCCGTGCGCTCAGTGCTGCTATATGCCTGGTGTCCACTGGCGATCAAAGAATTTGCTTTTACCGCCCACCCGGACATTATCGCCATTGTGCCGTTGCTGGCCGCATTGATCACCACCCAAAGGCAGCAGTGGCAACGCACAGCCATTTGCCTGGCACTGGCCGTTGCAGGAAAGCTATTTGCATTAATTCTGGTGCCGCTGTTGTTGCGATTTCAGTGGCGAAGCTGGCTGGTGTTTGGCGCGACCCTGGCAGCTCTGTGGCTGCCCATCAGCGGCGGAGTATTGCCACAGGGCCTAAGCGCCATGGCCGCAGATTGGCAGTTCAACGCACCAATCTATCAACTGCTGGGCCCAACGGTGGGGCCGGGATTATTGAAAATAATTTTGCTGAGCATCTTCTGCCTGCTGTGGGCAATATACGCCTGGCAACACCTGAAAAAACCTGTCTATACATTGCCACGGGGCGACTGGCTGTTTGGCCTGTTACTGCTGTTTAGCCCGGTTTTAAACCCCTGGTATGCATTGTGGGTTTTACCCTTTGCGGTTATCTGGCCAAGTCGCTGGGCCTGGGCTGCCTCTGTTGCTGTATTGCTGGCCTATGCATCGGGAATCAATATGCCCGGCTCCGAGCTGGGCCTGTACCAACAACCGGGCTGGGTAGTGGCCATTGAATTTGGAGTTATTGCCGTTGCCTTGTTTTGGGATTTGACACGGCTGCCCCATAAAAAAGTCACCAATACACGTTAAACCCGCTACCAATTTGACGTCGAGATTAGTGCCGGACATGAACCTCGAGTGGCGTGCCGTGACACGCAGCAAGTACGTCCGTGTAAGCTCGAGGCCAGCACCCCTGCTGGCCACGGTCACGGCACACCACTCCAGATTCACGTCTTCAGATTTTTGGGGACAGCGATGGGGACTATCAGAAAGGTAAAAAAAGGGGTGGATGACAATCCGTCAACCACCCCATTGCTGAGAAGACGCTGTTAATACTTCAGTTTCAGCTTGTAGCGCTTGTTAAAGTAGTGCACCAGTGCCGCCAGATCATTGCGGCCGTACACATCAACGATTTTCTGTTCTGGCACATTGCAATTGTGCAGAGTGTTGGCGAAATCCAGTGCTTTGCCCTGCTTATAGGGTTTCAGCAATTTCTTTTTCACCTTCACAGCCTCGCCGGTTGCACTGTCGTTCATGCACACACGCACATCACCGTAGCTTTTTTCACGGCCCTTAAACAACGCTTTACCGCGCTCGTAAGCCGCATCTACCGGCCTTGGCTGGGAGCGCTGCGGAAATGAACTGCCACCACCGCCATAGCCGCCGGAACCGGAGGCTTCAACCAATTGCAAGGGGGCCACACCCATCACCAGCGCTAACAAGGCAACTTTGCTTTTAAAAAAATTCACTCTCCACTCCTCGTCTTGCAGACAAATTACTGGTCAATACTCAAATCAAAATCTGTGCAACACCAAACAGGCCTTGCGCAGTTATTGAGCCAGCAAGCGCAGTAAAGTTCCTTTGGCAACCAATATTTTGAGGTGCGAATGGCATCTGGGGATTGTTTTTTGCACCAAGGCTGTGCACAGCCGCTCCTTAATCCAAAGCGAAACCTTCATAACACAATGAAAAACAAGTATTTATTTTTTTGGCATGAGATTTGTATTTGGCTACTACGCAATACGTCGGGTAACGAAGCCCGCATATACAGCCCGTATATGCGGGCTTGATGTTTTATACCCAACTTGAGTGATCAAACCATGACTCCCAATACACTGTTAAAGCTAACCACCATCGCTGTTACTTTATCCGCCCTGCCAGCAGCAAATGCCGAGCAAGCCAACAGCGTGGCTGAACTATTCACCCAGGGAGAATTCGATCTCAACTTCCGCTACCGATACGAATATGTAGACCAGCAGGGGATTGAAAATACCGCCAAAGCCTCAACCCTGAAGTCCCGGCTCAGCTACAAAAGCGCCACATACAACAACTTTCGTCTTGTAGGTGAAGTCGACAATGTATCCGCCATAGGCGCAGAGCAATATCGCACCCCCACCAACGGCAATACCCAATTCCCGATAGTCGCCGACCCCACCGGCACTGACCTCAACCAATTGTATGTAGAACACAAAAGCGACCTGGCAACTACTGTGATTGGCAGGCAACGTATTTTGATTGGCAGCCAGCGTTTTGTGGGGGGAGTGGGCTGGCGCCAGAATGAACAAACCTACGATGCGCTGACAGTCAAAGCCGTCGAAGCAGGGCCAGTTTCGCTGCAATACAGCTACATAAACGCGGTTAACCGAATCTTTGGGCCGGACAACAGCGCGGTTCAACCCAGGCGCTGGAACTCAAATTCACACCTGATCGGCGCCACAGTCAAGCCTATCGGCAACCACCAGTTTCAGGCTTTCGCCTATCTGCTGGATTTTGACAATTCTCCCGCCAACTCAAGCAACACCTTCGGCATCGACTACAAAACCAGCCTTGGCAAATTCACCATTGGCGCCACTCTCGCCCGGCAAAGTAACGCTGGCGATAACCCGGTGGATTACTCCGCCAATTACTTCAGCGGGCAGCTCAGCTATCCACTCAGCAACACCACTGTATCCCTTGGCTACGAGCGCCTTGGCAGCGACGACGGCAACGCCGCCTTCAGAACTCCCCTGGCAACGCTGCACAAGTTTCAGGGCTGGAGTGACAAATTTCTGGGCACACCGGCGGGAGGCATCGAAGACGTTTACCTGCAGGCGAGCACCAAACTGGGAAGCCTGAAAGTACTGGCGGCCTACCACCGCTTTGATTCCGAGGAGCAAAATACCGATCTGGGTTCAGAGCTTAATCTGGTGGCCACATACGCGATTAATGACAGCCTGTCTGCGCAATTGAAGTACGCATCTTACGATGCGGATACTTTTGCAACCGACACCGACAAAGTCTGGCTGACGCTCACTGCGACCTACTGATCCATGAATACATCAGCACCGGAAAAGCCAATACGTGTCGTTGTTGTCAGCGATGCGTATTGCGGCAAGCGCCAAAAAAAGACCCGTCAAAAAGCCTTTGATATTGCCGAACTGCTGCCCAACCCCAATGGACTGATGCATCAGCTACAGCAACATCGGCCAGACCTGCTGCTTATAGACATCGAACAACCGGATCCATCAATACTGGAGCACCTGACCGCCATTCAGCGATATGCACCAACGCCGGTTATTGTCTGCTGCCCGGAGGAAAATTCGGCTTTTATACGCAAGGCAACCCAGGCCGGAGTGTGTGCTTATGTTCCCGAGCGATTCAGTGACGACCGCCCTGAATCTGCCATCGTTCACGCCGCCATCGCGCGCTTTGAATCCCGCCAGGCATTGCACCGGGAACTTGAAAAAACCCTGTCAAAACTGGAAAAGATATCTCCTATCGAGCAAGCCAAGCGCCTGTTGATGGCCCACAAAAACATCACCGAGCAGCAAGCTCACGAGCAAATAAGAACCCTGTCGATGAAAACCAATGCAACCATGCCAGACGTAGCCACCGCCATTATCAAGCGCCTTGGCAGAGAGCGGTAGACAGACCGATTAATGCACTATTTTGGTGCCAACTCACCCATGCAGCTTTAAAACAAACGCACCATCTTAATGCAGTCTTCACTTCCTCATTACACCGCTCAATAACCTATTGGTTAAAAAACCGTTTCAAACTGACACAAAAAACGAAAATAGTCATTTAACATCAATAACTTAATCTCAAAAAATATAAAGAAGCCATCAATTGGCACGCTACCTGCAACAACCCGAATAGAGACATTATTACCACTGCTACCCGACCCTGGGCGATGAAGCCTGCCAGAGAGTCCCCCTCTCTCTGGCAGGCTTTTTTTTGCAGTCACGAAATTTCAATTGCAGGAGAAGCACCATGTTGAGCAAACAGATTCGGACAAAGCTGGCACCCCGCCGACTGATACGCTCCGCCCGCCGCTGCGCTGCAGTATTGACGTGCGGCATCAGCATACTCGCCGCCAGCGTTTGCCATGGCGAACTGGGAGAACCCGAAAAAGACGAACTCAAGTTTGGCTTTATCAAATTGACCGATATGGCACCGCTGGCTATCGCTTACGAAAAAGGCTACTTCGAAGACGAGGGATTATTCGTCACCATCGAAGCCCAAGCGAACTGGAAGGTGCTACTGGACGGCGTGATCGACGGCAAACTCGACGGCGCCCACATGTTGGCCGGTCAGCCCTTGGCCGCCACCATTGGCTACGGTACCAAAGCTCACATCATTACCCCGTTCAGTATGGATTTAAACGGCAACGGCATTACCGTTTCCAAAGACATTTGGAAACAAATGAAAGCCAACCTTCCCATGGAAAATGGCAAACCTGTTCACCCCATTAAAGCCGACTACTTGAAGCCGGTTGTCGACAAACTCAATGCCGAAGGCAAGCCCTTTAAAATGGGTATGGTATTCCCGGTATCCACCCACAACTACGAACTGCGATACTGGTTGGCCGCAGGCGATATTCATCCGGGCTTCTATGAACCCCAAAACGGCGACACCAGCGGTACGGTTGATGCGCAAGCATTGCTGTCTGTTACACCGCCACCACAAATGCCAGCCACACTGGAAGCCGGCACCATCTCTGGTTACTGCGTGGGCGAGCCCTGGAACCAGCAAGCGGTATTTAAAGACATTGGTGTACCGGTCATTACCGATTACGAAATCTGGAAAAACAACCCGGAAAAAGTTTTCGGAATCACCAAAGAATTTGCCGAAAAATACCCCAACACCAGTGTTCGAGTTGTGAAAGCACTCATTCGTGCAGCGCAATGGCTGGACGCCAACAACAACGCCAATCGCCCGGAAGCGGTGGAAATTTTGTCCCGCAGTGAATACGTGGGTGCAGACTACGAAGTCATCGCCAACAGCATGACAGGCACCTTCGAATACGAAAAAGGCGACAAGCGCGAAGTGCCCGACTTCAACGTCTTCTTCCGCTACAACGCCACCTACCCCTACTACTCCGATGCCATTTGGTATCTCACGCAAATGCGTCGCTGGGGACAAATTTCCGAAGCGGTGCCCGACAGTTTCTACTTCGACACCGCGAAAACCGTATACCGCCCAGACATTTACCAACAGGCGGCCGAAGAGCTAATTGCCGAAGGCTATGTTGAAGCGAAAGACTTCCCGGATTTTGCCAGCGAAACTGGCTTCCGCGCGCCGCAAAAACACTTTATTGACAACATCGTCTACGACGGTCGCGAGCCCAATGCGTACATCGACAAATTTCCCATTGGTTTGAAAAACAAGTAATCGATATTTGAACCCGTCATCCTGAGTGAAGCGAAGGATCTCAATCTCGAGATTTTTCGCTTCGCTCAGAATGACAGTAACGCAATACAAACAGGAAACAGCATGAGTGACGTAGCCACAAAAACGGCTCTTGGCGAATTTATAGCGAGTGTGGAAAACCTGGCCAGCATGTTCAAAAGAAATGTCAAATTCAGCGCCAGCAGTGTGGCGAAGAACGTGCTGCTTCCGGTTTTAGGCATTATCGTTTTTCTATTTTTTTGGCACGTTGGCGCAGGTTCCATAAAAACGTCACTGGGCCAATTTCCCGGCCCGGTGCAGGTGTGGGAACAGACTCAAAATCTGATCGCCGAACACAACCGAGAACGGGACAAAGAAGCGGCGTTTTACCAGCGCCAGGAAAAACGCAACGCCAAAAAGTTGGCCAAAAATCCAGACGCAAAAATCAAAGTACGCAACTACCCCGGCAAAGCCACCTTTATCGACCAGATTTTTACCAGCTTATACACCGTGGGTTTTGGCTTTTTAATCGCCTCTATTGTCGCCATTCCCCTGGGTATTGCCTGCGGGTTGAACGACACTCTATACCGGGCGTTTAACCCCATCATCCAAACTTTTAAACCGGTTTCGCCATTGGCATGGTTGCCCCTTGTCACCATGGTGGTTTCTGCCCTGTACACCAGCCAGGACCCATGGTTTGAAAAAGCCTTTTTGACATCGGCGTTTACCGTTTCACTGTGCTGCTTGTGGCCCACCGTGATCAACACCATCGTCGGCGTTACCGCCATTGACCGCGACCTGGTAGATGTGAGCCGCGTACTGCGCCTCTCCACCTTCATGCGCATTAAAACCATCGTTATTCCCTCTGCTATCCCGATGATTTTTACCGGTCTGCGCTTGTCGCTGGCGACCGGCTGGATGGTATTGATCGCCGCCGAAATGTTGGCGCAAAACCCCGGCCTTGGGAAATTCATTTGGGACGAGTTCCAAAACGGTTCTTCCAACTCTCTGGGACGCATCATGGTCGCTGTATTGGTTATCGGCATTATTGGCTTCTTCCTGGACCGCCTGATGTTACAAGTACAGAAGAAAGTGTCTTGGGACAAACAAGCCGTACTGCGTTAATTCACACCAACCTGTAAGCACAAACAATGAGATTAAAACAATGAGCAATCGTTATTTGGAAATCAGTCAGGTTGGCATTGAATTCCCAACCGATAGCAAGCCCTTTCGTGCACTGCAAAACGTCAATCTTGCCATTAATAAAGGCGAGTTTATTTCCTTGATCGGACACTCTGGCTGCGGCAAATCCACCGTACTGAATATTGTTGCCGGTCTCTATCAAGCCACCGAAGGCGGCATTATTTTGCAGGGCAAAGAAGTGGACGAACCAGGCCCGGATCGTGCCGTAGTCTTCCAAAACCACGCTCTTTTGCCCTGGCTAAGCGTGTATCAAAACGTCGAGCTTGCGGTGAAATGCGTATTCAAAAAAACCAAATCAAAAATAGAGATTCGCCAATGGGTTGAACACAACCTGCGCCTGGTGCATATGGACCACGCCATGCACAAGCTGCCCGGCGAAATATCCGGGGGTATGAAGCAGCGGGTGGGCATTGCCCGCTGCCTGGCCATGGAACCCAAAGTCTTGCTGATGGACGAGCCTTTCGGAGCGCTGGATGCCCTCACCCGCGCCCACTTGCAAGATTCGCTGATGGAAATTCAACAGCGTTTGGGCAACACCGTGATCATGATTACCCACGACGTAGACGAAGCAGTATTACTGTCTGACCGCATTGTCATGATGACCAACGGCCCCGCTGCCACCATTGGCCAGGTGTTGGATATTAAGCTGGAACGCCCGCGCAACCGGGTAACTCTGGCGGACGACTCTCAATTCAACCACTACCGCCAGGAAGTGCTCAGCTTCTTGTACGAAAAACAGCGCAACCCGGCGCAAACCAGTGAAAAACCGGCGCAGGAAACACCATCTCCCAGCCTGGTAAAAAGCGCAGACACGACCAACAGCAAACAACAACAGCCCGCTTCTGCGTCCAACGCCGCTTGAAGCCAACCAGGAAAACAGACATGAAAAAGATCGTAGTTATCGGCAATGGCATGGTTGGCCACCACTATGTAGAACAACTGTTGCAATCTGACCTTGAACTCAAAGTTACCGTCATCGGCGGCGAACCACGCCCTGCATACGACCGGGTTCACCTGTCCGAGTACTTTTCTGGTCGCACTGCGGAAGACCTGGCTCTGACTTCCCGCGACTATTACAAACAGAACGGTATTGACGGACACTTTGGCGACCCGGTAACTGCCATTGACCGCGACACCAAAATCGTCACCACCAAAGGCGGCCAAACCTTTGCCTACGATACCTTGGTGCTGGCCACAGGCTCTTACCCTTTTGTACCGCCAATTCCCGGTTCTGATGATAAACACTGCTGTGTGTACCGTACGATCGACGACCTGGGCTATATCCATGCCCAGGCCAAAGAATCCAAAGTCGGAGTTGTTGTGGGTGGCGGCTTGTTGGGACTGGAAGCGGCAAATGCATTGAAGAATCTGGGTTTGGAAACCCACGTTGTGGAATTTGCCCCGCACCTGATGGGGGTGCAGCTAGACCCCGGTGGCAGCACCATGTTGCGCCGCAAAGTTGAAGCCCTGGACGTACAGGTACATACCAGTAAAGCCACCGAAAACATCGTTGCAAATAACAGTGGTGCAGACACACACCTGACCATGAAATTTGCCAATGGCAGTGAATTACACACCGATATGATTCTGTTCTCTGCCGGTATACGCCCCAGCGACCAACTGGCTCGGGACGCCGGCCTGGAAGTGGGCGAGCGCGGCGGCATTATCATCGACAGCAACTGCCGCACCAGTGATAAACACATTTACGCCATTGGTGAATGTGCTTTGTTCGATAATAAAATTTTTGGCCTGGTGGCTCCCGGCTACCGCATGGCGGAATCTGCCGCCAGCCAACTGCAAGCTGTAAGCACTCCGTTTACCGGTGCCGATATGAGCACCAAACTGAAATTGCTGGGAGTAGACGTTGGCGCCATTGGCGATGGCCACGGCAAACAACAGGGTGCGATTTCCTACACCTTCAGCGACGAGCGCAGCGAAGTCTACAAACGCATTAACGTCAGCGAAGACGGCAAGACATTGCTCGGTGCTGTACTGGTTGGCGATTGCAGTGACTACGACACCCTATTGCAGTATTACCTGAACGGCATTGAACTGCCCGCCGAACCGGAAGCGCTAATACTGCCGAACACCGAGGGAGGCGCACCGGCACTGGGTGCCGCAGCCTTGCCCGCCAGCGCTACTATTTGCTCCTGCCTGAATGTGAGCAAAGGCGACATCATTAACGCCATCGACGGTGGCTGCGCCTCTCTGGGCGATGTAAAAGCCGAGACTGGAGCCAGTTCTGGCTGCGGTGGTTGTGCGGCGCTATTGAAAGACGTTGTCGATCACGAAATGGCCGCCCGTGGCATGGAAATCAGCACCGCCGTTTGTGAGCACTTCAATTACACCCGCCAGGAACTGTTTCATTTGATTAAAGTGGGCAGCATTAAAACCTTCGACGAACTACTGGAAAAACACGGCACCGGAAAAGGTTGCGATATTTGCAAGCCTCTGGCCGGTTCCATTTTGGCGTCATTGTGGAACGACTACATCCTGCAAGACGACCACGTGCCACTGCAAGACACCAACGATACCTTCCTTGCCAATATGCAAAAAAACGGTACCTATTCTGTAGTGCCACGTATTGCGGGTGGGGAAATTACCCCCGATAAATTAATCGTGCTTGGTCAGGTAGGCAAAAAATACAACCTGTACACCAAGATCACCGGCGGGCAGAGAGTGGATTTATTCGGCGCACGATTAAGCGATTTGCCGGACATATGGAAAGAGCTGATTGACGCCGGTTTTGAAACCGGCCACGCCTACGGCAAAGCCCTGCGCACAGTAAAATCCTGCGTGGGCAGCACATGGTGCCGCTACGGAGTGCAAGACTCCGTAGCCATGGCGCTGTACGTGGAGAACCGCTACAAGGGTTTGCGTTCACCGCACAAACTCAAATCCGCCGTTTCCGGCTGTACCCGCGAATGCGCCGAAGCGCAGTCCAAAGACTTCGGCATTATCGCCACCGAAAAAGGCTGGAACCTCTACGTTGGCGGCAACGGCGGCATGCGACCCCGCCACGCGGATCTGTTCGCTACCGACATCGACGACCAAACTCTCATCAAATACATCGACCGCTACCTGATGTTTTACGTGCGCACCGCCGACCGTTTACAACGCACTTCCGTGTGGCTGGACAATCTGGAAGGCGGCCTGGATTACCTGAAGCAAGTGGTAATCGAAGATTCTCTGGGCATCGCAGAAGAACTGGAAGCGCAAATGGAAAATATTGTTGGCAGCTACCAGTGCGAATGGAAAACCACCATTGAAAATCCGGAAAAACTCAAACGCTTTCGCGAGTTCATCAACAGCGAAGCAGAGGACGAAAGCATTGTATTCGTCGAAGAACGCGGCCAACCCCGCCCCGCCACCGAAGCGGAAATTCTGGAAATGCAAAAAGAAACCGCGTAACCCATTAATTGTCATCCTGAGCGCAGCGAAGGATCTCACAAGCCCGGCACTACGAGATCTTTCACTGCGCTCAGGATGACAAAAAACAAGGAAACCCCATGAACAACATCGTCAACATCACCCCAAACGAAGTCTGTGCTACCGCCGACCTGGTACCCAACTCCGGTGTGTGTGTTCGCCATAACAACGAACAAGTCGCGATTTTCTTTTTGCCCAAAGAAACCCCGCAAGTATTCGCCATCGGCAACTGGGACCCAATTGGTAAAGCCAACGTCATATCGCGCGGCATTGTCGGTGACATCGATGGCCGTTTGGTGGTTGCTTCACCGTTGTACAAACAACACTTCGATCTCACCACTGGCGAATGCCTGGAAGACACTGAACAAAAAGTACCCACCTATCACGTAAGCATTGAAAACGAGAAGGTTGTATTACGTTGAGCGCTGCTAACGCACAAACCGTTTGCACCACCTGCCCCTACTGCGGGGTGGGTTGCGGCATTTCTGCCCGCATAAATAACAGTGACAGCAAAAAAATTATTGCGGTAGAGGGCGACAAAAAACACCCCGCCAACGGCGGGCGTTTGTGTGTGAAAGGCAGCACCGTACACAACACCATGGGCGACCATGGCCGCTTGTTACATCCGGTTGTGGACGGTGAACAAACCGACTGGGACACCGCCATAAACACCGTAGCCCGTCGCTTACAAAGTGTGCGCGATCAATACGGCTCCGGTGCCATTGCATTTTACCTATCTGGCCAATTGCTCACCGAAGACTATTACGTGGCCAACAAATTGGCCAAAGGCTTTATCGGCACACCTCATGTGGACACCAATTCACGGCTGTGTATGTCATCCGCTGTGGCCGCACACAACCGCGCCTTTGGTGCCGATGCGGTACCCGCCAATTATCAGGACCTGGAACAAGCGGATTTACTGGTACTCACTGGCGCCAACACTGCCTGGACACACCCGGTTTTGTATCAACGCATTCAAGCCGCCAAAGCCAGGCGTCCCACCATGAAGGTAGTGGTTATCGACCCTCGGCGTACAGCCACCTGCGATATTGCCGATTTGCACATTGCCGCCGCACCCGGTTCCGACACTTTGTTGTTTAATGGCCTGCTGAATTTTTTGGCCAAAGAAAATGCCACGGATACAGCCTATATTGCCAACCACACCAATGGCTTTGAAGCAGCGTTGGAAAAATCCAAAAAATACAGTTTGAAATTCGTTGCCAAAAAAACCGGCGTCCCTATTGAGGCGTTGCGCCAGTTTTACCAGTGGTTTTCCGACACCCCAAAAACCGTGACTTTTTATTCCCAGGGCATCAACCAGTCTGCCAAGGGCACCGATGCCTGCAACGCCATTATTAACTGCCACCTGGCCACCGGTCGGGTGGGCAAACCCGGTGCCAGCCCGTTTTCCATAACCGGCCAACCCAACGCCATGGGTGGCCGCGAAGTGGGTGGCCTTGCCAATATGCTGGCGGCCCATATGGATTACAGCCCCAAACATTGCGATTTGGTCAGCGAATTCTGGAACGCTCCCAACCTGCCCCGACAGCCGGGACTAAAGGCTGTCGACCTTTACGACAAGGTAGCCAGCGGAGACATTCGTGCCATCTGGATTATGGGCACCAACCCGGTTGTGAGCATGCCCAACGCCAATGCAGTGCAAAAAGCATTGCAAGCCTGCGATACGGTTATTGTGTCTGACTGTATTGCCGAAACCGACACCACAGCCACTGCAAATATTTTGTTGCCAGCAATGGGCTGGGGTGAAAAATCCGGCACCGTTACCAATTCCGAACGCTGTATTTCTCGACAACGCGGCTTGCTACAACCCGCGGGAGACGCCAAGGCCGACTGGTGGATCATGGCACAAGTGGGTAAAGCCATGGGCTATCACGGTTTTGAATTCCAAACCCCGCGCGATGTATTTGTGGAACACGCACGACTCAGCGCCTATAAAAACACTTCTGGCAAAAACACGGTTCACCGTGTCTTTAATATTTCCGGTCTGAGCGACCTCAGTGAACAAGACTACCAACACCTGCCCCCTATTCGCTGGCCCATTACCGAAGACGCCCCCTACGGCAGCAAACATTTATTTGGCGATGGCCAATTTGCCACCGCCAATGGCAAAGCCAACTTTATTGCAGTGGATGCCGCACAACCCCACCGGCCACTGAACAAACAATTTCCGCTGGCCTTAAACAGTGGCCGTATTCGCGACCAGTGGCACACCATGACCCGCACTGGCCGCGCACCAAAACTGCTCAATCACATGCAAGCACCGTTTGTTGCCGTACACCCAAACACCGCCAAACAACACCAACTGCAAGACCAGGCTTTGGCGCGCATTACCAGCGCCCACGGCACCGTGGAATTACAGGTGCAACTGGACAACGACATTGCTGAAGGCCAACTGTTCGTACCCATTCACTGGAACGATCAATTCGCCAGTCGCGCCCGTATCGACAGCCTGGTAGCACCGATTACCGATACGATTTCCGGCCAACCGGAATTCAAATACACCCCCGTCGCCATCAAACCGGTTGCCACTTCCTGTTGGGCCAACGTCGTCTCCCGCCAGCCGTTGCAATTTGACAGTTTCGATTATTGGCACCGCACCCCGGTCACCGATGGCTTAGGCCACAGCTACGTTGCCAGCGGCAGTGCCATTGATTGGCAAGGCTGGATCGAGCAGGCCAACAAAGAATTCAATGGCGAACAGCAGCTTATGCAAATGGAAAACCCCGCCAGCGAGCAACGGCGCTTGTCTTGCTGGGTCAATGGCCAGTTGCAGTGGGCGCTGTTTAGTCACGAAGACGCAAGCGCATTACCCAATACCGAATGGCTACACTCGCTCATGCTTGGCAGCACCGTAGCAACACCCGGTGCTTTATTAAGTGGCCACTTTGACTCCTCTACCGGCAAAACCGTTTGCGCTTGTTTCAGCGTCTGCGAAAACAAAATTATTCACAGCATTCAAAACGGTGCAGTCAGTCGCCAGGAATTGGGCACACAACTCAAATGTGGCACTAACTGCGGTTCGTGCATTCCCGAACTTAATCAACTTATCCGTCAACACAAAGTGACGCAACATACAGGCTCTGTCAGTCTGAAGGTGAATTAAAATGGCACTTTCATTAGTTAAAAAAACCGGACAAGTTTCGCTGGTCGGTGCAGGCCCCGGCGACCCGGATTTAATCACCGTAAAAGCACTGCGTTTACTGCAACAGGCCGATGCTATTGTCTATGACCGCCTCGCCAACCCCGCGTTACTGGAATACGCTCCTGCCCATTGCAAAATGATTAATGTAGGCAAGAAAAAACACCGCCACACCCTGCCCCAGGACGACATCAACCAGGTTCTGGTAACTCTGGCGCAGCAGGGCAAGCAAGTGGTGCGTTTGAAAGGCGGCGACCCCTTTGTATTTGGTCGCGGTGGTGAAGAACTGGACGAACTGCACAAACACAACATACGCTGCCAGGTGGTGCCTGGCGTAACCGCCGCCACCGGCTGCGCTGCCGCATTGCAAATACCCCTCACCCACCGCGACCACGCCCATGCGCTAACCTTTATTACCGCACACCGTAAAAACGACCAACTGGAACTGAACTGGGATTTGGTGATGCACAACGATGGCACCGTGGTGTTTTATATGGGCCTTTCCAACCTGAGCAATATTTGCAGCGAATTATTAGAGCGCGGCTGCACCCCCAGCAAACCCATTGCCGTTATTGCCAACGGCACCACCAAAAATCAACAGCTTGTGATCGGCAACCTGAGCAATATCGCTGCAAAACTCACTGAAAACCCACTGCCGTCTCCGGCGCTGATTGTTTTGGGGGATGTGGTAAATGCCAATCAATATGCGGCGATACAGGCGCAGATGGTGGAACAGAAACAGAATGTGTTACAGGCGATGCGGTAGGCACTCTCAACGTGAATCTGGAATAATAGCCTGTGCTTGATCCAGATGACCGCAGGCTTTATTGTTTTGCTCTTTCCGCTACCAGGAAACAACTTTTAAAAGGAGCTTTACAATGACCAAATTAGTCCTCGCTATTGTTCTGCTGATTATCGGCATCGCAATCCTCAAATCCAAATCTGGCCCGATCAAACAGAAAACAAACATTTTAGGCTACATCAGCGTTGCGGCAGCGGCGGTGTTCTTTTTGATGTCTGTCATCATTACCGTGCCTGCCGGTCACGTAAAAGTGGCAACCCTGTTCGGCAAGGTTCAGGACAACACCTACCGGGAAGGTCTTCATCTCGTCAATCCGTTACTGGCGTTTACAGCATTTGACCTGCGCCAGAAAACCCACAAGGAAACCGCCGGCATTCCTGCAGAAGACAAGTTGATCACCAAAATGGATGTGTCGGTGCAATACCGCACTGTGGGAGAGATGGCGCCGGATATTCTGCGCAACACTGGCACCACACAGGCGTTGATTCAGGTGCATATGATTCCCAAGCTGCGTTCTATCTTGCGGGAACAAGGCAAAGGGGTAGCCGTATCTCAGGATTTCTTCCGGGAATCCGTACAACGTCAGCTGCAGGAAACACTGCAAATTGGTCTGGCGGAATTTCTCGCCCCCAAGGGCATTCAGGTGGAGACCATCTTAATTCGCGATGTGCAGCTGCCAGATGTGATCCGCACCGCCATTACGGAAACCAAGAAGCGCGAGCAGGAAGTATTGAAGCAGCAAGCAGAACTGGAGCGCTTTGCCACTGAACAAGACCAGAAGGTAAAACAGGCCGAATCTGAATTGCGCGCTGCCCGGCTGGAAGCACAACGCATTAAAGAACTGGCGGATGCAGAGGCCTATAAAATTGATGTGATCAATAAAACACTGGCCAAATCGCCGAACTACATTGAGCTGAAGAAGGTGGAACAGTGGAATGGCGTGTTGCCGGTGTATACCGGTGGCGACAATATTCCGATGATTGATTTGCGTAAATAAGCTGCGGATATCTATACGTCATTGCGAGCGCAGTGAAGCAATCTCCAGATAGTCTCTGCCAGTTTGATGGAGATTGCTTCGCTACGCTCGCAATGACCGAGGGTATTAGAACAGCCGTCTGAAATTACACTCGGTATGACGGAGGCGACAAAAGTGCCTATAGATGCGCCACGCTATCAATCTCGTATTCCACTTCGCCGGAGGGCGTATTTACCACCACCACTTCGCCCACTTCTTTGCCAATCAAAGCGCGGGCAATGGGTGACTGGTAAGAGATTTTGCCCTCTTTTACCGTGGCTTCGTCGTCGCCGACGATTTGGTATTTGACAGTTTCATCGGTATCGCAGTTGATGATTTCCACCGTGGCGCCAAAGATGACTTTGTCGCTTTCCGGGATGGTGGTGACGTCAATCACCTGAGCGTGGGACAGCTTGCCTTCAATTTCCTGAATGCGCCCTTCCGCAAAACCCTGCTGCTCCCGGGCCGCGTGGTATTCGGCGTTTTCTTTCAGGTCACCGTGCTCGCGGGCTTCGGCAATGGCCTCGACAATGCGCGGGCGCTCGACTTTTTTCAGGTGTTCAAGCTCGGCGCGCAATTTTGCTTCACCGGCAGCAGTCATGGGAATCTTGTTCATCTGTTTTCTGTCCTCTGTCACCGGTCCTGTGAATGCAAATCCTGCAGGCGACGCACGTTAATGCCACCTTCGTATTGCAAAGCCATCACCACAGCACGGCCACCGGCCAAAGTGGTGGTGTAGTACACACCGTGTTGCTCTGCGCTGGCGCGAATGGCGGCGGAATCCGCAATGGCCTGACGGCCTTCGGTGGTGTTGATAATCAGGTCGATGTCGTCCGACTTCAGGCGGTCGACAATGTGTGGCCTGCCCTCTTGCACTTTGTTTACCTGCTCTACCGCAAGCCCGGCATCGCGAATCACCGCTGCAGTGCCCTCGGTGGCAACAACGGTAAAGCCCAGATCAATCAGGTCTTTTGCCACTGCAACAATGCCCGCTTTGTCCGGGTTGCGCACACTCAGGAAGGCATTGCCGCTGGTGGGGATAGGGTCGTTGGCACCCAGTTGGGCCTTGCCGTAGGCCTCCGCAAAGGTTTCACCCACACCCATGACCTCGCCGGTGGATTTCATTTCCGGCCCGAGAATCGGGTCGATACCGGGGAATTTGTTGAAGGGGAATACCGCTTCTTTCACATTGAACTGTTGCGGCACGACTTCGCTGGTGAACTGCTGGCTTTCCAGGCTTTGATCCACCATGCAACGGGCGGCGACTTTCGCCAGCGATGTGCCAATGCACTTGGACACGAACGGCACCGTGCGCGAAGCACGAGGGTTGACTTCAATCACGTAAATTTCGCCATCCTGCCAGGCCAGTTGAACGTTCATCAACCCTTTCACGTCCAGCTCGCGAGCCATGGCTTTTACCATGTCGCGCATGTTCGCCTGCACATCTTCCGGCAGGCTGTAGGGGGGCAGTGAACAGGCGGAGTCACCGGAGTGAATACCCGCCTGTTCGATGTGCTCCATAATGGCGCCAATCACTACTCTGTTACCGTCGCACACCGCATCGATATCCACTTCGATGGCGGACGACAAGAAGTGGTCCAGCAGCACCGGGGCTTCGTTGGACACTTTAACCGCCTCTTTCATATAGCGGTTAAGCTCCTCCTCCTTGTAAACAATTTCCATGGCGCGACCGCCCAGTACGTAGGAGGGACGCACCACCAGCGGGTAACCGATTTCTGCCGCTTTTTGTATGGCTTCTTCTTCGGAGCGAACAATGGCGTTGGGGGGCTGACGCAGGCCCAGCTTGTTGATCATTTGCTGGAAGCGTTCGCGATCTTCGGCGCGGTCGATCGCATCCGGGGTGGTGCCAACAATGGGCACCCCTTCCGCTTCCAGGGCGCGGGCCAGTTTCAGCGGCGTCTGGCCACCAAACTGCACAATTACACCCTTGGGCTTTTCAACGCGAACAATTTCCAGCACGTCTTCCAGGGTCACCGGTTCAAAATAAAGCCGGTCGGAGGTGTCGTAGTCGGTGGAAACCGTTTCCGGATTGCAGTTCACCATAATGGTTTCGTAGCCGTCTTCGCGCATGGCCAGTGCCGCATGTACGCAGCAGTAATCGAATTCGATACCCTGGCCAATGCGGTTGGGACCGCCTCCCAAAACCATGATTTTGTCTTTGTCCGACGGCTCGGATTCGCACTCCTCCTCGTAGGTGGAGTACATGTACGCGGTGGAGGAGGCAAATTCCGCCGCACAGGTATCCACCCGCTTGTACACCGGGAACAGTTCCAGCGCTTCCCGGTGGCGGCGCACATCACTTTCACCAACCGCCAGAATATCCGCCAAACGCCCGTCAGAAAAACCTTTGCGCTTGAGGCGAAACAGTTCATCCCGTTGAATGTCTATCAGAGTGCGGCCCGCCAGGGCCAGTTCTTCGTGGATCAAATCCTGAATCTGCACCAGGTACCAGCGGTCGATGGCAGAAATGTCAAACACTTCATCCACCGTCAAACCGGCGCGGAAAGCATCGCCCACGTACCAAATGCGTTGCGAACCCGGTTCCAGCAGTTCCTGGCGAATGGTGCTTATGGCCTGGTCGTCGCTTAAATCCACAATGGGGTCAAAACCGGCCTTGCCTTCTTCCAGGCCGCGCAGGGCTTTCTGCACTGATTCCTGGAAAGTGCGGCCAATGGCCATTACCTCACCCACGGATTTCATCTGGGTGGTGAGTTTGGCGTTGGCTTTGGTGAACTTCTCGAAGGTAAAGCGGGGAACCTTGGTCACCACGTAGTCAATGGACGGCTCGAAGGATGCCGGGGTAGCGCCGCCGGTAATTTCGTTTTGCAGTTCGTCCAGGGTGTAGCCCACCGCCAGCTTTGCCGCCACTTTGGCAATGGGGAAACCAGTGGCTTTGGAGGCCAACGCCGAGGAGCGGGACACCCGGGGGTTCATTTCAATAATCACCATGCGGCCGGTGTCCGGGTGAATACCGAACTGCACGTTGGAGCCACCGGTTTCCACACCAATTTCACGCAACACCGCACAGGAGGCGTCGCGCATAATCTGGTATTCCTTGTCCGTCAGGGTCTGGGCCGGAGCTACGGTAATGGAGTCGCCGGTGTGCACCCCCATGGCGTCGAAATTTTCGATAGAGCAGATAATGATGCAGTTGTCGTTCTTATCGCGAACCACCTCCATCTCGTACTCTTTCCAGCCCAACAGGGATTCGTCAATCAACAGCTCGTTGGTGGGCGACAGGTCGAGGCCGCGAGTACAGATTTCAATGAGCTCCTGGCGGTTGTAGGCAATACCGCCGCCGGAGCCACCCATGGTGAAAGACGGGCGGATAATCAATGGGTAGCCAAACTGCTTCTGAATCTCCAGGGCTTCTTCTACCGAGTGAGCAATACCGGAACGGGGTGTTTCCAGGCCGATGGACTTCATAGCCACATCAAAGCGGGAGCGATCCTCGGCTTTGTCAATGGCGTCTTCTTTGGCGCCAATCAGTTCTACGCCGTATTGGTCCAGCACGCCATGTTTCGACAGGTCCAGGGCACAGTTCAGTGCCGTCTGACCGCCCATGGTGGGCAGCACCGCATCCGGGCGCTCGGTTTCAATAATTTTTGCCACGGTCTGCCATTCAATAGGCTCGATGTATGTGGCATCGGCCATGGCCGGGTCGGTCATAATAGTGGCCGGGTTGGAGTTCACCAGAATCACCCGGTAGCCTTCTTCCCGCAGAGCCTTGCAAGCCTGGGCACCGGAGTAGTCGAACTCACAGGCCTGGCCAATAACAATGGGGCCAGCACCGAGGATGAGAATGGATTGTATGTCGGTTCTTTTCGGCATAGTCGGTAAATATCCGCTTAAACGTACTAAATTAACTTTGTTTGGTCGCACGTCTGACGTCGCACGTCGCACGCTAAAACCAGTTCAGTTTCGTCATTCCCGCACAGGCAGGAATCCAATTGTCTACTTCGTAGCACCATAGATCCCCGCCTTCGCGGGGATGGCGCATTTCTTTCTGACGACGTGCTTGCTTTCCTTGATTAAAGAGTAGCGTGCGACGTCAGACGTGCGACGTGCAACCCAAACAACTCAACACGGGCCGCGATATAACAGGTTACTCCGCTTCAGCGCGAGCCACCATTAGTTCAAAAAAGTGATCAAACAACGGCGCTGCATCGTGGGGCCCTGGGCTGGCTTCCGGGTGGCCCTGGAAGCTGAACGCCGGTTTGTCGGTGCGGTGAATGCCCTGCAGTGAGCCATCGAACAGCGACTTGTGGGTGGCGCGCAGGTTGGCGGGCAGGCTGGCCTCGTCCACCGCAAAACCGTGGTTCTGACTGGTGATCAATACGGTATTGTCGTCCAGGTTCTGCACCGGATGGTTGGCACCGTGATGGCCAAACTTCATCTTTACGGTTTGCGCGCCGGAGGCCAGGGCCAGCAATTGATGGCCCAGGCAAATGCCAAACACCGGAATCTCGGTTTGCAGAATTTCCTGAATGGCGGCAATGGCGTAATCGCAGGGCTCCGGGTCACCGGGGCCGTTGGAAAGGAAAATGCCATCCGGGTTCATGGCCAGCACCTCGGCCGCCGGCGTTTGCGCAGGCACTACGGTCAACTCGGCACCGCGATCCACCAGCATACGCAAAATATTGCGCTTTACACCGAAGTCGTAGGCAACCACCTTAAAGGGCTTGTCGACCGTTTTTTCTGCGTGCCCAGCTCCCAGCTCCCAGCTGCCTTGCTGCCAGGAATAACGTTCGGTGGTGCACACCTCTTTGGCCAAGTCCATTCCTTTGAGGCCGGCAAAGGCTTGCGCCGCCGCCAGCGCCTGGTCTTCATCAATGCTGTCGCCCGCCATCAGGCAGCCGTTTTGAGCGCCCTTCTCTCGAAGCAGGCGGGTCAGTTTGCGGGTGTCGATATCGGCGATGCCAAGAATATTGCGTTCGCGAAGGTAATCATCCAACGCCTGTTCACTGCGAAAGTTGCTCACCAAAAGCGGCAAATCGCGAATCACCAGGCCTGCGGCCCAGATTTGGCTGGATTCTTCATCCTCCGGGTTCACACCCACATTGCCGATATGGGGGTAAGTAAGGGTGACGATTTGCTTGGCGTAGGACGGGTCGGTAAGAATTTCCTGGTAACCGGTAAGAGCGGTATTAAACACCACCTCACCACTGGAAATACCATCGGCACCAATGGCGGTACCACGGAAAACAGTGCCATCTTGCAGCACCAGAATGGCGGGCTTGCGGGGTTTTTGCAGAGTTTGTTCAGGAGCGGTCACTCGGTATCCTCTGTGCATTTTCAGGCGATAAATGTAAACAGAGTTCGCCGACCAAATAAGGGTAAATCCTTGATTTCAGGCTGTAAAAAAGCGAGATGCCGCTATTTGCTTCATCTCGCTTTTACTTGTCTGTACCCGAAGGATAAACCGCCCTCTGGCCGGTGGAAATCTAACAGGGCATTTTAGGCAAGTGGCCGGGAGTTGTCCATTCAAATCTCAGTGAATAACCAAATTCTTCAGGGTCAGTTGTTGTTCCTCATCCGCCATGCGTTCGTCCTCGTCCACATCGATGTGCGTGGGATACCCCTTGTCAGGGTCAAACTCAAGGTCGAGTCGGGCAAAGGGTCGCTGCTGGCCTTTTTGGATATAGGCAAACCACTGGTCGATGGTATTGACGGATTTTAAAACCTCGGCCAATACCGCCGTACCATCGTCGGTATAAACAGCACTTTTTACTGCGCCACTGCGAACGCTGACCCGCATGGGGCGGGTGTATTCCGGGGTGCAAAAACAACTGCGTTGCACATCGAAATCGTAATTGCTGGCATTGAGCGCCTGCCAGGTAATTTGCGGCGTTGGCTGCTGCGCGGTATCAACCGCACCACAGCCAGTAACAGCCAGAGCAAGGATAACGGGGAGCAGATGCTTCACCCTTGCAACCTTCTTCTGAATACCGCGAGCACCCCCATAAATATCAGCAGCCAACCAGTGGAACCGCCACCACCACTATCGGGTTCCGGAGCAGGCGCCGGAGGTGGTGGCACCGGGGTGGTAACAGTTGCCAGGTTACTGGCCGCGGAATCTCCCGAGCCGTTGATGGCAAACACCCGATAGCCGTATTCGGTATCCGAGGCGGTGTTGGTATCGGTAAAACTGGTGACACCGGCATTGACGGTGGTCAGGGTGGAAAAGCTGCCACTGCCAATGCGACGTTCGATGCGGAAGTTATCTTCGTTGTCGCTGTTGTCGGTCCAGCTCAGGGACACATCATTACCGCTGCCCTGAGTGGCGGACAAATCACCGGGGGCCGCCGGAGCGGGATCTGTTGGCGTGATGTCCACTGTATTGCTGGCCGCCGAGTCGCCCGCACTGTTTACCGCAAACACTCTGTAGCTGTAACTGGTGCCGGCAGCACTGGTGTTATCGGTATAGCGGGTGGCGTTGGCAGCCACGGTAGCCAGGGTCGCGAAGTCGCCATTATCAACGCGGCGCTCGATACGGAAGTTGTCTTCGTCGCTGCTGTTATCGGTCCAGCTCAGGGTGACATCGGTGGTGCCACTGTCCTGGCTGGCCGACAGGCGACTGGGCGCATCCGGCTCAACCGGCACCACCGGCGGGGGTGTGGCCAGGGTAATGGTGGCCTCGTTACTGGCCGCCGAATCACCACCGCTGTTGCGGGCAATCACCCGGTAAGTGTAGGTGGTGCCAGCACTGGTGGTGTTGTCGGTAAAGCGGGTGGCATTGGCCGGCTGGTCGCTAAAGGTGGCAAAGTTGCCATTGCCCACACGCCGCTCAATACGGAAGCTGGTTTCGTTATCGCTGTTATCCGTCCAGGTCAAGTTGACGCTATTGTTATTGCCTTCACTGGCGGACAGATTGCTGGGCACTGCGGGTACTGATGGTGATACCACAATGGTCACTGTGTCGCTGGCCACCGCATCGCCATTGCCATTGAGGGCAACAACCCGGTACCCGTAATTGACGCCCACCTGGGTGGTGGTGTCGGTAAAGCTGGTGGCGTTGGCCGCCACCGTGGTGAGCACGTTAAAGTTACCACCATTTTCCCGGCGTTCAATGCGGAAGTTATCTTCGTTGTCGCTGTTGTCGTTCCAGGTCAGCTCCACATCGCTGACGTTGGCCTGGGATGCCACCAGATTGCTGGCTCCCGCCGGAACCGACAGGGACGAATCCGTTGCCAGGTTGCTGACCACTTCGTCGTTACTGCTGTTGATATCGACAATTTCGTCGTCGTTGGAAACCGCCACACGCTGAGTAAAGGAGGCGCTGGCAACGGTGGCCTGGACGTTGGTAATCAGCGTCATGGAGTCCGGCGGGGTATTCAGTACACAGTTGTAACTGAGACCATCTCCGGCCACCGTACAGGCCTGGCCATTGAGGGTGACGGTATTAAAGCGACCCTGAGAGTTGGGTACGGAGCCGGTAACGGTAATTTGCGACACATCCCGGGAGGCATCTGCGGAGGTCACCGTATACTGTAAAGCAGCATCGGCACCGGAAGTCGCAAAGGTGGGGTTGCCGGCATCGGCAACAATGGCAATATCAGCGGGGAAGTTAAAGCAGCTCAACGGGTCGTTGCGGCGGCGGCTTCTGGGCTCCTGAAAAATATCGGAGAGACGATCCTGAATCGTGTCCTTTGAGCAGGAAGAAAATTCAGTGATATTAAAGCCCACCGACGGCGCCATCACAAAACTGCTGCCATCACAGGAATTGCTGCCTTGACCATCGTGGCCGGCACCAAAATTGTGGCCCAGTTCATGGGCCACCACCAAGGCCGTTGACGCCAGGTTCGGACCTCTAAAACCCAACAAACGGGAGGTGCCCGTACCGCTGCCAAAGCTGCTGCAAACCACATCAACAAAGGCAACACCGGCGGTACTGCCGGCAAAATCCTTGCCGGTCACTACATGAGTCAAAGCATTGCGGTTTTGCAGAAAGGTAAACCGGTTGTTATCCCGTTTGAGGCTGCTGATATGGTTGAGAAAGTCCGATGCGTTCAGTGGGTCAGAGTTGATCACATCGGAATCAAACACAGAGTTATCCGCCAGCTCCAGGGTCAAGGTGTCGAAAATAATGCCAAAGTCGTTGCGGTAAAAACCCTCTACCATGCTGATAAGCGCTTCCGCCTGGCCGCGGGCATTGGCGCCAAATTCGTCCCGGAAAGCCTCGTCAAAAATAAACTCGATTTCCGCCAGCAGACAAATCTGACCACCGGAGCCGTCGTCCACGGTGGTGGCGCACAGCTCGTTGAACTGCACTTCCTGGGGAATCTGCAGCGCCGAGTGCACGTTGGGATTGACCAGAGCCGGGCTGCTCTCGGGTTCGTTTTGGTGGTTGTGACCGGGGTGCCCACAGGCAACCGGCGGCAAATCAGCGGCGGGGGTGGCACTCATCACCCGGCTGTGGGCTATTTGCTCGCTTTTGCTCTGCTCCGTCGGGTCTGGCGCAGGCACATCCACCAGATACACCTGGCCAGACAGTGAAATCACGCCCTGCCAGGAGCCATCAATACTGGACAGCCGTACCCAGCTATCCCGATGGCCCACAAGGTGACCACTGTAATGATGGGCAGTGACCTTTCCTGACAGCTGCTGCTCAAAGGTCTTGTTTTCCAGCAGATGCATGGCGTACACATGCCCGTGCAGTGAAATAACACTGGGGGGCTTGATATCATCGGCACCAAAGGCTGCTGCCTGCATAAAAACCATCGTCAGCAACCCGTAAAATATTGTTCGCAACATCGTAACTACCTGCCCGCCTTTGAGTTATTGTGTGATATGACCACGATAAGGACTACTCTGCTCAAACTACCAATTGATTCTAAGATGTTGATTTGACTGGAAACGAAAAACAGTTCACGTTTTATCTGCCCACCAGATTCCATAACACGAGAAAAACCATGAAAACTGCCAACAGTCACTACGTTATACCCCTGCTGTGCTGTGCTTTATTTGTGGTGGCGCAACTGCTGCCCGTTCAATACCAACAGTTACTTCCCCTGAATCGGATGGCGGTTGGGCAGGGGGAGTGGTGGCGGCTGATAAGCGGCCACTTTGTTCATATCAACTGGACACACCTGGTGTTTAACGCCCTGGTGGTGATTCTGTTCCAGGGGCTTTACCGGGGCTTTTTCGGGTGGAGACAGTGGCTGGTTGTGTTGCCACTGCTGTGCGCAGGTGTGGGGGCAAGCCTTTTGTGGCTGACACCGTTGAAGTGGTATATGGGCTTTTCCGGCGTACTCACCGGCTTGCTGGTGGCCGCCGCCATTATGCAGTTTCGTCAAATGCCGCTGATTAATGGCGTGGTGCTGGCGGCCATTGGCATTAAAGTGTTTATGGAACAGCTGTCCGGCAAGGCGGTAATTATCTCCACCATCAGCCACGTGCCCACGGCAGTGGATGCGCACCTGTATGGAGCGATTTGCGGGTTGGTGCTGGGAGTGATTGGGGTCGTACTGCGGCGGTAAAACACCGCCATGCCGAGTGCGTTTCCAGATGCCTCAAACCTGAATCCGTAACTTCAGAGCGGCGTACAGCACAAGCTCTTGATTCCACAGCGGTTTGACTTTCTTGGTTAAGAAAATACCCACTTAACCGACGGGTGAAGCTAAGATTTTTCAATTCCACTGTGAAACCAATATCTTACGCTCTGCATCCACTCTGAAGTCACGGATTCAGGTCAAAGTCTTGTCATCGCGAGCGCAGCGCGGCGATCCCCATCCGACAACCACCACTCTCAACCAATTCTTCCACCACCCTTTTTGCTAATCACCACCACCGATGGCCTGGGCGGATTGGCCTGATCAAAATCCGGCCAGCGGGTAGCCGGGTTGCTGTAGTCACTGCCGGGAACATCGCCAGGGTGTTGCACGGAAACAAAAAACGTTTCCCCATCCGGAGTAAAACAGGGACCGCACAGCTCTGCCCCAATGGGGCAGCCAAAGAAGTGCCGTGTTAGTGCGCGGTTTTCCCCGGTGGTTTCACAGGCCCAGACGCCATCGTGTATGGGGGCGTCCAACCCTTCCGGAGTTTTGTTCTTTGGAAAACCATCTGTGCTGATCCACATGCGGCCTTGAGGGTCAAAGGCGACATTATCCGGGTTGGCAAACCAGCCGTCTTTAGTCACGTCTTTGTGGTAGCGACCACGCTTGCCGCCGTCCGGGTGGTTGGGGTCGCCCGCCAGCAAAAACATGTCCCATTGGAAGTGGTCGGCCAGGTGATCGCGACTACCGTCTATACCCGGCGGCAGAATCTCTACAATTTGGCCCCAGCGATTGTCAGCCCTCGGATTTGTCGGGTCCGTGGTTTCGGGAGTACGCTCGTTATTGTTGGTCAACATCACATAGGTACGCCCGGTCACTGGATTGGTTTCGATATCTTCAGGCCGATCCATTGCTGTTGCACCCAACAGGCGAGCGACCAGTCTTGTTTCTATCAAGGCCTCCTCAGGGTTTTGCAAATTGGTAAATGTCGGGGTCGCCCAACCTGTTTCTTTCAATTCCACTTTTAACCACTCTCCAACACCCGTTGGATGAAATTTGGCTACATAAAGGTCACCTTCCGCCAGCAGTTCCATATTGGCTGTTCGGTTGTTTTTGTCGTACTTGTCCTTGGACACAAACTTGTAGATAAACTGGTTTTTGCCATCGTCACCGGAGTAAGCAACTACCTGCTTGCCATGCTCGGCAACGATGGTGGCGCCTTCGTGGGCAAAGCGGCCCAGGGCTGTGCGTTTTTTGGGAGTTGACTGCGGGTCGTAGGGATCCAGCTCCACCATCCAGCCAAAGCGGTTGAACTCTCTGGGTTCTTTTTCGATATGGAAGCGATCGTGGTAGTCCGCCCAGCGGTAGAACGCCCGTTTGCCTTTGAGCTCTGGAGGTTGGTTGGCCTGTTCTTGCTCGGTTAAATCCGGGTCTTTGTCCCGATATTGGTAGTAGCCAGCGTTAAACAGGCCGTAGTTGCGGCGTTCCCCCGGTGCTTTTTTGTCGGCCTCGATCTGGTCGCCGTCAAAATACACCTGAAAGTTTTCCTCGGCGATCAGGATGGTTCCCCAGGGGGTTACCCCTCCAGCGCAATTGCCCAGCGTGCCATACACTTTGCGGCCGGTTGGGTCGGTGCTGGTTTGCAAACGGCGATGTCCGGCTACGGGGCCAGTAATCTCTATTTCTGTATGGGCGCTAAGGCGGCGATTGTATTTACTGTCTTTCACCACCTGCCATTGACCATCCACTTTTTTGATTTCGATCACCGAATGGCCGTGGGCGGCCATCTCGATATCTACCTGTTCGCGGCTGGATTCCAGCAGATAACCCACGTCTTTTACGCCGGG
Source organism: Porticoccus sp. GXU_MW_L64 (assembly GCF_052983295.1). Classification (NCBI taxonomy): domain Bacteria; kingdom Pseudomonadati; phylum Pseudomonadota; class Gammaproteobacteria; order Cellvibrionales; family Porticoccaceae; genus Porticoccus; species Porticoccus sp. GXU_MW_L64. The sequence continues at coordinate 99,129 of NZ_JBRKJK010000008.1, read as the reverse complement.
GAACATTAAGCGGGATGTGGTGAATTCGTGATTGACGCACAACAGGCCGTGGTCGGAATTGTTGGAGCCCAGTGGCAGCGACTGAAAGCCGATAAAGTCGTTGTTGTAGCCAAACTGTACTTTCTGGGATTCCGCATCTTTGATCCCGCCGCTGAAATTATCCGGGGCATCCTCAAACAAAGGGTCGCCCCAGCGAATCAACACATCGGCGTTGTAGCCAGGAGCCACGTGGTGGGTAGTGTCATAACCGTGGGGGAGTTCATCAAAGGTCAGCGCGGGAGAGGTTTTTTCAGTGTGATCGATAGAACACCCTGCCAGGCCAGCAACACTGGTTGCACCGGCGACAAAGGCCGTTGTTCCAGCCATGCCTTTTAAGGCGCTGCGGCGGGACAGCCGGCGATTCAATACGTCGTTAAACGTGTCTGTTTTTGGTTGTTTTTTCATGGGCTGGACCTTATAGATACTGCACAAAAAAATCGGCCACCCAAACAGGCGACCGATTTTTTAGGCTGTTTCAACGTTAGAAACTTGCTCTTAAACCAACAGCGACTCGACGTTCAAAGAACTGATTGCCGTTGTCAATTTCAACCGCGTCAGGGCCGAAACGGAAAGTACCGGTACGGTTTTCTTCAGTCAGGTTAAGCACATCAAAGGTTACCTGCAGCGTATCATTGATGTCATAACGGGCCGCAAAATCGATCTGCTTGTACGGGTCCATAAATGCTGCCCCGCCATTGGCGATTTCATTTACGTACTCACTGCGTCGAGTATAGGCAATCCGGGCACTGAGAGAGCCGTACTCATAATACAAAACGCCGTTGATGGTTTCATCGGAGAATCCTGGCAGGGGAGCGTTAAAGCCCGAACCGGTCAGGTTATCTGCCTGCGAGCTGAGTGTGGTGTAATTGAACACCGTACCAAAGCCGGGGATAGGCACAAAATTATCGAAAGGCAAGTCAAGGACAAATTCCAGACCTTGTACTCTCGCTCCCTCGCCGTTTCTGGGCCGGGTGACGTCGAAAATCCCATCCCCCTCACCAGCAACCCCTGCTGCCCCCACCAGCTCAGGAATAAATTCTTCCTCGGTAACTGACTGGATAAAAGACTGAACGTTATACACAAAGCCCGTTACTGCAACCAAACCACCGTCAAAATACCATTCAACTCCAGCGTCAAAGCGATCGGCACGGAACGGATCAAGGTCAGGGTTACCGCCACTTGCTGATACGCCATCTCGACCCACTTGCAGGCTGGAAGGCAAAAGAGCAATGGTCGGCCGGTTCAGCACCCGGGCGAAGGAGGCCCGCGCAATCAGCTCTTCAGAAATATCCAGCCGGGCGTTAATAGCCGGCAGCCAATCTTTGTAACTGCGTTCACGGGTTATCTGCAAGCCACCTTCTTCTGATGTGGAGGACTGATTGGTATCGACATACCTCAACCCAAAGTCGGCACGGAATGGCAGGCCGCCTACTTCTACATCAATATCCGCTTTAACGAACAATCCCAGAACTTCTTCCCCAACGTCATAAGAGTTTGACGTCAACAGAGTCGGGAAAGCACCGGGGTTCGGATTGACCCGTTCAAATTCTTCATTGACACGATCGAAATCCAGTACGAAGTGGTCTCTTGAGAAAAACCCATCGGGCAAGCTCTCACCTTCAAGGAAAACACCACCGGGAACACTTTCAGAAAGTGTCACAATCACATCGTCAATACTGGTATCAATACCCGCTGCCTCAAAATCGGCCAGGTTGAACTGGTCCTGAAAGCGCCGAAATTCCAGTTCTTTGTCCTCGAACGAAGCACCGAATTTAAATCCACCGTTTTCAAACCGGTGCTCAAAGTCAAACTTGACAGTAAACAGACTGTCGTCCGATTGACTGGATTGATTGCGCTGGCGCTGAAAAACAAAATCGGTGGGATCAGTGAAGTCAATAACGTCATTGGTTACCGGATCGCGAGCGATAAAAAATGGCAGGTTATCGTTTTCCAGGCTGACAAAAACATTGGCAACTCTGGCCGCAAACGGACTGCCATTGATTGGCGTGGTAACACCAGAATTACTGTAACCGGCCAATCCCGAAAAGACCCAACTGTCGTTTAAATTCCACTCCACATTGGTAGTCAAGTGTTGAAAATCAATATCGCGATCAAGACGGGTATCATCCGTCCAGACAACGGTATTGTTAAAGGTACCAGACACCAACGCTCCATCGCTGATCACCGGATCCACCACATCTTGAGCATCATCCGATAAAAAGTTACCACGTAGCCAGGCACCTATACTGTGGCGCTGGAAATCACGATCCAGCTCCGCATACAGATAGTTGGTATCAATCTTCAGATCTTCCGAGGGATGAAACTGAACAACTGCACCAAAACCCGTACGTTCATTTTGCTGGGAAAATATCAGGTTTCTCGGTAGTTGAGGCACAAGCACATTGGCCCTTGGGTCATCTTCAGAAATACTTGGGAATCGTGACAACAGGTTGCCACGGGAATTATTGACCTCATCGGTTCTGGAGGTGCGCTCACTGTAAGAACCGGCCAGCAGAATACCCAGTTTTCCATCAAAGAACTGATCGCTCAACAAAACGGAGGCATTGAGATCAGTTTCTTCGGAACGGCTGTTGTCAATGCCCTTAATGGTTGTAGTGACGGTTTTCTCTCTGAGCTCCAGCGGCTTGGCCGTCTCCAGAGCAACCGTACCTGCCAGCCCACCCTCAATCAGATCGGAAGAGTAAGTCTTGTAAACTTTTGCGGCCTGAAATAAGTCCGCCGAAAACAACTGAACATCCAGACCACGGGCACCAGTGCCACCGCCGCCAACACCAGTCACAATACCCGTAGACGTTGTGGACATACCATTAACAATGGTTTTGGTAAAGTCTGGCCCTAGCCCACGAACAGAATAGGCCGCGCCTTCCTGCTCGTTATTTCTTTCCAAGGTAATACCAGGCAGCCTTTGCAAGGCTTCGCCCAGATTGCTGTCGGGGAATTTACCAATGTCTGTCGCAACAATTGCGTCGACAATACCCGAAGCGTTTCGTTTGATATTGCGTGATGCCTGTAAACTTCCCCGAAATCCTTTTACAACCACTTCTTCGCTAATGTCATTTTCGCTTTTACTTTCACTCTCGTCTTCAGCCATAACACTATTGCTGGCAACAATGGCAGCGATGGATGCTGATAGAGCCAACCGCCGACAGTATTTTGTTTTGCTACCCAAACATGAGTACATTTTGTTCATGTTCCTCTCCGATTAATGGTAAGTCTTGTTTTCTGTTGCAAAGAATCAGTATCGATAGGCCAGTCGGTCATTAACCTTGAGCATATAGATACTCCCCCCTTCCGATGGCGCATATCGCTAACTTACGGAAAGTCATTTGATGCTACTGCCGCAGCAAACAGAGTTCTAATAGCAATCAGGCATGACTCAATCGAAAATTTGCAAACATGAAATATCTGTGTAACCAGGAATAGATACAGCATTGCTCACAGGGCGAGCAGAAACAGAAACTATTTTTGCATATGAGTTTTTTTGAATTTTATCAACAAGATAGAAGCCAAAGCTCCACCCAGAACAGGCATACCCAGTATCACCGAAATCACCGTGTAGTCGTATCTCAGGTTGATAAGATTTATTAAAGGAGATGCATCCGGCTGCAACAAGTAGCCAAATATAATAGCGCCGATACCGATGGACATTTTATTGACTGCGGTAAATACCCCGAAGACAGTTCCTTCATATTTTTGTGAGCCTTCGGACACATCCATTCCGGAAAGAACGATAGGCACATTCGTCCAAATCATCATAAATAATCCGCAAATGCACACGCCCGCCACAGGCGCCAAAAAGAATATCAATCTCGGATGAGCAAAGATGGCAATCATGGCGCCTAAAAATACACTCGCAATCAGAACGTTTATGTTTAAAGACAGCTTTTCCACACTGTATTTCTTCGCAATTCGAACCCACAAAAATGCTGAAATAGCGGCTGCTACAGCGTAAGACATCTGCAAGGATCCTGCCTTTTGTTCGTCACCAAGCACATACTTGGCGTAATAGGGCAGCCCCTTGACAAAAGCTGTGACAAAAACATGGCCCACAATTGTCCACGCAAAAACCACAAGAAGTGGCCTGTAATTGCAAATTGTTACTATGAGATTTTTTACCCCTCCCTTACTGATACTCTCACGAGTCGTTGTATAGCAACTTCGCACAGCTCGGAAACAGACAAAGATCGAAAAACAGCAAATAAAAAATGCAATAGCACCAAATAACAGAAATCGGGATTCTTCCACATTGAATATATCTTCAAATACTACCAGCGCTATGAGCACAGAAGCAGATACGCCGCCCAAAGAGCCAAAAAATGTTCGATATCCCGCAATATTAACCCGCACATTTTCACTACTGGAAAGGCTATAGAACATCGCATTATGCGGAACATCAATTGCCGAAAATATAACACGCAAGAAAATGCAATTGATCATTATTATAAATGTCAGATGGTCGTCATAAAGATATGGCGAGAGAAAGACATGCGCAAACAGAAGCCCGGTTATCGGCGCTCCAACAAGCATTAATTCTGAATAAATATTAAAGCGGACCTTTAAATAATCGGTCAAGATTCCCATTACCGGGTCTGCAATGCCACTGGCTATTAAAGAAACCAGTATGATTACCCCCGCCTGTAAAGGTGAAATTTCGGCGTATTCTGTCAGAAAGAAAAAGAGCAGCAAATCCATAGACTGCCAGATAAGGCTTTTTCCAAGGCAGCCTGAGCCATATCCAACCTGGCGAGCACTACTAAGCTCTTGTTGTTTACTCAAAGTTTTGACATTTTAAACGGTGGAGTTCGGTCAGAAAGGTGTGAATCTGCGTATCGAAAAAGAACATCAATCAATCTCACTGTACGGTCTTCTTTCCTGCATGCCAGATGCACTGGCAGAACATCCTTGCACTCTTTCACCAGTGAAACATGCTCCATATTTTTTTCAGTAATTCCATTGTAGCCAATAATGCCTACACCAAGACCAATTCGGACGAACTGACCGATCATTTCCAGGGAATTTACTTCCTGAGCGATATTAAATTCAACACCACACTCCATGGCTGAAATATCGAATTGCTGCCTGGTCTGACCGCCTTTGGTGCCGATAATAATATCTTCATCAACCAAATCAAATATCGAAATTTCGTCTTTACCAGCCAGAGGGTGCTCATCGTGAAACAAGGCGAGAATAGGATAGCGACCAACTTCAATAGCATCCAGATCCGGGTGATCCGCAGATAGGGTCAGGATACCAAAGTCACACTTGCGTGCCAGCAGTTTATCGAGAACTTCCGAGCTTGTTCCCATGGAAATATTGGTATTGAGGGAATCACTGACCGAGTTGACAGCTCCCAGAAATGCGGGCAGTACATCCGTCATTACCGCTGACACAGAAATTTCTGTGCGACTGTAACGTTTCAGGTACCGTTCAGCATGCTCTAAAGAATCCATCACTTCAGTGGCAATTTTAAAAAACTCTTCACCTTCTCTTGTCAAGGTGATTTTTCTTCCCGCATGCCGCTCAATAAGTCTTATTCCATAGCCTTCTTCCAGTTCTTTAATTTGGCGTGTCAGTGTAGGCTGCGAAATATTCAGAGCATCTGCACCGGCAATAAAGCCCATATTATTGGCAACTGCCCAAAATGATCGAATCTGATAAAAATTGATGCTCATGGCAGGGCCTGTTTGCTAACCTCTACATCTGTCTCACTTCATATTTTCCGGCACAGAGAGATGAACCTCAAGAGGAAAGTGATCTGAAGGATAAAATCTGGACTTCCCTATAGGCGACTTGATCAGCTTGTAGGTACTTACCGTGACATAGTCAGGAACAAAAACATAATCAATGCGACGAGGGTTAAACCCCTCTACAGAAGAATCTTTTCCAGTGGAGACCAATTCCCCAAAGCCGATCAGTGTATGCTCTTGTCCTTCCACTTTGTCTGCGACCTCACGAGCATCCAAGAATCCCAGACCTTTTTCGCCAGTGAGCTTTTTGTATGCCTTCTTGTCCGGCTCAAAATTGAAGTCCCCCGCCAAAATTACAGGAACATCTTCTCCGACATAGTCGCCAAGTTTTTTGGATACCAGCTCAACGGCCCTGTCTGACTGTTTCCCATGCATATGTACATTGCCCACCGCTACACGCATTCCATCACTTTTGCGCTTGAGAAGAATCCATGTAAACACCCGGCCATGCCACTTGCTGTCTATTAGTGTATCACCTGGCTTATAGGGTTCTTCCCCTATCCAAAAAGAACCAGAAGATATACGTTCAAATCTATCAGCATGGAAGAAGATTGGCAGATACTCATACCATTTTTGATCACCGCGATGACCATCGCTTCGCTCACCCACTACATAGTGATATGAATCAAGTGCTTTTTGATAATCGGAAATCATCATTTCAGACGCTTCCTGAATGGCGATTATGTCGTATCCACCAGAGGTAAGCGTGTTCAATGCACCCTCTTTTCTTTTGTGCCAACTATCACCTTGCGTGTCCACCAAAATATTATATGAAAGGAGCTTGATTTCACTATTTTGCTCATCCGCCACAACACTTTGACCAGCCATTACCAGCCACACAGCTAAAATCATAAAAGCCTTGTACATAATATTTCCTGTAATTTGGGTACACATAACTTGAAGGCCCAATCTCACGAAAAGGCGTTCGTTTACAGGATAGAATGCTATAGATATTTAAAGACCGTCTAATAGCTATCAGGCATGGCTTGATTGATGAGTAGTTCTCTAATTTAATTTTTTCGTAACTATTCAGTACGTTCTGAAAAGCTTGAAAACGTGAATCTGGGGTGATTTGCTGTGACCGTGGCCAGCAGGGATGCTGGCCTCGAGCTTACATGGAAGTACTTGCAGCGGGTCACAGCAAATCACACCAGGTTTACGTCTCGCGACACAACCCCACCAATAGCACCCGCGTCATTGTGACTTCAAAAGGCGCTGAATAGTTACATTTTATCGAGCTCAATGGAGCAGTGCCCGGCAAAATTAACCTGTAAATCAATCGCACTGTCAGGGGTGTGAACAAACCTTACCATTCTAAGCACAGCTATTGACTGCGAAAGCCGTCATTTCGGCCCCATGCGAATCCCGCCATCCAGCCGAATGGTCTCACCGTTCAAATAGGCATTTTCAGCAATATGCACCACCAACCCGGCAAAATCTTCTGCGGGTAGCCCCAGGCGCTTGGGGAATTGGATATTGGCTACTAAAGAAGTCTGCACATTTTCCGGCATGGCTTTGATCATGGGCGTGCCCATAATGCCGGGGGCGATTGCCATTGCCCGAATACCCTGGGGTGCCAGGTCGCGGGCCAGAGGCAGTGTAAGGCCGACGATGCCGCCCTTGCTGGCGGCGTAGGCGGTTTGACCGATTTGGCCTTCGTAGGCGGCCACGGAAGCGGTGTTGATAATCACACCGCGTTCGCCAGCTTCTCCAACGGGTTCATTTTTCGCCATGGCTGCGGCGGCCACCCGTGCCACATTAAAGCTGCCCACCAGGTTGATATTGATGGCCGTTGAAAAGCCGGAGAGTGGCATGGGCTCGCCATCGCGATTGAGCGTGCGTGCCGCCGGGCAAATACCAGCGCAGTTAACGCACAAATGCAGCGCGCCAAAACGGGATACCACTTGATCCACCGCCTGCTGCACCGAGGTTTCACTGGTGACATCCACCGCAAAAAAAGCGACCTTGTCGGCACCAAGTTCTGCCACTGCCTGTTGGCCCTGTGAATCGTTCAGGTCAAAAATGGCAACCTTGGCACCTTGCCGTGCCAGCACTTCTGCCGTGGCTCTGCCCAGGCCCGAGGCTCCACCGGTAACAATGGCAACTTTGTCTTTAATATCCATTAACTCGACTCCCCAGGTTCAATTCGTAAGTGTAATTTTCAATGTGATTTTGCGGCTTTTTGCAGGGTAGCTTGCGGTGGATTACGCTACGCTAATCCACCCTACGCAGTTTTGCACTAACTTATCTCTCTGGCTTCTTTTATCAGTTCACGGGCAATCACCAGGCGTTGAATTTCACTGGTGCCCTCGTAAATGGTGGTGATACGGTTATCCCGAGCCATGCGCTCCAGTGGGTATTCCTTTACGTAACCGCCACCACCCAGCATTTGCAACGCGGTGTAACAGGCGTCGTTGCCCTTTTCGCTGGCGAACAGTTTGGCCATGGACGCCTGTTTGGAAAATGGCAGCCCCCGCTGTTTGAATTCCGCCGCCTGCATCAGCAACAGGCGCGCCGCCTCCAGTTCGGTGTAACGGTCTGCCAGCATCCACTGCAAACCCTGAAAGTTCGACAGCGCCTGACCAAACTGGTGGCGCTGCAACAAGTGCTGACGGGCGTAGTCCAGAGCCGCCTGCCCCACCCCCAACGCCAGGGAGCCAATGCCGATACGACCACCGGCCAGTTCAGCCACAGCAATGCGGAATCCATCATTTTCCGCGCCCATCAATGCAGAAGCCGGAATACGGCAATCTTCAAACTGCACCTCATTGGTGACCGATGCTTTCTGGCCCATTTTTTCTTCGGCGCGGCCAATTTTCAGCCCCGGCGCCCCCTGTTCCACCAGAAAACAGGAAATGCCCTTGCCCTTGGGTGCGTTGTTGTCGGTCACTGCCCACACCACAAACACCCCGGCGTACTCGGCACTGGTGATGTAAATTTTGCTGCCGTTAAGCACCCAGTCATCGCCATCGCGCACCGCGCGGGTGCGCATGCCGGCAGGGTCTGAACCCGCGCCGGATTCTGTCAGACAAAAAGCCCCGGCACGGTATTCACCGCTGCACAGCTTGGGCAGGTAATGTTGCTTTTGTGCCTCATTGCCTATGGTTTGAATCACCTCCGCCACCATATTGGTAACGGATACTGTAACAGCGGTGGAGGCGCACCCCCTGGCCAACTCGGTAACGGCAACACTGAACGCCACCGCACCGGCGTCCACACCGCCGTATTCCGGGCGGATATTCAAGCCCATAAAACCCAATTCCGAAAGCTGCTTGAGGCCGTTTAAAAACAACTCGCAGTCGCCGCTTTCATCCAAACGAGCGGCGACTGGCGCCAGCTCATTGTCAGCAAACTGGCGCGCCATATCGCGAATCATCTGCTGCTCATCAGTCAGGGCAAAATCCACCGAGCTTTCCTCAAGTCATCTCAACGCACTGTAGTATCCCGGCCAATCCCATCTTACGGAATGGCAAAACAGAAATGAAAAATTGTCATTTTTTACCACAAATATTATATTTACCGACGAAAGCAGCAATAAATAACGAAATTTCGATTATTTTTCGCCACCAGGAATAACAATTCAATGGCCACAATTGGTATCCACTACGTCAACGCCGCGTTGCAAGGGGCACAGAGGCACGGCCTGGTGCCGGAAGAATTACTGCTGGAAGCAGATATACAACCGGCACTTGTTCGAGAGCCGGACGCCAGAGTGCACGCCGACCAGATGACTCGCCTGGTGCAATTGATCTGGCAGCGAATGGGGGACGAGTTTATGGGCTTTGTGCAGCCCCCCTGCAAAAATGGCGTATTCGCACTGATGGCTGAAACCGTCAGCCATTGCAGCAATCTGGAAGGGCTATTGAAACAGGGCATTCACTTTTACAACCTGTTCACAGACGGCATTGCCATGGAACTGAGTTACCGGGGCGAGTTGGCAGAGGTGAATATCGACTTTACTCACCGGGAGCTGGACGCACAGCAGTTTTACCGGGAATTCTGGTTGGTAATCTGGCACCGCTTTCCCAGCTGGTACATCGGTGAAAGCATTCATCTCAGCGAGGTGGAGCTGGATTATCCCGCCCCCGAATACGAAACAGAGTTGCGCCATCTGTTCCCCTGCCAGCTGCATTTTTGCCGCCCCAGCTGCAAACTGGTGTTTCAGCGCAGCTACCTGGATAAGCCACTGATTCGTTCGCCGCTGGAATTGGAGCAGTTCCTCACCAACTCCCCCGCCGACCTGATGACCATTCCCGGTGAAGACCACAGCCTGTCGGCGCAGATTCACCGCATGATCGTCAAAGATTCACTGGACGCACTGCAATTCCCGAAGATAGAAGTGCTGGCGCAAATGCTGAAAATCAGCCCGCAGACCTTGCACCGACGCCTGATTGCCGACGGTACCAGTTACCAGCAGATCAAAAACCATATCCGCCGCGACCTGGCCATCAGCAAACTGGTCAAGGAACAGTGCTCGGTGGAAGAAGTGTCGCGCATTGCCGGATTTTCCGAGCCCAGCTCTTTTACCCGTGCCTTTAAACAATGGACGGGGATGTCGCCACGGGATTATCGGAGGAAGGATTAAGGAAACTGCGTCACGTCATCCTGAGCGCAGCGAAGGATCTCTTACTCCGCATCAGTAGTGAGATCCTTCGCTGCGCTCAGGATGACAGTGGCATGTTTATGGTGGATTACGCTTCGCTAATGCACCCTACGCACCTATAATTATTAGCCCAACAAGCAGTGGCGGCTTCTATGAACAATCAACCCGGCGTTATTTTGATCGGCATGCCCGGCGCGGGCAAAAGCACCCTTGGCATTCAGCTGGCGAAGGAGCTTGGCTTTGACTTTGTCGATACCGATGTTTCCATCCAGGTGCACACCGGGCAGACCTTGCAGGAAATTATCGATTCCAGCGACTACCTGAACCTGCGCCGCATAGAAGAAGCGGTGTTACTAAAAACCGACTGTCGCAATATGGTCGTCGCCACTGGCGGCAGCGCCGTATACAGCGACCCGGGCATGAACCATTTGAGAGAACAGGGAACAGTGGTATTTCTGGACACACCACTTGAAGAACTGCGCCGCCGCATTCACAACTACGACTCGCGAGGCATCGCCCGCCGCCCGGAACAAACCCTGGAAGACGTGTTCGCCGAACGCCAGGCGCTGTATGAAAAATACGCGGATATTACTGTATTGTGCGACGGCCTCGACCAACACCAGGCACTGGAAAATATCACCGAACAGCTCGCAGGCCGCTGTTTGTCATCCTGAGCGCAGCGAAGGATCCCGTACTATTCAGCAACCAATGAGATCCTTCGCTGCACTCAGGATGACGTTTGAGGCACAAGTGTGCCTGCCTCAATAGTCATTTCAACCCCAACACATCCTGCATATCAAACAGGCCGCTATCTTTGCTGGCCATCCAGGTTGCCGCCCTTACCGCACCGCGGGCAAAGGCCTGGCGGCTCTGGGCTTTGTGGGTTATTTCCACCCGTTCACCGTCGGCACAAAACATCACCGTGTGGTCCCCCACAATATCGCCGGCGCGCACAGTGGCAAAGCCGATGGTGTCGCGGCTGCGGGCACCGGTCTGCCCCTCGCGGCCGTAGACGGCCACCTGTTTTAAATCCCGACCCAGAGTATCGGCCACCACCTCGCCCATGCTCAGGGCGGTGCCGGATGGTGCATCGACTTTGTGACGATGGTGGGCTTCCACGATTTCAATATCGGCATCCTCACCCATCACCTGCGCCGCCATTTGCAACAGCTTGAAACAGAGATTGACACCGGTACTGAAGTTGGACGCAATGCACAGGCCGGTTTTTGCAGACGCACCGGCAAGCTCGGCTTTTTGCCCATCACTAAAACCGGTGGTGCCAATCACCATTGGCTTGCCTTCATCGGCACACAGGCGAGCGTTGGCAAGAGTAAGGTCAATAGTGGTGAAGTCAATCAGCACATCAAATTGATCCAGCACAGTTGCAAGGTCGCCCGCCAGCGCCACCCCCAGCTTGCCAACCCCGGCCAGTTCACCGGCATCGGCACCCAGCAAACTGCTGTCCGGGCGAACCACGGCAGCACCCAGGGTTACATCCGGCATGGCAGTCACTGCTTCAATCAGTGCTTTTCCCATACGCCCGACGGCACCGGTTATTGCAATTCTTACCATGGTTCAACCTCTGCTTCAGGGGGTATTAGCGGTTCATTTGCCGTATGTGCTGCTCGCATTAGCACACCAACCAACAAACAATTATTCAATGCGCAAAGTGTAGAGGTTAGCAGGAAAACAGCAAGCCATTCGCAACCTTAGCCGCCAAATTTGCTCTCGTAGCTATCACCGGTTTTGGTGCCCTCAAATTCGATATTAAAGCTCACCTCTTTGCCCACCATCGGCGCATAGGCACTGACGCCCCAATCGGTGCGATCCAATTTACCAGTGGCCGAAAAGCCAATGGCGTCAGATTGGTAAATGGGATGTTTGCCAATTTTATTGATGGTCACCTGCAAGGTAACCGGTTTGCTGACACCCAATATGGTCAGATCACCGGTAATTTGCAGCTGATTGTCCGCTACGGCTTTCACCTCGGTGCTGGCGAAAGTGATGTTGGGGAACTGGGCTGCATTCAAAAAATCCGACGCTTTGATATGGTCAGTTTTGGGGCCATGGCCAAGATCCACGCTGTCGGTGTAAATGATGGCAGACACCTTGGAGTTGGCCGGGTTTTCAGCGTCGTACAGCAACTCGCTGTCCACATTGGTAAAGCGGCCATAGGTAGTGGAAAAACCCAGGTGATTTATTTTAAAAATAACTTCGGTGTGAGAATTATCGCCAACGTATCTTTCCCCAACATGGCTGTCGGCGGCCAAAATCGTGCTGGAAAAACATGCGACTAATACAAACAGCAGGTACTTCATGGTGTGATCTCCGAATGTTTGAAGGTAGATACTAACCAGCCGCCACTGCGCGCAGAAATAAATCAAGCCAACAAGCCGTAAATTCTGGTTTACAACTCTGGTTTACAACTCTGAACGTCGATACTCGCCGGGGCTGATGCCCAATATGCGCTTAAAGGCTTTGCTGAAAGACGCCACGGTTTCGTAACCCACCAGATTGGCGATGTGCTCCAGACTGTGACTGGACTCCAACAATAGCCGCTGAGCATTCTGCATGCGCCAATGGGCAACGTATTGCATGGGCGAAATATTCAAAAAACGCTTGAACTTGTCGGAAAATAACGACTTGGACATACCCGCCTGCTGAGCCATGCGGTCAATACTCCAGTCGCCGCAATAATGGCTGTGAAAAGCGGTGAGGGACTTGGACAGCTGTTTGTCGTTCAGCGCTGCCACAAACCCGTTGTCTATTTGATGGGTGGCGCTCCAGTGTTTGATGGACTGGATAAAAACAATTTCTGACAAGCGTTTGAGAATGGCCTCGCTGCCCAGCTGACCTTCGGTGGCCACATGCTCCATAAACCGCAGCGAGTCTTTTAACCAACTGTATTCGCTGCTGTTGTTCTCGTTGATGACAATATAGGTCGGCAGATTTTGAATAAGCGGGTGACTGTACACCTGGCTAAATTCAAAATGGCCACACACCAGCCGGGTGGCCGCCGCAGGGTTGGGCTCCCCCAGCGTCAATTTACCCCCGCCATCGTACTGCGCTGCCGCCAGCACATCGTCCAGCGGCACAGGTTCTGAATCCGCCTCAGAACTCATAATGTGGGTACAACCGTGGGGCACAATAATGATGTCACCGTCCCGCAATAGCATGGGCTTTTCCACCCCCTCAATACGCACCCAACAGCTGCCCTGAGTCACATAGTGGAACCTGGCGACATTTTTGTAAGTAGGTACCTCGATGCTCCATGGCGGGGTATACACCGTGGAAAAGTAGAACGCCGAGCCAAAATGCAGGGTGTCGAGCACATTCGTCAATGTATCCATAAATCTCAAACCTCTGGACGATTGGACAAAAATCATGGATTTAAAGGCATTGTTAGCCAGCAGAGGCCACCATATATTAGCCCCCAGCAAATTGCTACTCCCTTTAACCATGACAAGGAAAACACCATGAAATCTTTGAAAAACTTTTTGGCTGCCGCTCTGGGCGCTGCTGCACTGGTATTTGGCTCTGTGGCTTCCGCAGACTCTGTGGCTTACAACACCGTTGGCGCTGGCGGCTACGACCTGGTGTCTTACCAGAATGGCAAAAAGCCCATTCCGGGTAACGGCCACTTCAGCACAACTGTGGACGGCGTCACCTACCTGTTCGACAACAAGCGTAACCTGAACCTGTTCAACAAAAACCCGGACAAGTACCTGCCCCAGTACGGCGGCTTCTGTGCCTTTGGTGCCGCTGTTGGTAAAAAATTCGCCGGCGACCCAACTGTATGGGAAGTGGTTGACGGCAAGTTGTACCTGAACCTGGACAACAACATCAAAGCAGACTGGTCAAAAGACATTCCAGGCTACATCAAGAAAGCTGACAAGCGCTGGAAGAAAATCAAGAACGTCCCCGCTTCTGAGCTGTAAGACGCGGAGCGTACAAAAAAGCCCCGTTACTGATTCAGTAGCGGGGCTTTTTTTGTTGGACGTTTGACGTTGGGTGTTTGACGAGGAAACCAAGCGCGCTGTCTGTCATCCTGAGCGCAGCGAAGGATCTCACATTTCGAATCGAGAGAGAGGTTCTTCGCTGCGCTCAGAATGACGGACACAAGAGACGTGCGACTACTATCAGTTACCAAAAAACTGCTTTACCCCATCAAACCAGGAGGTTTTACGCGGTGAGTGTTTGCCGTCGGCGCAGCTTTCCTGAAGCTGGCGCAGCAGTTCTTTTTGTTCTTCGCTGAGATTCACAGGAGTCTCTACCACTACCCGGCACAACAGGTCGCCAGTACCACCACCACGCACCGGGGTGACGCCTTTGCCGCGCACGCGAAACAGTTTTCCGGTCTGGGTTTCCGTGGGCACTTTCAGTTTTACCCGGCCATCCAGGGTTGGGACTTCCAGCTCGCCGCCCAGGGCTGCATCGGTAAAGCTGATGGGTACTTCGCAGTACAGGTTGCGGCCATCGCGATGAAAAATATCGTGCTCGCGTACAGACATTTCCACATAAAGGTCACCGCTTGGGCCGCCTTCCGGCCCGGCTTCACCTTCACCGCTGAGGCGAATGCGGTCGCCATTATCGACACCGGCGGGAATGTTCACCGACAGGGTTTTCTGTTCTTCGATACGGCCCTGACCGTGACAACTGGTGCAGGGATCTTTGATGATCGTACCGCGACCGCGACATTTTGGGCAGGGTTGCTGCACGGCAAAAAAGCCTTGCTGCATACGCACCTGACCGCTGCCGCTGCAGGTATCACAGGTGACTGGCGAAGTGCCTTTTTTGGCGCCGCTGCCATCGCAGGTTTTGCAGGAAACCAGGGTGGGAATGCGGATTTTTTTGGCAACGCCTTTCACCGCTTCTTCCAGGTCCAGCTCCATGGTGTAGCTGAGGTCGGCGCCACGGCGGGGGCCGCCGCGACTGCGGCCACCACCACCGCCAAAAATATCACCGAATACATCGCCAAAAATATCGCTGAAGTTGCCGCCACCAAAGCCGCCACCGCCAAAACCACCCTGGCTGTCTACCCCGGCGTGGCCGTACTGGTCGTAAGCGGCACGTTTCTCGCTGTTGGACAGCACTTCGTAGGCTTCACTGGCTTCCTTGAACTTTTCTTCCGATTCCTTGCTGTCCGGGTTGCGGTCCGGGTGATGCTTCATCGCCACCCGGCGGTAGGCCTTTTTCAGCTCCGCTTCGCTGGCGTTTTTGGCAACACCCAGCACTTCGTAGTAATCGCGTTTTGACATATTTTTAGTTCAGCGTTTAATCGGTTTGACGTTGGATGTTCGACGTTTGACGACAGCTCGTGCCTTGTTTTAAAGCATGCAAGTTAGAACGCACAAGCGCGGGCATAGCCCGCGCCTCGTCTAACGTCCAACTTCAAACGTCTAACGAAAAATAAGGCTCAGCCTTATTTTTGCTCGTCCTTAACTTCTTCAAACTCCGCATCCACCACATCGTCACCGGCAGGCTGTTCGGCACCGCCGGCCGCTTGCGCTTGCTCTCCCCCGGCCTGGGCTTGCTCGGCGTACATTTTCTGCGCCAGGGAAGCAGAGGCCTCGGAGAGTTTTTTGGCGGCTTCGTCCATTTTTTCCTTGTCGTCGCCTTTTACCGCTTCTTCCACTTCGGCAATGGCGGCTTCAATAGCGGCTTTTTCTTCGTCAGTGGCTTTGTCACCGGCCTCTTCCAACGTCTTGCGCGCGGCGTGAGCCAGGCCATCGGCGTTGTTGCGCGCCTGCACCAGTTCTTCGAACTTGGCATCGTCGGCGGCATTGGCTTCCGCGTCCCGTACCATTTGTTCCACTTCGTCGTCAGACAAGCCGGAGTTGGCTTTGATGACGATGGACTGTTCCTTGCCGGTGGCTTTGTCCGCTGCGTGTACGTTCAAAATACCGTTGGCGTCGATATCGAAAGTCACTTCAATTTGCGGCATACCGCGCGGTGCCGGCGGAATGTCTGCCAGGTCAAAACGGCCCAGTGATTTGTTGCCAGACGCCTGCTTGCGCTCGCCCTGTACCACGTGAATGGTTACCGCGGTCTGGTTGTCGTCGGCGGTGGAGAAGATTTGCGATTTCTTGGTGGGAATCGTGGTGTTCTTCTCGATCAGTGGCGTGGCCACGCCACCCATGGTTTCAATGCCCAGGCTCAGTGGGGTAACGTCCAGCAGCAGCACGTCTTTCACGTCACCGGCCAAAACCGCGCCCTGAATGGCAGCGCCCATGGCCACCGCTTCGTCCGGGTTGACGTCTTTGCGTGGCTCTTTGCCGAAGAATTCAGCCACTTTTTCCTGCACCTGTGGCATACGGGTTTGGCCACCCACCAGGATGACGTCATCGATCTCGGAGGCGGATTTGCCAGCGTCTTGCAGGGCAATGCGGCAGGGCTCCAGAGAGCGGGTAACCAGTTCCTCAACCAGAGACTCCAGCTTGGCGCGAGTCAGCTTGACCACCAGGTGCTTGGGGCCGGTGGCGTCAGCAGTGATGTAAGGCAGGTTCACCTCAGTCTGCTGGCTGGAAGACAGCTCGATCTTGGCTTTTTCAGCGGCTTCTTTGAGGCGCTGCAGAGCCAGCGGATCGTTGTGCAGGTCGATGCTGTTTTCTTTTTTGAACTCGTCCGCCAGGTATTCGATCAGGCGCAGGTCGAAGTCTTCACCACCCAGGAAGGTGTCACCGTTGGTGGCCAGCACTTCAAATTGGTGCTCGCCGTCTACGTCGGCAATCTCGATGATGGAGACGTCAAACGTACCGCCACCCAGGTCGTATACCGCAATCACGCGGTCGCCCGGAGTCTTGTCCATGCCGTAGGCCAGGGCCGCTGCGGTGGGCTCGTTGATGATGCGTTTCACATCCAGGCCGGCGATGCGGCCGGCGTCTTTGGTGGCCTGACGCTGGGAGTCGTTGAAGTACGCGGGAACGGTAATTACTGCTTCAGTAACCGCTTCGCCCAGATAGTCCTCGGCGGTTTTCTTCATTTTTTTCAGCACTTCGGCGGAAATCTGCGGCGCGGCTTTTTTGTCGCCCTTGATTTCAACCCAGGCATCGCCGTTGTCGGCTTTGACAATTTTGTAAGGCACCATTTTGATGTCTTTCTGAACCACATCGTCGTCGAAGCGGCGGCCGATCAAACGCTTTACCGCAAACAGGGTGTTGTCCGGGTTGGTCACTGCCTGGCGCTTGGCGGACTGGCCCACCAGCACTTCGCCCTCGTCGTTGTAGGCAACCACAGACGGTGTGGTGCGCGCGCCTTCGGCGTTTTCAATCACTTTGGCCTTGTCGCCTTCCAGTACCGCCACACAGGAGTTGGTTGTACCCAGGTCAATACCGATAATCTTTCCCATTGTTGTTTCTCCGCTTTCTTTACTGTGGGACGCTGGCCCCGTAATCAATTTTGTTGGTTTCTATATGGGGCCGGTGAAGTGGCTTTCAACCCCGTTTTGTACTTGTCATTCTGAGCGCAGCGAAGAATCCCGGTGTTTATGCCGCCAACAGATCCTTCGCTGCGCTCAGGATGACGACAGGGCGAGTCCTGTCGTCAGTTTTTAACCACCACCACCATGGCCGGGCGCACCAGGCGGCCGTTGAGGGTGTAGCCTTTCTGGAACACGTCCATCACCGTGTTGTTCTCCATATCCGGGTTGGGCACCATGCTCATGGCCTGGTGCAACTCCGGATCGAAGGGCTCGCCGTTCGGGGCCACCTGTTCCACCTGGAAGCGCGCCAGTACGTCCATAAAACTTTTCAGGGTCAGCTGGATACCTTCATCGCCTTCGTCAAAGGCTTCCAGGGCACGCTCCAGGTTGTCCACCACCGGCAGCAATTCGGCGACAAACTTTTCCAGGGCAAACTTGTGGGCGTTGGCCACATCCCGCTCGGTGCGGCGACGCAGGTTCTGCATCTCTGCCTGGGCGCGCAACACGTCTTCTTTGGCCCTGTCCAGCTGCTCTTGCAGAGGATTGCTGTCCTCAAGCTCAACGTCGTTGTCGGTGCAATCAACGGTTTCTGTTTGCTGTTCTTCGATAGTAGTTTCTTCGGCGGCTTCAGCGGGTTGCTCTTTTTGTTGGCCGGGCTTTTGTTCGCTGGACACGTAAAATCTCCATGCTCTGATTGTTGATTTGCTGCTCTATATGGGGGTGGGTTTTGGGGATTCAACCCCTGAATCAGTCGACAGATCGCAGGCTGCGCCTGCTGACAGATAACAGGTGACAGGGGTTTCCC
Organism: Porticoccus sp. GXU_MW_L64; assembly: GCF_052983295.1. Taxonomy (NCBI): domain Bacteria; kingdom Pseudomonadati; phylum Pseudomonadota; class Gammaproteobacteria; order Cellvibrionales; family Porticoccaceae; genus Porticoccus; species Porticoccus sp. GXU_MW_L64. The sequence goes on along the minus strand of NZ_JBRKJK010000008.1, from coordinate 80,494 downwards.
GTTAGCGCGCAGCGCGCCCTGTTACCTGTACCCTGTGCCCTCGTTTCGGTTTATGATGCAGCCGAAACGTAACCATAAAGGTACGCCGTGCTGCTTTCCCTGAACATCAATAACTTCACCCTGGTGGACTCTCTGGAAGTGGATTTTCACGCCGGTATGACCGCCATTACCGGGGAAACCGGAGCGGGTAAATCCCTGACGTTGGACGCCCTGGCCATGGCTATTGGTGATCGCGCCGACAGCGACCGCATTCGCCACGGCGCCGAACGTGCTGAAGTCGCCGCGCTGTTCGACCTCAGTGCCATTCCCGGTGCACAGCAATGGCTGGCGGAAAATGATTTTGACAACCCCGACAACCATTGCCTGCTGCGCCGGCTCTTTACCCGCGAAGGGCGCTCCAGGGGCTACATCAACGGTCAGCCCGCCACCATGCAACAACTGCAACAACTGGGTGAACAGCTGATTGATATTCACAGCCAACACCAGCACCAGTCACTGCTGCGCCGGGACACTTACCGGGTACTGGTGGACGACCACGGCGGACACCAGGAGTTAGCAGCCGCGGTGTCACACAGTTACCGCCAGTGGCGCGACCTGCAGGATCGTCTCGATCTGCTGTCGCAGCAAAGTGGCGAACTGGATGCCCGCCGCGAGCTGCTGGGCTTTCAGGTAGACGAACTCAACCAGCTCAATCTGGCGGAAGGGGAGCTGGAACAGCTGGAGCAAAAGCAAACTCAGCTGGCCAACGCCGATGCCATTCTCAGCCAGAGCCACCAACTGCTGAACCTGTGCAGCGACGATGACTCGTTCAACCTGCTCAGTGGCTTAAACCAGGCCTGCTCTTTGACGGCGGAACTGCCCGGGCAATCCGCTGCCACGGAAGAAATTGCCGATATGCTGGCCAGCGCCCGCATTCAGGTGGAAGAAGCCAGCGCCAGTTTGCGCCAGCATATAGACAGCGTAGAGCTTGACCCACAGCAGTTGGCGGATGTGGAACAACGGCTCAGCGACATTTACCAGATGGCCCGCAAGCACCGCACTCAGCCGGAGCTGCTGCGCGACCTGCACCAGGATCTGCAAGGGCAATTGAACGAACTCTGCGGTGGCGAACAAGACCTGGAGCAATTGGCACAGCAGGCTCAGGAGCTGCGCCAACAATACCTGCAACAGGCACGCAAGCTCAGCACCCAGCGCCAACGGGCGGCGAAAACGCTGGCGCAGGCGGTCAACCAACACCTTCCGGAGCTGGCCATGCCCGGCGCACAACTCACTATAGAGCTGGTTGCATTGGAGGAAGCCAAATACAGCCCTCAGGGGCTGGAAAGTATCGACTTCCTGATCGCCAGCAACCCGGGCCAGCCCGCCAAGCCACTGGCAAAGGTGGCTTCCGGCGGCGAGCTGTCGCGCATCAGTCTGGCCATCCAGGTGGTAGCGGCTCAGCACAGCACCACGCCCACATTGGTATTCGATGAAGTGGATGTGGGCATTGGCGGCACCACCGCCGATGTGGTGGGCAAACTGTTGCGTCAGTTAGGGGGCAACGGGCAAGTCATTTGCGTCACCCACCAACCACAAGTGGCCAGCCGCGCCCACCACCATTTGCAGGTGAGCAAATCCAGCGACGGCGAATCGACCCAGACCGCTTTGACGTCACTGGTATCCAATGAGCGCATCGAAGAAGTGGCACGCATGTTGGGCGGCGCCAAAATCACCCGACAAACCCGCACTCACGCACGGGAAATGCTGGAACTGGCAGCGGAATAACGATTGCGTCAAAGCCAACAGTACGGAGACATCAACCGATGAAACAGACCGCCTTGAACATCTCCCGCTGCAATAGCCTGCCGGTTTCCCTGCGCCGCAAAATTGCCAGCTGGTTTATCAAACGGGATGGATCGGCATTTACCTTTGACTGCAATGGCATCGCCTACGAAGGTCACCTGGACAACTACGTGGAATGGGTGGCCTATGTCACCGGTCAGTTTTACGAATACACCTACATCAACCTGATCAAAAAACGGGTTAATGGCGGTATCGCGCTGGATGTGGGCGCCAATATCGGCAATCACTCGCTGGCGTTTTCACAGTTCTTTGAACAGGTCTACGCTGTAGAACCCTACCCGCCGGTCTATGAACGGTTGGCTGCAAAAACCCGGGTGGCGAGCAATATAAAGCCCTTTGCTATTGGTTTGAGCGATATCAGTGGTCAGCTGCAATTTGATACGCCGAAAAATCTTAATTGGGGAGCCGGGAAAATCTCGGATTGCGGTGATATCACCGTGGACGTACTGGTGGGCGACCAGTTTGTTCGAGACAACATCGAAGGCACCATCAATTTCATCAAAATCGACGTTGAGGGCCACGAACCCAAGGTGCTGGCGGGGTTGCAGCAAACCATAGGGCAACACCGGCCCGTGGTGATGTTCGAGGTGAACCGTGACTACCTGAAAAATGGCCGCAAAGGTCTCAATGAGTTATTCAGGCTTTTTCCGCAGGATTATCAATTCGCCTCACTGAGCGGGCAGAGCTCATTCCCGGTGCAACGCACGGTGGCAAAAGCAAAGCCGCTGCAACGGGGCAGCGGCTTTGGCAGAATAACCTATGTGATTGCTTACGGCCCGGAGCGGGGCCTGAGTTTTTAATCCAGCGGTTTCACATACAGCACCAGGCTGTGGTCCACCAGTTCGTAACCCTTTTCCCGGGCGATTTTTTCCTGCAGGGCTTCAATTTCGTCGTTGTGAAACTCGATTACTTTGCCGGTTTCCGTACACACCATATGATCGTGGTGCTCGCCGGAGTCCATTTCGTACACCGCCGGGCCGTTGTCGAAATTGTGGCGAATCACCAGACCGGCGGTTTCAAACTGGGTAAGAACCCGGTAAACCGTGGCAATGCCCACATCGTCCCCGGCCTCTGACAGCGCCCGGTAGACATCCTCGGCGCTCATATGGCGGGTTTCGGCATTTTCCAGAATCTGCATGATTTTCAGCCGCGGCAGAGTCACCTTTAGGCCAACTTTGCGCAGTTCCTGATTTTCGTTCGGCATGGGTTACCCCTTCTCAGCGATTTCGCGAACGGGTATTATCCCCGCTCGCTTTCAATTCTGGAACCCCGAAATGGCCCATTGCGCAAAACTTTCCCTGATCGCCCTGCTTTTGTCCGTTGCAGCAGGCTGCAAAAACTTTGCTTTCCCCGGGGTTCACAAGATCGAAATTGAACAGGGCAACATCATTACCCAGGAGATGGTGGACCAGTTGCAACCGGGCATGACCCGCGAGCAAGTGCGCTTTGTGCTCGGCACCCCGTTGATTGCCGACACCTTTAACAGCAACCGCTGGGACTATCTGTACAGCTTGGACAGACGCAAGGGCAGCAAGGAAACCAGCCGTCTGAGCGTATTCTTTGACGGCGACTCCCTGGTGCGCTTTAGCGGTGATTTTACCCCCACCCCAAAAACCCTGGATGACGCTTCGTCGCAGACAGAAACGCCCACAAGCGACACCCCGTAGGGTGGATTAGCCGCAGGCGTAATCCACCGAAAGTCCTCTGCCACACTGGTCGAGATTGCCACGGGCCTGCGGCCCTCGCAATGACGGGATAAAAGCAGCCTGTCATCGCGAGCGCAGCGCGGCGATCTCATGCAAAGTGGCAGAGGGCTCGGAGAAGGGGCTGTACGTTACGCAATAACAGATTAACCCTGCTGTTTTGCCTTCTCCGCCCGGCGGCGGCGCACTTCTTTGGGGTCGGCTGTCAATGGCCGGTAAATTTCCACTCTGTCCCGCGCCTGCAATTCATACTCCGCCGGCGGCTTCAAACCCTTGGTGCCTAACGCCTGGCCGAAAATGCCCATTTTGGCGCTGTCCGGCTCAATTTCCGGGAACATTGCCACAATTCCAGACGCTTTTACCGCCTCAATAGCCGTGGTGCCTTCAGCCACCTGCAGCTCGATTATTTGCTGTCGTTGTGGCAGTGCATAGGCGACTTCTACAGTGATCATGGGTATATCTCGTCGGCGCGCTTGCACAGGGAGGCCACCAGGTTATTGGCCACTTGAGAAAACAGCTTTCCCGCCGCAAACGCCAGGGCGGTATTTTTAAATGCAAAGGTCAGCTTCAAACTCACTTTGCAGGCCTCGTCATTCAGGGCCTCAAACTGCCACACCCCATTCAACGCGGTAAATGGCCCCTCCTCCAGGGCCAGGGCGATGCGCTTTGGCCGCTGCAACTGGTTGCGCGTGGTAAAGCGCTGCTCCACACCCGCTTTGCGCAACACCAGCTGGGCGACCATTTCCCTGTCGTCGCTGGCCACGATGGTGGCACCGACACAACCATCCATAAATTGCGGATAGGCAGCGACATCGTTGACCAGATCGAACATTTTTTCCGCCGGGTGCATCACCAGGGCACTGCGTTCAATGGTGGTCGTCATTGGGTTGTGATCGTCTGGTAAATATTGAAGGCGAAGATAATAACCATGGCAACCGGCAAAATATAGCGCAGCAGGCCGTAGCAGATGGAAAACCACAGGCGGGGCTCGTCATAAAGTGTTTCCCGCAGTAAATCCCGCCGCAGGCACCAGCCGGCAAACAGCACCACCATCAGAGCGACCAGTGGAACCAGGCAGTAGCGACAAAACCATTCAATAGCGCCGTAATCCCCTTTATCCAGGGTAAAGAAGGTGGTTGGCATCACCCCCAGACAAACCACAACCACAACCAGGGAGGCAAAAAACCGGTTACAGCGGGTGGATTCCGTCAACCAGGCCACCGCCGGTTCCAGCAGGGCAATGGCCGCCCCCCAACAGGCCAGGGCAATAAACAGGTAAAACAGCCCACCCAGAAACAAACCGTAACTGGTGTTGGAAAAACTCACCGGCAGCGACACAAACAGCAGCTGCAAACCACTGCCCACCTGCCCCTCCAGAACCGCCTGGGCTGCGCCCGCCCGCAAGGTGGCATGAATACTCAGGGCCACCGCAAAGGCGATCAAGCCCGCCACCAACACCACCAGCAGCGAGCCTTTAAGCAACTGAGGGCGTTGCGGCAAATACGCCCCCAGGGTAACGGCGGCCCCCACCCCCAGTGGCACACACACAAATGCCATGGTCAGAGCCGTGGCCGCCGCCTGCCACCACTGGCTGCGATCCACATCCACCAGGGCAACGGCAAACAAGTGCTGATAGCCGGACTCCCAGTTGCCGTTCACCACACTCAAGGCCACCGCCAACACCAGCAGCACAAGTAACACCGCCACCAAATGACGCAGCATGCGGCCAATACGTGCCACACCACCCGCCAGCACCGCCGCTGCCAACAGCAAAAACAAACCACAGCGAAGCAATGCCTGCTGAGGGCGCGATTCGATAACGGCGAAATGTTCAATGGCAAAACGCAGGCTCTGACCTTGCAGCACACCACTGGTCATATCCCAAAAATAATCCCCCGCCCACACCGCCAACAGGGAAAACCAGGACACCATCAGCAAACCCGCCAGCGTCCCCAGCCAGCCAATGGCACGCCAATAACCGTGCTGTCGGGATTCACGCACCAGATAGCGCAGGCTATTGGTCGCGCTCTGTCGACCACGGCGGCCAAGGGTCACTTCCGTTACCAGCAGGGGCCAGGAAAACAACACCAGAAACACCGCGAACAACAGCGACACCAGCCCCACATTCTCTGCCGAGGCCGCAGAGGGGAAATACCACAGCGCCCCCAGACCGGTACTGGTGCAGATCATTGCACCAACAAAGTACCAGGGGCCTTTCCATACGCCGTGAAGATATTTGTTGCTCTCGACCATCAGTGGGTGATCGTCTTATTACAAAATAGAAACTGATTGTAACGGGTATGTGTGCTAATTATTAACTCAGCACGCCCTTTACCACATGATTAAACGTAATTTTACTGCTGTCCCACGAAATTTGAAGACATGAATCTGGAGTGGCGTGCTGTGACCGTGGCCAGCAGGGATGCTGGCCTCGAGCTTACACGGATGTACTTGCAGCGTGTCACTCCAGATTCATGTCCGGCACCAACCTGTAACTCGACGTCAAACCCGCATTGAACTCAAGGTGCATTGGCTGCTTGTTAATAGTGGGACAGTAGTGGCGCAATCTATAAAATCGCCGATTTAATAAATAGCATCCTTTGGCCCAGTCCGTATAATCCCGCCATGGCAAACAAAGCGAACAAAAAACCACAAAACAGCGGCGGTACCATTGCGCTCAACAAACGCGCCCGCCACGACTACCACCTCACCGACAAGTTTGAGGCGGGGGTGTCTCTGCTGGGCTGGGAAGTAAAAAGCATGCGCGCCGGCAAGGTGCAACTCACCGACACCTATGTGCTGCTGCAAAACGGCGAAGCCTGGCTGATCGGTGCCAATGTCACGCCGTTGCAGTCGGCTTCCACCCATTACGTAACAGAACCGGATCGCACCCGCAAACTGCTGCTCAACCGCCGCGAGCTGGCAAAAATTTTTCAGGCGGTACAACAAAAAGGCTACACCTGCGTTGCCACCGCCCTGTACTGGAAACAACACCTGGTGAAATGCGAGATTGCCCTCGCCAAAGGCAAGGCAGATCACGACAAACGGGAAACCGAAAAACGCCGGGACTGGGATAGACAAAAGCAACGCATTTTGCGCGAAAGGTAATGCCATGAAATACGCAATTCACAAGATTCTGCCACTGGCCCTGGCAATCGCATCGGTGGCGACTCAGGCAGAACAACACTCTCTGGACCACCACGGCCACGGCCATCATGCCCACGTACACGGCCTGGCCCATATGACCCTGGCCCGGAATGACAAGCATGTATGGGTGGGCCTGCAGGTGCCGGCCTACGATATGATCGGCTTTGAGCGGGAACCCCGGGACGACGGCGAACGCGCCCTGATCAACGCCACCGCGCACCAGTTGCGACAGCCACAAACTCTGGTAAAACTGCCCGCCGGGGCACAGTGCCAACTGCAACAGGCGGATGTGGATTCAGCGCTGCTGGAAACCGATCACAGCGGCCACGACCACAGTCACCAGGGCCACGCTGATTTTGTGGTAAGCCAGCAATTTGAATGCAAACACCCGCAAGCCCTTGGGGAAGTCACCGTTAGCTTGTTTGACCACTATTCGCGTATTGAGAGGGTAGACCTGGAATGGACTCTGGAAGGCAAGCAGGGCAGCGCCAAGGTGACGGCGGCGGATAATCGCATAAAGATCAAATAATTCCTCAGTCCGCAGGGTGGGTTAGCGCAGCGTAACCCACCATTCAACTGCATCACTGGTGGATTACGCCTTCGGCTAATCCATTACCCTACTCACTGTAATCATCCACCCTGTCCGCAGCCATGGAATAGGCCGCAAAACCGGTGTCATTCATTTTGCCTTCCGTGGTTAACCTGCCGGACACCCAGAACGGATCGTAAATGGCCTCCAGCTCAATACCCTTGTCCATGGTGACGTACACCAATTGGTTGGGCGGCGGTGGCGGCACATGGATACAGGCACCAAAGTACGGCACCAGAAAAAATTCCGTCACCACCATATTGTCGTCAAACTCCAGCGGCACAATAAAACCGGCGATGCGCACTTGCTGATTGTTCAACGCCGCCACGGTGGTCGTGGCCGTCAGCACTTCCCGCCATTGTTGTTGTGCATCCGGCTTCGAGCCAAAGCCCGACATGGCATCGCCCATATCCAAAGGGTTGTCTGAAGGCTGCCCTAGAAATTGGGACAAATCCAGACTCATCTGCCCCGGTTCCAACAGGATTTCCTCACCCAAATGCTCGACTTCCGGCAGCGCCGCCATTTTTTGGCGGTCTTCCAGAGTCATCAAATCCGTCCACTCCAGTGTGCGGTATTCCGCTGCCCAAGCAGCAGTGCTGAACACGCTGATAACGATAAAAAATAAACGCGTAAACATATGAAAACTGTGTCCGATCGCTACAGGGAAAGCTGTTATATTAACGCAGTTTTTTATGCTGGACCCACAATGAACTCACCTGCGAAAAATACCCCAGCCATCGCCATAGAGCGCATGGCATTTGCCTGGCCAGGCCAGCAAAGCCTGCTGGACATTGATTCATTTGAACTGCAGGCCGGTGAGCGGTTATTCCTCTACGGTCCTTCCGGCTCGGGCAAAACCACCCTGCTCAATTTGCTCGCCGGAGTCACGCTGCCCCAACAGGGGCAAGTACGCATTCTCGGCCAGGATTTGGCACAACTCAGCGGCCACCGCCGCGACCGCTTTCGCGCCCGCCACATCGGTGTGATCTTTCAGCAATTCAACCTGATCCCTTACCTGAGTGTGCTGGACAATGTATTGCTGGCCGCCCACTTTGCCCGGCTGAAAAATATGGCGCAGAGCGCGCGGGATTTACTGGCGGCCCTCAACCTGCCGGACTCCACATTTCAACGCCGCGCCGCGCAGTTAAGTGTTGGCCAACAACAACGGGTGGCGGTGGCCCGCGCCCTGCTGTGTGAGCCTCAACTGGTGATCGCCGACGAACCCACCTCCGCCCTCGACAGCGACAGCCGCGAACGCTTTCTGGAGTTGCTGTTCGACGCCGTAAAACAGTGCAACAGCAGCCTGGTGTTTGTCAGTCACGACCGCAGCCTGCAAGGGCAGTTCAGCCACAGCGCAGATATTCGCACTCTCTGTGCCGGAGGCGCCCATCATGCTGCTTAAACTGGCCCGCCACAGCCTTTGGAACCGCCGCGGCACGGCCCTGCTGACCGTGGTATCTCTTACCGTGAGCATCGCCCTGTTGTTGGCCATCGACCACATTCGCCGCGAGGCCAAGACCAGCTTTACCAACACCCTGTCCGGCACCGACCTGGTGGTGGGGGCGCGCTCCAGCAACATTAACCTGCTGCTCTACTCGGTATTTCATATCGGCGACGCTACCGCCAATATCAGCTGGAACAGCTACCAGATCATCGACACTCATTCTTCCGTCGCCTGGACGGTGCCCATCTCCCTGGGGGATTCCCACAAGGGCTACCGCGTCATCGGCACCAGCAACTCGTTTTTTCAGCACTACCGATACGGCCGGAAACAACCACTGCAACTGGCCAGTGGAACCCCGTTCAGCGACCACCACGGCGTAGTACTGGGCGCTCAGGTAGCACGCAAGCTGGGTTACCAACTGGGTGACAACGTGGTGCTGGCCCACGGCACCAGTGGTATCAGCTTTACCCACCACGACAACCACCCGTTTTCCGTAGTGGGCATACTCAAACCCACCGGCACCCCGGTGGACCGCAGTCTGCTGGTGAGCCTGGAAGGTATCGAAGCCATTCATCTGGACTGGCAGCCACAACCGGGTGAGCCCCGGAACGACTCCCTGCAACCCAAAGCCATTACCGCCTGCCTGGTTGGGCTGACATCCAAGGCCCAAACCTTCAATCTGCAACGCAAAATCAACCGCTACAAGGGCGAGCCACTGCTGGCCATACTGCCCGGCGCTACCCTGGCGGAGCTGTGGCGCATGCTCGCTGTGGTGGAAAACCTGCTCTATCTGATCTCTGCCCTGGTACTGCTGGCCACCCTGACAGGCATGATTACCACCCTGCTGGCAGCCATGAATGAACGGCAACGGGAAATTGCCATCCTGCGCGCCATTGGCGCACACCCGGCATTTTTGTTTCTGTTGATTGAGCTGGAAGTGCTGCTGCTGGCGGGGCTGTCCATTGCAGCAGCTTTTGGTCTGCTGGGTGCTGTTTTGACATTTGTCGGCCCCTGGCTGGCAGCGCAGTACGGGCTGTTTTTATCCGCCGACATCCTCAACCCACACAACCTGCTGCTGGCAGCAGCCGCTCTGGGGCTCACCGCACTGTTGGGCACCATTCCCGCCTGGCGCGCCTACCGAAAGGCACTGCAAAACGGGTTGGTCATCAATAGCTGATTTCATTGCTATCTCGTAAACTTTGAGTCTTTATCCATGAATCGCGGGAAAAATAAGACCGTCAAAGAGTTTAGCCCCGCAGTAGACATGAATTGGGGATTGCTTGCTGTGACGCGCCGTAAACCCGTCCATGGGGGCTCGAGGTCAGCATCCATGCTGACCACGGTCACATCAAGCAATCCCCAATTCATGTTGTTCGAGTTTATGGGACGCAGTGAGCTGATTTACAATTTTCGTAGGGCGGGTTAGCGCAGCGTAATCCGCCGCTGAGCGACTAATCCACCCTACCCAGTTGCCACCAATAAAAAGTACCAGGAACTTTTTCTTTCTCTTTTCGTCCTATGTGCACCTTTTATCAGAACACAAGTACGGAGCACTAACCATGAAACGCATCATTGCTATACTGGCCCTGCTGACTTTTTCCTTTGGCGCACTGGCCAAAGACCCTGACGTTTACTCCCACAAGAAAAAAGGTGCTATCAAAGGCGCTGACCCGGTGGCTTACTTCACCCTTGAAGAAGGTGCCGACGCGGTATTCGGCTCCAAAGACATCAGCGCCCAGTGGAATGGCGCCACCTGGCACTTTGCCAGCGAAGCCAACAAGCAGGCCTTTATCGCCGAGCCCGAAAAGTACGCCCCCCAATACGGCGGCTACTGCGCCTTTGCGGTATCACACAACTTCACCAAGCCCACCAACCCCCATGCCTGGAAAATTGTCGATGGCAAGTTGTACCTGAATCTGAGCAAAGGCGTTCAGAAAAAGTGGAAGAAAGATATTCCCGGGAATATTAAAAAGGCAGATGCCAACTGGCCGAATGTGCTGGGCAATTAATCCAGCGAAAAACCAGCCTACCCCGAAAAGCCACTTCCTTGCGAAGTGGCTTTTTATTGCCCGGCAATCTCTCCATCCCCCAACCCCAACAGATACAACACCCCATCCAGCCCCATATGGGAAATGGCGTGTTTGGCGGTAGCACGCACCAGCGGTTTGGCGTGGAAGGCCACCCCCAATCCGGCGATACCCAGCATGGGCAGGTCGTTTGCGCCATCGCCAACGGCGATCACCTGGTCCAGCTCCAGCCCCTCTTTGGCAGCTAACTCGCGCAGCAACTCTGCCTTGCGGTTGCCATCTACCACATCACCTTTTACCTGACCGGTAACCTTGCCAGCCACCACATCCAGTTCATTGGCAAACACGTAGTTAAAGCCCAGCTTGCGTTGCAGGTAGCGGCCAAAGTAGTTGAAACCGCCAGAAACGATGGCGGTTTTGATGCCCTGTTTATGGAGAGCGCGTATAAGGCGTTCGCAACCGGGGGACAGGCGCAGGGAGTCGGCGATGCTGTCCAGTACCGATATATCCAGGCCGTTGAGCAAGCCCAGGCGCTTGGCAAAGCTCTGCTTGAAATCCAGTTCGCCACGCATGGCCGCTTCGGTAATCCCGGATACCTGATCGCCCACACCGGCGCGTTTGGCCAGTTCGTCAATCACTTCTGCCTGAATCAGCGTGGAGTCCATATCAAACACCGCCAGCCCGTAGTGGCTACTGTGCGGCGCGTTTATTTGCAGTGCCACATCCGCACCTCGCTGCTCTGCCTCACTGCGCAGGGACACCAACAATTCCGGCTGCATGTGCTCCGGGCCATCCAACAACCATTGCAGGCAACTGTGGTTGTCCCGCCGGGCCAGCCACTGATGCTCCACCACGGAAAAGTCGTGGGCCACGAACAGGGTTTCGATTTGCTGGCTTAAGGACTGGTCAATCACAGGGGATTGCAGAGTAACCCGGGCATTCGGCATGGTGTGTATCCATCAACGGCGAACAAAGGCGCGTATTCTATGGCTGTTGGCACAGGCCGTTCAACGTTGCGCCCCGCAAAAACGTAAAATTTGACCGAATCAATTTTCGCCAACCGGTTCAGCGGTTATCATTGCGCTTTTCCCGACCTGTCATATACGGACATCCATGGCCACCAAACGCTCTTTCGCCGTTCGCCTGCCTTTATTTACGCTGGCACTGTGCCTGCTTGCCGGGCTGTTGGTTGTATCGCTGGGCCAATGGCAAACCCGTTTGCTGGCAGAAGCGGAGAGTGACCGTTTGGGCAATGCGCTGGCGGCTCAGTCGGCGGAAATTATCCGCCCCTACATCCTGCACAACGACCTGGTCAGTCTGCAGGTGCACGTAGATCATTTGGTGCGGCAAACCGAAGCCTCTACCGCCAGTGTTTTTAACGGCCAGCAACGCCAGCTGGCCCACAGCGGTGGCAGCGTTGCCAACATTGAGAGTGCGGTGCTGAAAACCTACCGCCAGGCGGTGGTGATTGAAGGGCGCACCGCCGCCACCGCCAGTGTGAGCCTGAGCATTGATACCTTGCTAACGCGCTATCGCACACCGCTGGACTGGGTGATGGTCATTTGGGCGGGCTTTTCCCTGTTACTGGTAACCGCAGCATTGCTGACAGGTCGCCGCCTGTCGAAGCGATTGGCGGCTGTCACAGAGCGTTTGCCCGGCGATTTCGATGGAGAGCAGAAAAGCGATGAGCTGGAGCTGCTTGAGCAACGCCTGCAACCACTGCTAACAGCCAGCAACGAACAAAAGCAGCCGGAAGAAGAAAACGCCCTGCAAATGGCGACTATGGCACTGCACTGCAAGAATCTGAAAAAGCTTGAAGGGCAACTGAGTAAAGACAAATTCCAGAGCCTGCTGAACAAACTGGACGACGACCTGGATCATCTGGCCACCCTGTACGAAGGCCAGCGCCGGGCCGGGCGCGACCAGACCCTGTTTATCGAATTTGGCGGCGATACCGAAACCGGCGACCACCCGGCACGGGCGCTGTTTTGTGCCCGAATATTACTGCAGCTGGCGGAACACTACGCCCGCGCGCAGGGAGTGGCCATGGAACTGTCGGCGGCGGTCAAACTCAGCCCTGCCACCGCTGGCACCGCACTGCTCAACGATTTCGAGCGCGAAAAGCGCGAGCTGGAAGTGGCGCGTCTGGCCCAGCAAAGCCACGCCAGACAAATACTGGTGGACAGCGCCACCAGCCTGCACCACTCGCTCAACGACGCCATCACCAGCGACGAACTGTCAGAAAGTGCGGATTTGCACCAAGTCACCGGGTTTAGCAAAGATCAACAGGAGCTGCTGGATAAGCAGCTGCGCTATTTGGTAGAGCAATAAACCCACAGGCTGCGCGCTTCTGGCTGCGGGCAGATAAGAAGTAACAGCTATTAAACCGGCAACCTTATAGGTTGCGTTTAATAGCGCGGCACAGGGATGTGCCGCCGCTGGCGTAGCCAGCGCGAGCTCAATAAAATCAAGCACTTCCGCGCAAGTGCGTTAGGTTTTATTGAGCTCGCAATACAAAAGGCAGGACGCCTTTTGTATTGCCGGGTTAATAGCCCGCGTTTTTCATCAACACTTCTTGTTTCTTGTCATCCTGAGCGTAGCGAAGGATCTCAAACGTCAGATCACCAGTGAGATCCTTCGCTTGTGCTCAGGATGACACGCTTGCTCGATCTGCCCGTAACCCGCAACACGGAACTCGCAACAATTATTCTTGCCATATAGTTTACGTTAACGTAAACTTCCTCCATGCCCAATCCACACACCTACACCATCTCCCAACTGGCCCAGGAGTTCGACATCACCACGCGAACCATCCGCCACTACGAGGACATTGGCCTGTTAACCCCAAGCCGCAAGGGGCAAACGCGCATATACAGCCCCGGTGACCGCACCAAGTTAAAGCTGATTTTGCGCGGCAAGCGGCTGGGGTTCAGCCTGGAACAGAGCCGCAACATTATCGATATGTACGATCCCGCCAGCGGCAACAAAGAACAGTTACAAAGCCTGCTGCAAGGTATCGGGCAACAGCGCCAACACCTGCAACACCAACTGCAAGAAATCAACCTGCTGATGACCGACCTCGACGAAGCCGAGCGCATCTGCCGGGAGCAACTGAACGGAAACCAATCATGAGCATTTACTACCCCACCCTGAACTTCGACCTGGGCGAAGACATCGATATGTTGCGCGATGCGGTGACCCAGTTTGCCCAAGCGGAAATCGCCCCTATCGCCGAAGAAACCGACCTGAAAAACGAGTTTCCCAACCATTTATGGCAAAAGCTGGGAGAAATGGGCTTACTTGGCATGACCGTGGCCGAAGAGTACGGCGGCACCAATATGGGCTACCTGGCCCACGTAGTGGCCATGGAGGAAATCTCCCGCGCCTCCGCCTCTATCGGCCTGTCCTACGGCGCCCACTCCAACCTGTGCGTCAACCAGATTCACAAAAACGGCAGCCACGAACAAAAACTCAAATACCTGCCCAAGCTGTGCTCCGGTGAACATATTGGCGCCCTGGCCATGTCGGAACCCAACGCCGGTTCCGACGTCGTAAGTCTGAAACTGCGAGCGGTTAAAGACGGCGACCACTATGTACTCAATGGCAACAAAATGTGGATAACCAACGGCCCGGATGCTCACACTTACGTCATTTACGCCAAAACCGCTCCCGGCGAAGGCTCCCGCGGTATCACCGCTTTTATTGTGGAGCGCGACACGCCGGGATTTACCCAGGCGCAAAAACTCGACAAGCTGGGCATGCGCGGCTCCAACACCTGCGAACTGGTGTTTGCAGACGCCCGTGTGCCCGCGGAAAATATTCTCGGTAAAGAAGGCCAAGGCGTGAAGGTATTAATGAGCGGTCTGGACTACGAGCGCACCGTACTGTCCGGCGGGCCCACCGGCATTATGCAGGCCTGCATGGATATCGTGGTGCCCTACATCCACGACCGCAAACAGTTTGGCCGCGCCATCGGCGAGTTTCAGCTGATGCAGGGCAAGATTGCCGACATGTACACCACCCTCAACGCCTGCCGTGCCTATTTATACACGGTGGCCAAGGCCTGTGATCGCGGCGAAGAATCCCGCAAAGACGCCGCCGGGGTAATACTGTACTGCGCGGAAAAAGCCACTCAGGTAGCCCTGGAAGCGATTCAGACACTGGGGGGCAACGGTTACATCAACGAATTCCCCACCGGCCGCTTGCTGCGCGATGCCAAGCTGTACGAAATTGGTGCCGGCACCAGCGAGATTCGCCGCATGCTGATTGGCCGGGAATTGTTTAAAGAGACTGAGTAATTATTTTGGTCGCACGTCGCACGTCTGACGTCGCACGCTAAAGGCACCTTCGATCCAGAACGGAGCTCAATCCGACAGAAAGGTGGCCACTGGCAAGTACTTGACGGGCTAAAGCCTGACCTACAGAGTGCTTGGTTTTAGCGTGCGACGTGCGACGTCAGACGTGCGACCCGAACCAACGGAGTGCGCACTTTGGCCACTATAAAAACCAAGATCAATACTCGTTCCACCGACTTCGCCGCCAACGCCGAAGCCATGCAACAGCAGGTTGACGACTTGCACAACAAGCTGGCGCAAATCAAATTGGGCGGTGGCGAGAAGTACCGGGACAAGCACATCGCCCGTGGCAAGCTGCTGCCCCGGGACCGCATCAACGCCCTGCTGGACCCCGGCTCGCCGTTTCTGGAACTGTCGCAACTGGCCGCCTGGGATGTGTACGAAGATTATGTGCCAGCGGCGGGCATTATCACCGGTATCGGCCGGGTGCAGGGCCAGGAATGCATTATCGTCGCCAACGACGCCACCGTAAAAGGCGGTTCCTATTATCCGCTCACCGTCAAAAAGCACCTGCGCGCCCAGGCCATTGCCGAACAGAACAATCTGCCTTGCATCTACCTGGTGGACTCCGGCGGTGCCAACCTGCCCCGCCAGGACGAGGTATTCCCGGACCGGGAACACTTTGGCCGTATCTTTTTTAACCAGGCCAATCTGTCCGCCAACAATATCCCGCAAATTGCCTCAGTAATGGGCTCCTGTACCGCCGGTGGCGCTTATGTGCCGGCAATGGCGGACGAATCCATTATCGTCAAACAGCAGGGCACTATCTTCCTGGGCGGGCCGCCACTGGTCAAAGCCGCCACCGGCGAAGTGGTTTCTGCCGAAGATTTGGGCGGTGCCGATGTGCACTGCCGCACCTCCGGGGTAGCAGACCACTACGCGCAAAACGATCACCACGCCCTGCAGCTGGCGCGCCGGGCAGTGTCGCGACTCAACCGCAGCAAACCGGCGCAACTGGATATCGCCGAACCCAAAGCTCCGCTCTACGATCCGCAGGAAATCTACGGTGTTATCCCGCAAGATTCCCGCCAGCAATACGATGTGCGCGAAGTGATCGCCCGGGTGGTAGACGGCTCCGAACTTGACGAATTTAAAGCCCTGTACGGCACCACCCTGGTATGCGGGTTTGCCCGCATTCACGGCTACCCGGTGGGCATCGTAGCCAATAACGGCATTTTGTTTGGCGAATCCGCCGAGAAAGGTGCGCATTTTGTGGAGCTGTGCGCCCAGCGCAAAATCCCGCTGGTGTTTCTGCAAAACATCACCGGCTTTATGGTGGGCCAGCAATACGAAGCGGGCGGCATTGCCAAACACGGCGCCAAAATGGTGACCGCCGTGGCCTGCGCCCAGGTGCCAAAATTTACCGTATTGATCGGCGGCTCCTTCGGCGCGGGCAACTACGGCATGTGTGGCCGCGCCTACGATCCGCGCTTCCTGTTTATGTGGCCCAATTCCCGCATCTCGGTCATGGGCGGCCCCCAGGCCGCCGGCGTGCTGGCACAGGTAAAACGGGACCAGAAAGAAGCCCGTGGCGAAGACTGGAGCGAGGAATCAGAAGCACAATTCAAGCAACCCATCATCGACGACTACGAGCATCAGGGGCACCCCTACTACGCCTCCGCCCGCCTGTGGGACGACGGCGTCATTGACCCGGCGGAAACGCGCACTGTGCTGGGGCTGGCGATTTCGGCGGCGTTGAATAAGGAAATTGGTGAGACGAAGTTTGGTGTTTTTCGGATGTGATGTTTGGTCGCACGTCGCACGTCGCACGTCGCACGTCGCACGTCGCACGTCGCACGTCGCACGTCGCACGCTAAAATCAAGCACCCTGTAGAGAACAAATGCCAAACAGAAACATTATGCAAATAATTACCGAAAGCTATTGCTCGCTACGATGCAAAAAGAATGGCGCCTTTAGCGTGCGACGTCAGACGTGCGGCGTGCGACCAATACCAACGGAGTGCAAACCATGAATACGGTAGAACTAAAGCTGGAGCGCCAGGTAGCAACAGTTACTCTCAACAACCCCGCCAAACACAACGCCTTCGACGACACCATGATCGCCGAGCTGGACGGTTTGTTCGCGCAGCTGGCGCAGCGGGACGATGTACGGGTGGTGGTACTGGCCGCCGAGGGGCGCAGTTTTTCCGCCGGCGCTGACCTGGGCTGGATGCAACGCATGGCCGGTTACAACTACCAGCAAAACAAGCTGGATGCTCAGGCTCTGGCGGAGATGTTGCGAAAACTCAACAACCTGCCGCAGCCCACCATTGCCCGGGTACAGGGCGCCGCCTTTGGCGGTGCCGTGGGTTTGGTCAGCTGCTGCGATATGGCCATTGCCGCCAGCCGCGCCAGCTTTTGTTTAAGCGAAGTAAAAATTGGCCTGCTCCCGGCCACCATTTCCCCCTACGTGATCGACGCCATCGGCTCGCGAGCCGCGCGGCGTCTGTTCACCACGGCGGAGCGCTTTAGCGCCAAAAGCGCTCGGCGTTTGGGTCTGGTGAGCAAAGTGGTGGATGAAGAAGACCTGGAAACCTCACTGCATCAAATGATCGACAGTATTCTGGCCAACAGTCCGCAAGCAGTTCGCGCCGCCAAGCAGTTGGTGTTTGATGTGGCGGGCAAACCATTGACGCCGGAATTGATCGAACACACCTGCGAGCAGATTGCCAGCATTCGGGTGTCGGAAGAAGGGCAGGAAGGATTGCGGGCGTTTTTGGAGAAACGGACTCCGGGGTGGCAGGCGGTTTCAGAGTAATATTTTGGGTTTGCCTGGTCGCACGTCGCACGCTAAAACCAGGCACGCTGCTTGTCATCCTGAGCGCAGCGAAGGATCTTGTGCTTCGAATTAGAGATTCTTCGCTGCGCTCAGAATGACAGCTACAGGGGTTTTAGCGTGCGACGTCAAATTTAAGAACTCAACAGCGAGTTAATTAGCACCATGTTCAAAAAAATACTCATCGCCAACCGCGGCGAAATCGCTTGCCGGGTTATCAAAACCGCTCGCTTGATGGGCATTAAAACCGTTGCCGTCTACTCCGATGCCGACCGCCATGCCCTGCATGTAACCATGGCAGATGAAGCGGTACATATTGGCCCGTCAGCACCGAGGGAATCTTATTTGCGCGGTGATAAAGTGATCGAAGCGGCCCTGAAAACCGGCGCCCAGGCCATCCATCCCGGCTACGGTTTTCTGTCGGAAAACGCCGAATTCTGCCAACGCTGCGCCGACAACCAACTGGTTTTTATCGGCCCGCCCATTGGTGCCATCGAAGCCATGGGTTCCAAATCCGCCGCCAAAACCATTATGGAAAACGCCCAGGTACCGCTGGTGCCAGGCTACCACGGTGACGACCAGAACCCGGAAATCCTCCGCAAAACCTCAGACGACATGGGCTACCCGGTACTGCTGAAAGCCGCCGCTGGCGGTGGCGGCAAAGGCATGCGCCAGGTATGGAGTGGCGACGAGTTTGACGAGGCACTGGCCGCCGCCAAACGGGAATCCATAAATGCCTTTGGCGACGACAAAATGCTGGTGGAAAAATACCTCACCCAGCCTCGCCATGTGGAACTGCAAGTGTTTTGCGACAGCCACGGCAACGGGGTGTACCTGTTTGAGCGGGATTGTTCCGTCCAACGCCGCCACCAAAAAGTGATTGAAGAAGCCCCCGCCCCCGGC
Source organism: Porticoccus sp. GXU_MW_L64 (assembly GCF_052983295.1). NCBI lineage: Bacteria > Pseudomonadati > Pseudomonadota > Gammaproteobacteria > Cellvibrionales > Porticoccaceae > Porticoccus > Porticoccus sp. GXU_MW_L64. Next base: position 61,708 of record NZ_JBRKJK010000008.1, on the reverse strand, counting down.
ATGACCGACAAGCTGCGCGCCGAAATGGGCGAAGCCGCCGTGCGCGCTGCCCAGGCCATTAACTACCAGGGCGCAGGCACGGTGGAATTTCTGCTGGATGAAGACGGTGCGTTCTACTTTATGGAAATGAATACCCGTTTGCAGGTAGAGCACCCGGTCACTGAAAAAATTACCGGCCAGGACCTGGTGGAATGGCAACTGCGGGTGGCTGCGGGGGAAACGCTACCACTACAACAAGATGAACTGCGCATCAACGGCCACGCTTTTGAAGCGCGCATTTATGCGGAAGACCCGGACAACGATTTTCTGCCGGTCACTGGCACCCTGAATTATCTGCGACCGCCCCCTGAGAGCGAGCATGTGCGTGTAGATACCGGCGTACTGCAAGGGGATGACGTCAGCGTTTTCTACGACCCCATGATCGCCAAGCTGATTGTCTGGGATGAAAACCGCGACCGCGCCCTCAACCGCTTAACCGCTGCGCTGGCGGAATACCACATCAGCGGCATGACCACCAATACGGAATTTCTCTACAACCTGGCCAGCTGCCAGCCGTTTCGCGATGCGGAACTGGATACCGGATTTATCGAAAAACACAAGCAATTGATTTTTCATGGCGGTACGGATGATACCAACAAGCACCTGCCCCTGGCGGCGCTCTATCTGGTACTCAAGCAAGAGCAGCAGGCAGAGTGTACATTCCACCGCAACAGCGACCCCTATTCACCGTGGAATACAGCCAGTGCCTGGCGTCTGAATGAAACCCATTGCCACAGGTTAACCGTTGAATTGAACGGCCAGACACACCCGGTGAGCGTGGAAAATGGCAAAGGCGGCCACTACCAGATACGCTGTGGAAATACCGCTGTTTTGGCCAGCGGCGAACTGAACGGCAACGAGCTCTACGCCGATATCGACGGCGAGCGCCAGCGCATTGCCGCCAGCGAGCACAACGGTCAGCACACCCTGTTTACCACCGGGCAAGCGCTGCAGGTTTCGCTGCTACAAGCGGATATGGGTGATGCGGACAGCAACCCCGCCGCAAGCGGATTAACCGCCCCCATGAACGGCACCATCGTTACCCTGCTGGCGGAAATCGGCACCGAAGTGGAGGCAGACACACCACTGCTGGTGATGGAAGCCATGAAAATGGAACACACCATTCGCGCGCCGGCGGCTGGCAAAGTGACGGAGTTTTATTTTTCGCCGGGTGATCTTGTCGATGGTGGCAGTGAACTCGTTGCTTTTGAAGTACTTGGTTAGTGGTCGCACGTCAGACGTGCGACCTCTCAAACAGAGCAAACGAACATGACACACCTAACAACCAATTTACGCAGCTCCGAACTCCCAAAGCGGGTAAAAATCGTCGAAGTCGGCCCCCGCGATGGCCTGCAAAACGAAAAGCAACCCATCGATGCCGCCACCAAAATTGAGCTGATTGATCGCCTCTCCGAAGCCGGGCTCAGTTATATCGAAGCCGGCGCCTTTGTGAACCCCAAATGGGTGCCGCAAATGGCGGGCAGTGAGGAGGTGTTTCAGGGGTTTAAACGCAAACAAGGCGTTACTTACGCTGCTTTAGCACCGAACATGAAAGGCTTTGAGCGGGCATTGGAGGTGAACGCCAGCGAAGTGGCGATTTTTGCCGCCGCCTCCGAAACCTTTAGCCAGAAAAACATCAACTGCTCCATCGCCGACAGCCTGGAGCGCTTCCAGCCGATGATGGCCGCGGCCAAACAAAAAGGCCTGCCGGTGCGCGGTTATGTATCCTGCGTGGTGGGCTGCCCTTACGAGGGAGACGTGGCTGCGGAAAAGGTGCGCGAAGTGTCAACCGCTCTTTACAGCATGGGCTGCTACGAAGTCTCCCTGGGTGATACCACTGGCGTGGGCACCCCCGCTAAAATTCAGCAGGTTATTGCAGCCTGCACCCGGGATGTGCCCGTAGAAAAGCTCGCTGTGCACCTGCACGACACCTATGGCCAGGCCATTGCCAATATCTACGCAGCCCTGCAAATGGGCGTCAGTGTGGTAGACAGTTCCGTGGCTGGCTTGGGTGGCTGCCCCTACGCCAAAGGCGCTTCCGGCAATGTGGCCACTGAGGATGTGGTGTATTTACTGGATGGGCTGGGCATTGAGCACAGTATTGATTTGGGCAAATTGATCGACGCCGGTAATTTTATTACTGGCAAATTGAATCGTGAAAATGGTTCCAAAGTAGCGCAGGCGAAGACAGCGGCCTGTAACAACAAGTAACTAGGCGTCATCCTGAGCGCAGCGAAGACAAGTTGGCAGGAAAGCCAATTTGGGCGTCGAAGACGGCTCGTAGAGCCGAGCACCAAGGATGGTGCGAGTCAATCTCATCTTCGCCCCTTCGCTGCGCTCAGGATGACAAAAACAACAGGAGCACTCATGTCAGGTTTTGACAAAGTCGTCACCAGTTACGCCGAAGCGATGGCTGGCCTTGAAGACAATATGACCATTATCGCCGGTGGTTTTGGCCTCTGCGGTATTCCCGAAGGGCTGATCGCTCAGATCAAAAAAATGGGCACCACCGGCTTGACCGTGGTTTCCAACAACGCCGGTGTGGACGGTTTTGGTCTGGGCATTTTGCTGGAAGACCGCCAAATCAAAAAAATGATTTCCTCTTACGTGGGCGAGAACGCACTGTTTGAAAAACAACTGTTGTCCGGCGAACTGGAAGTGGAGCTGACGCCACAGGGTACATTGGCGGAAAAAATGCGCGCTGGCGGCGCGGGCATCCCCGCCTTTTTTACCCGCACCGGCTACGGCACCCCCGTTGGTGAAGGCAAAGAAGTGCGCGAGTACAACGGCCACCCGCACATTCTGGAAGAGTCCATCACCGGCGAATTCGCCATTGTCAAAGGCTGGAAAGCCGACCGCTATGGCAACGTGGTATACCGCCACACCGCCCAGAATTTTAATCCCATGGCCGCTACCGCCGGTAACATTACAGTTGTGGAAGTGGAAGAAATTGTAGAGCCCGGCGAGCTGGACCCGACACAAATTCACACACCGGGGATTTATGTAAACCGGGTTATTCAGGGCACATTCGAGAAGCGTATTGAACAGAGAACTGTGCGCAAGGCATAAAATTCCGTCATTGCGAGGGAGCGCAGCGACCGCGGCAATCTCATCCAGTATGGCAGTAACCTGACCGAGATTGCCACGGCTTTCGGCCTCGCAATGACGCAAACCAATGATTTTTAGAGGGCAAAAACATGGCACTCTCTCGCGAACAACTGGCCATGCGAGTGGCACAAGAATTACAGGACGGTTACTACGTCAATCTGGGCATCGGCATTCCCACCCTGGTTGCCAACTACGTGCCGGACGGCATGGAAGTGATGTTGCAATCGGAAAACGGCCTGCTGGGGATGGGGCCGTTCCCCACGGAAGAAACTGTGGATGCGGATATGATCAACGCCGGCAAGCAAACGGTGACTGCGGTAACCGGCGCCTCCATTTTCTCCTCCGCCGAATCCTTTGCCATGATTCGCGGCGGCCACGTGGACCTGACGGTGCTGGGTGCATTCGAGGTAGATGTAGAAGGCAATATCGCCAGCTGGATGATTCCCGGCAAACTGATAAAAGGCATGGGCGGAGCCATGGATCTGGTGGCTGGGGCCGACAATATTATTGTCACCATGACCCACGCAGACAAACACGGCAATTCAAAGCTGCTGCCCAAATGTACTCTGCCTTTGACCGGTGCTGGCTGTATTAAAAAGGTGGTTACCGACCTGGCCTATATGGAAATTGAAGGCGGCAAATTTCACCTGAAAGAACGTGCACCGGGAATATCTGTCGAGGAGATCGTTGCCAAAACTGCCGGTGAATTGGTGGTGCCGGACGATGTGCCGGAGATGAGGTTTTAACAAAAAGCAACGGGGCAATTTCCTGATAACGTCGAGGCATTCTGGAGGTCGCCGCAGTCGCTTCGCCCCTTCGCGATGACGAGAGCAGAAACAAAAAAGCCCCTCTGCCAAATGAGTGGCAGCGAAACTTAAAAAATTGTCATCGCGAGCGTAGCGCGGCGATCCAGTGACTTTGCTTTAAATCGGAGTATTAAAGACGCTGGATTGCCACGCTACGCTCGCAATGACGGCTTGGGTGGTTATCACGGACGGCAGTGTGCGAAAGCGAAGATGACAATATCGCTTAACTGCGCTCAATCACCTCTTTGCCTTCGCGGAATGCCTTGGCACTTTCCACAGTGGCTTTTACACCGCCTTTGGCACCCGGTGAGATCACGGTAACGCCGTGGGGGTTTTCCATAACTATCTGGTTAAAGGCATCCTGCACATCTTTGATGGTGATTTTCTTCAGGGCTGCGATGGATTTTTTGCGGTAATCGAATTCCGTGTGGCCCTCGCGCAAGTCGCGCCAGAAACGGCTTACTCTCTCACCCACATTCTGCGGTGGTTGTTGCAATTGCGCCACCATCGCCTGTTTCAGCGACATCAAATCATCGTCACCCATGGCGTTGAGTTTTTGCTGAAATTCCGGCAGGAATTTATCCGTCGCCGTTTCCACTTCCGCAGCGCTGGCGGTGGGGGACTGGACCATAAATGTCAGCCCCGGAGTGCGCTCACTGCGCTTGGCTCGCGCGCCCACAATATAGCCCAGCTGCTGTTCGGTACGCAGGCTGTCAAAGTAGGGCTGATGTGCCAAGCGGCTCAACAGGCTTATTATCAAGCGCTCTTCCAGGCTGCTGTTGCGGCCCTGGTAGTAACGCAGCACAGCGGCATCGGCATGAGCCAGGTTGGAGCGATACACACCCAGAGTTTTTGTGGGGTTCAGTTTCAACACTCGCTGACCGCGGGGAACCCGTTTGTCAGTGGGCTGCAAATCCAGTTGTGACTGGATATCCCCAACAAACTTCCTGGCCTGTTGTTCGGTGATATTGCCCGAGGCCATCAGGGTCATCTGGCCCTCGCCAAACAACCACTTGGGTGCATTCAGAACCTTGTCTAGGTCGATGCTTTCGACCATCTTGCGCACGTCTTCAATCGGGTAGCTGTCTGCATCCAGCAATTCATCCAGATCACGGCCCACACCTTGAGTGGGTTCCACCTTGTCGTAGTTGGCAAAGTAGCGGCTGATAATTTCCATCATGCGGCTGAATTGACCGTCGCTAAAGGTGGGTTTCAGCACCTGGGCCAACACCTGGTCCGCCAGCTCTGGCAGTTTGTCAGAGTAGCCGCTAAAGGTGACTCCCTGAGCACTGACGTCGTAACTCATACCGGCATTGCTGGCATCAGAACTGAGCTTTTCCAGTTGTTCATTCATCAAACCAAAGTAGATTTGCGAGACCAGATCTTCTTCCAGGCTGGGGCGCTGCGGGCGATCAATGGCCAATTGCACGGTGGCCCGGGGAATGCCGTCTTCAATATTCGGGTAGTACCAGGCGTCTACACCGTTGGTGTCGTCCAGCTTGACCGGTTGCTCGGCGGTTTTCACATCAACCAGATCGAGGTTTTCCGGAATCAGGAGGTTGGCTTGTGCCAGCGTCAGGTCGCTGTATTGGGATACGCTCCAGGCTTTTACCCGCTCGGCACCGGGTTGATAGGTACGGTAATCGGCACCGTAGAATTCGGTTTCCTTCTCGGGCACCACAGTCGACGATATCAGCTGCACCACCATGTTGTCCGGGCGCAGGCTGTCCAGCACATCGTTGATCCGCTTGCTGTCAAAGCGTTTGAAACTGGCGCGAATCAAATCCCGGGGCAGGGTATCCTGCAGGGCGTTGGCAAAATTAATCACTTCCTGTGTACCCAGGGAGCGATTTTCCGAAAACCTGAAGCCCAACTCCCGCAGATTTTTCAGTTCATTGTAGCGCCACTCTTTGACACCTTCTTTCTTCACCAAAGCAATCTGGTCAAACGTGGCGGCAATAATTTCGTCCTGGTGAGCCACACCCTGCTCCGTGAGCACAATGTAAATCAAAAAGGTATCGGCATTGTTGTAATCCATACCCCCCTGCGCGCTAAAACCCAGAATCCAGCCTTTGTCTTTCAGGCGATCGCTCAGATTGTTATCGCTTTTGGAACTCAGCATGGCGGCCACAAACCCGGTGGGGTTTTCCAGTGCGTAGTCTTTTTGCTGGGCAATAGGGAAAGTCAGGGCCAGTATGTGGGAATCCTGAACCGGCTTGATTTCAATTATCTTGGGCAATTCACCAGCGGTGAACAGAGATGGAAATTCAGTGTCCGGCACATTGTCCACTCTGGGGATAGCGGAAAATTTTTCCCGAACCAGTGCTTCCAGGGTATCCAGGGATTCGTTGCTCGCCAGGGCCAGAGTCATCAGGTGAGAGCTGTAGTAGGTGTTGTAAAAATCGATCAGCTCATCCCGGGCCGAACGCTCTGGCTTGTCGGACAGGGTATCCAGATTACCGGCATTAAATTTGTAAGCCGGGTGCGCCGGATTGATGGTATTTTCAAACACTTCAATATTGCGAATACCGTCATTTTCAATGCGGGTGTAGTACTCGGAATGCACCGCATTTTTTTCCCGGTCAACGTATTTTTTGGTAAACAGCGGGCTGATAAAGAACTGGGAGAAACGATCCAGTGCACCATCAAAAGCACTGTTGTCTACAGAGAAATGGTAGTTGGTAATTTCATAGGCGGTGTAGGCGTTATGGGAGCCACCGTGGGCCTTGAGATACTCGCTGTAGTCCGCAGAATCCGGGTATTTTTCCGTACCCAGGAACAGCATATGCTCCAGAAAGTGCGCCAGGCCATCCCAACCTTCCGGGTCCTGGAAGGAGCCGATGTTCACATTCAGGGACGCCACTGACTTCACCGCATTGCCATCGGAAATCAAAAGGGCACGAAGACCGTTGTCCAGTTCAATATAGCGGTATTCTTTGCTATCCAGGGGAAAGCTCTGAACCACGTTGGGGTCCGCTTCCACCGCTGTAGTCTGTGGCTCCGCGCTTTTTTCCACTGGGGAGCAGCCCACCAGAGCCGCCAGCAAAATCACTGCAAACCATTGAATTTTCATACCCTCTCCCGGCATTTGAGAATTATGTTAAGGGCACCTCTAAAATGCACTGTTTTTAGAGGTGCCCTTGAGAAAATTAACCGGCGAATTATATCGTCGAAACAGGGAAATAACAGTTAAGTTTTGCTAAACGATAGAACGAAAAGCATCCAAAAAATGGCTGGATGTACTACAGCGTCAACCAATTTTTACTGAGATTAGGATAAGTGTTACCTGAATCCGTGATTTCAGAGTGAGTGTAGAGTGCAAGATATTGGTTTCACAGTGGAATTGAAAAATCTTAGCTTCACCCATCGGTTAAGTGGGCATTTTTCAAACCGCTGTGGAATCAAGAGCTTGTGCTATGCGCCGCTCTGAAGTCACGGCTTCAGGTATTAATGCCAATAATCAGCGACCCAGGCGGCGGGGCGCAAGCGGCGATACCAGCGGTCGCCCTGACCAGCGATGGCCTCTACGGGGTTCGGTGCCCCGTAAAAAACAATGATGCGACCGGAATCCGGCTTGGTTGATGGGTAAAACCAGCGCTTGAGGCGGTTTTTGGGCAAACAATCCCGGCGATAACTCAGGCACCATTCCCGGGGCCAGAAGTTCAGCTTGCCTTGCTCGCGAACGTATTCAGTCAGGTAAGATTGTTCATTAAAGTGCTGTTCGACGATCCGCTCCCGGTTGTTGCAGAACTCATCCAGCACTCCCGCCATGGCCCCGGCCGTAAAGCGGTACACAGAGGAATTGCCATTGTCGCGCCCCTCGCCCCAGTCGCGAATGATGTGGAAGTCCCCCGGCGGTTCAAAAAAGCAGTCAATGTTGTCGACGATAACAATATCCAGGTCGAGAAACAGGCAGGTACCTTCAATATCGTAGAGGGGCGCTGAAAATGTCAGCAGTTTTTTCCAGGCCTGAACCCGCTTCCTGCCACCGCAATCCTCAATATTGACGTTCACTTCGGGAATGGCAAAACACTCCACCTGCTCGCTAATGCCGGTAGTATCATCGGTCAGGCAGACAAATCGAAACGGCAAACTGAGGTGGCGAGACACCATGGAGTAGAGGCGGTTAACGTACACCGCATCGTATTTGGTACCCCATTTCATGCAGAGAATGTTGACCGGGCTGGCAGACATAGTGGCGATTAGCCTGTTGTTGTAATCCCGCTATAATACTGGTTTGGCTCTTTGATAGAAAGCCGCTTGCCTGCCAGCGACTTTCCCGATACCTTGCCGCATTTAACTGCGGACAGCGTCATGCACTTACCCTACCCTGCCTATTCCTCTGTCGCCCTCGCCAGAGAGAACGAATCCCCGGAAAACCCCGGCGCCCTGGAGAAGCGCGTTGCCCTGTGCCCGGCGGACGTGGGCAAACTGGTGGCCGCAGGTATTGACTGCTATGTGGAGTGCGGCGCTGGTGAAGGCATTGGCTTTAGCGACCAGGAATACCAACAACAAGGCGCCACCCTGCAAAGCGGCGAGCAAATCTACCGCGACAAAGACATGATCATCAAATTCAAGGGCCCCAGCCTGGACGCCATCACCCGGATGCGCCCCGGCTGCACCCTGTTCTGCATGGCCCACTTTCACTCCTACCCGGACCGGGCAAAGCTATTGGCAGAGCACCGCATCAACGTGATCGCCATGGAAGAAATTCTGGAATCCCCCAAGCATCAGGAAGACGAGGAAATTCTCGCCCGCACCGCCATGAACGCCGCCATATCGCCCTTTGTGGAGAGTGGCGACATTGCCCGGCTGGATGTGCGTATTATCCAGTGGACACCACAACTGGCAGGCACCATTCGCCGGGGCAGCAACCGCAACCCCGGCAGCATGAAAGTGGTGCAGCCGGATTGCCCCTTTGAACAACTGGACGTATCCGGCCCCAACAGCCTGTATGTGTTCGACAGCCGCAGCTTTGACAACGCCATTGATAACAACAATGGCCTGCTGGAAAAACTGCGTGCCAGCGGTACCCACCTGCAGGATGTGGCCGCCTTCGAAAGCGACCACGGCGCCCAGGCCATCGCCAACTACCGCCAATCCCACCCGCCGCTGGAGTTCGGCATGCGCCGCATCCAGTGCCTGCACGAAACCGGCATGGCCGGGGCACGCTACGGATTAAAGCTGCTGCGGGAAAACAAACCGCAACTGAACATAAAAGACGCCAAAGCGGTGGTATTGGGCTACGGCAATGTGGGCCAGGGGGCGATTCACGAAATCTACGACCAGGGGGTGAGGAATATCGCCATTCTTGGCCGCGAGCACACCCGCAAGGAAAATATCGAACCCTGGATCCAGGACGCGGATTTAATCGTCAACGGCGCAGAACAGGCCCCGGAACTGCGCGGGGTGAATTACCTGATCAGCAACGACCACCTGGAACGGGTTATTCCAAATAACTCGGTGGTTATCGACCTGGTGGGCGGCAGCGAAACCAACCGCAGCCCAGTGGAAGCAGTACTGGCCTGCACCTTCCTCACCGACCCGCACTTCGAACGCCACGGCGTTACTGTCTCGTCCCTGTGGGGTTGGCCCATGATGGGCATGATGCGAGAAAGCGCCCTGCGCTACTCCGGGCAGATAATCGACGTACTGCTGGGGCGGGAGCGGTTGGTTGATGGTTTGGAAACACTGACGCCAGGGGTTGAGCGGGCGTTGGTGTGTGGGAAGTTTTAGCTGTGGGCAGCGAGCTGGCTACGAGCAGTCAGGTCGTTTGCTGTCACTCTGAGCGCAGCGAAGACAGTAGAGATTGACTTGCTCGATCTCCCCGCAGCCCGGGGCCAGCAGCTTTTTAACTTGTCGGCTTTCTTTTCTTGGGCCCCTTTTTACCCTGGCCACCTTTGGGTTTGCCACCCTTCCCCGGCGGTGGCGCATCGGTCCACTGGCGGATTTTGATGGGCTTTTGGCGGATGCGGGCTTTTTGCAGTTCCCGTAACAGCTCTTTGGGCATGCCCGCTGGCAAGTCCACCACGGTAAATACGTCGTACAGCTGAATGCGGCCAATGTATTGACTGTCTATTTCCGCTTCGTTGGCGATGCAGCCCACTACGTCTTTGGGCATCACTCCGTCTTTGCGGCCCACCGCCAGGCGGTAGCGCACCATTTCCACATCCGGGTGCTCCGCCAGGGGCTCTGCCTCGACTCCGGGCAATTCCGGGCGGCGGCGATCTTTGGGGTCACGCGGGCGGGTGTCCGGTTCGGAAAATTTGGGGAACAACGGCCGCTCCTTTTGTGCCTGATAAGCCAGTGAAGCGGCAATCTCGGTCATGGACAGTTCGCTGCCATTGGCAAACTCCTGCAACAGCTCCACATAAGGTTCCAGTTGTTCCGCCTCGATGGTGTCGCGAATGCGATTTTTGAACTGGGCGACACGCTGCTCGCTGACTTCCTGGCCACTGGGCAGGCGCAGCTCCGACAACTTCTGCCGGGTGGCCCGCTCAATACTCTGCAACATGCGGCACTCCCTGGGCGCCACAAACAGAATGGCCACGCCATCGCGACCGGCGCGCCCGGTGCGGCCAATGCGGTGCACGTAGGCTTCGGTGTCGTAGGGAATGTCGTAGTTGAATACGTGGCTGATGCGCTCCACATCCAGCCCGCGGGCCGCCACATCGGTGGCCACCACAATATCCAGCTGGCCTTTTTTCAGGCGGTTGATAGTGCGTTCGCGCAATTGCTGACTGAGGTCGCCATTGAGCGCACCGGCAGCGTAACCTCGGGCTTCCAGCTTTTCTGCCAGATCCACGGTGGCCTGCTTGGTGCGCACAAAGACGATCATGCCATCGAAGTGCTCCACTTCCAGTATGCGGGTAAAGGCGTCCAGCTTCTGGTTGTTGTGCACCACCAGGTAGCGCTGTTCAATGCGCTCCACGGTGGTGGTTTTGGCGGCAATTTTTACCTCCTGGGCGTCTCCCAGGTATTTGCCGACAATATTGCGTATGGCTCCCGGCATGGTGGCGGAGAACAGTGCTCGCTGGGCATCGTCCGGGGTGTGGGAGAGAATTTCATCCACGTCATCGATAAAGCCCATGCGCAGCATTTCATCCGCTTCGTCCAGCACCACCGCCTTGAGTTGCGACAGGTTCAAACTGCGACGGCGCAGGTGGTCCATAATCCGCCCCGGCGTGCCCACCACTACCTGCACACCGCGCTTCAGGGCGCGCAACTGGCCGCCCATATCCTGACCGCCGTAGATGGGCAACACCTGAAAGCCTTTGCTATACCGGGCATAGCTTTTGAACGCTTCTGCCACCTGAATGGCCAATTCCCGGGTGGGGGCGAGCACCAATACCTGCGGCACCTTCAGTTGCGGGTCAATGCGATTGAGCAGCGGCAAGGCAAAGGCGGCGGTTTTGCCAGTGCCTGTTTGAGCAGTTCCCAGCAGGTTGGCGCCGTCGAGCAAAATCGGAATGCTCTGCGCCTGGATGGGCGACGGTTGTTCGTAACCCACATCCCGCAGGGCTTTTAGGGTGGTGTCGGCGAGGCCGAAGTCGGCAAACAACGGCGCCTGCTGGGGCTGGGAATCGGAGGGCATGGCAATAGTGCTCGTGGATGCCGGCCAGGAGCCGACAGAAAAAGGGCGCGCAGTATACATGAAAAACTGGTTTCGGGTTTCGGGTTTCGACACCTCGCTCGATCTGCCCGCAACACGAAACCCGTAACCCGTAACCCGCAACTAGCTACCGCTTGGCAAGATACCGATCCAGCACATTGGCAAACTGCTGCCGGTGGCGCTGGTCCAGTTTTGAGGGGCCGCCGCTGGCTTCGCCGATGGTGCGCATTTCTTCCATAAAGTTGCGCATCGCCAGGCGCTGGCGAATATTGGCTTTGGTGTAGTGTTCGCCACGGGGGTTTACCGCTTCCACGCCGTTTTCCACCACTTGCGCAGCCAGGGGAATATCCCCGGTAACCACCAGGTCGCCGGGCCGGGCTTGCTGGGCAATCAGGTTGTCTGCCACATCAAAGCCCTGGGGCACTTGAATGGCTTTGATCCAGGCAGTAGCGGGTACGGCGAGTGAGTGATTGGCCACTAACGTCAGGGGCACTTTGGTGCGCTGGGAAGCGCGAAACAGAATTTCCTTGATGACTTTTGGGCAGGCGTCGGCGTCTACCCAGATTTCCGGCTGGCGCTCAGTCATCAAATTGCACGGGGGTGATGCGCGGAGTCAGGTCTTCCTCCTCCACCGACACATCGAATTTGCTGCGTACCAACAGACGGCTGCCTGAGAATATGAACAGCTCCCAAACGCCAGGCACCACTTCGTAGCGTTCGGTAAATTCAAAGGCGGCCACATGGGAATCGCTGTCCGGGCTGAGTTCGATCACTTCTTCGTATTTGTCGTGGCGGGTGCCGTCTGGCTCTACCACCCCTGGGGTCAGGTACAGATAGGTCACCTGGCTGCCTTTTTTCTTGCCGCTCACCCGGTAGCGAATACCGAATTTTGAACCGAGTTGGGCGGGTACATGGCTGGTCTGGCGAATCTGCTCCCGGCCCCGGCTAACCAGGCGCTCGCCTTCTTCCAGGTTGACCTGGGCGCGTTCAAAAACACCGCTGTTGTAACTCTCCAGGCGCAATTCCGCCAATGCGGTGGAGGCAAACCCCGTCAATAACAGGGCGGTCAGCAAGTAGCGAGACATGGCAATTCTCTCCAGTTGGTCAGGCTGGCAAGGATATTTCAGAAAGATGTCAATTATATTACGGAGGATGAGAGATGAAAGGCGGGAGACCCTGGGCAGCCCGCTCGGGCCACCCAGAATAACAACATCAGTATTTAACGGAGCAACCGTAGGGGCGGGTTGTGGTGTAAGACGCGGCTTTGCCAGCCATCACTTGCGGCACCACCACGTCCACGTAGTTGATGGCGTTTTTGATGGCGGCGGGGTCAGGAGATGGATCACTGTCGATAGCGCCCATGTATTGCAGCACACCTTGCTTGTCCACAACGTACATGTGAGGCGTGGTTTTGGCGGCGTATTGTTTACCCACGGTACCGTCGGAATCCATCAACAGATGGCTGCGGTGTACCTGTTGCTGTTCACCAATACTGGCTGCCTGTTCTGCGGTCACATAGCCCTGCTTGCCCGGCGCAGACGACACGATACTCAGCCACACCACACCGTTGTCGGTGTGTTTTTTCTGCAAGGCCTGCATATTGCCGCTGCCGTAATGTTTTACCACATAGGGGCACTGGTGGTTGGTCCACTCCAGCACCACGGTTTTGCCGCGATAGTCTGACAGGCTCACGGTTTCACCGCTCTGGTTGACCAGTTCAAAATCAGGGGCCGGGCTGCCCACTTTGGGGGCCGCCGCTGCCAGCACAGGCAGACTGAACGCCAATGCCGCCAAAAACAGTTTTTTCATCGTTACTCTCCTTTGGGTAGGTAAGGGGCTGTTACTTGGTAAATAGCTTCTTGGTCGAATGCAATAACAAACTCGAAGCTGGAGGGAGGCTGGGAAAAATAATCACTGATGGCAAAGCTGGCCACCAGGCGTTTGCCCTGTTTTTGCAACTCGGGCAGTTGGCTGTAACTCACCAGGTCTTGAGTGATGGGAAAGATGACCGGCGCGTTTTGGTAACCGGCCATATCTTTATAAAGCTCCAACACCAGGCGATCACCTTCTATGGAATAGTTGGCTGAGCTGGCGGGAAATGACTGGGGCAATAACTGGCGGGCGTCGGTGAATGCCTGGGCAACGGCGCTTTTCTGGCTGCTGTTGGCAACGGGCAAAGTCATCTGCAAATTGGCTTTGCCGGGTATGCAGACTTCTTCACACACCAGCCACCTGATTTTGGCGGCTATGGACAGGTCACGGCCAGGCGGCACATCCGGGGCAACGGTAACCGGCACCATCAGCAGCACATCGTGGTAGCCATAGTTCATCAGGTGAGCAACGGGAATACGTTCCGGGGCGGGCCATTGTACGTTGCCCACGCTGATACCCGGTGGCAACTGCCAGTCTATTCGCGGAGCCTGGCCGGAATCGCCGGGGTTTTGCCAGTAAACGTGCCAGTGGTCGGCGGGTTTGAACTGCACTCCCAGCCACTGGGTAGTGCCCGGTTGCAGAGCGTTGTGCTCACTCACCAGGCTAACGGCGATGTTATCGTCAGTGTAAGTTTGCGAGCTGGCCTCAACCACAGCAAGGAGCTGTACAGCCAACAGAAGTGATGCAGACAACAGAATACGCTTCACAGCAGGTCACCAAATACCAAAGCAGGCGCAGACAATGTGATTTTCCCGCTATGGGTGCATCTGATTTTACGTAGTTTTACATGAATGGGTTGCGGGAAATAATAGATTCACCCGTCATTCCCGAAATACGAAACGCGCATCTCGAAACACACCTATCCACTCACGGCCCGCTGCTCAAGTAATTCCCTTGCGACTGGTCTGGTGGCGCTCCCGATTTTCGTCTTTTTTGGCACTGCTTTTACGCAGCATGATGTAGGTGGCCCCGCTGCCGCCGTGAAAAGGCTGGGCGGTATGGAAGGCGAGCACTGGGTTCAGCTCCCGCAGCCAGTGATTGACACAACTTTTCAGCAACGCCGGCTTGTGGCGCAGTTCACCTTTGCCGTGGGTAATAACCGCACTGCGCACATCGGCCTCCACACAGTCGCGCACAAATTCAAACAACGCACGCCGGGCCTGTTCCACGGTGTGATGGTGCAGGTCGAGGCGCGCTTGCAGGGGGTATTTGCCCAGGCGCAGGTTTTTAAATACGCCGTGTTGCACGCCATCCCGTTTATAACTGAGCAGGTCGTGAGGCTCTATCAAGGTGATTTGTTCTTCAGAGGCCAACTGATTGCGTTCCAGCAATACTTCTTTCTGGGCATCGGCGCGGCGCTGTGCGGTGCCGGGCTGGGTGCGCGGCTTTACTCGCTGATTGTGGGTAGGCTCACGTTTTACCGGAGTAATGTCGCCCATCTGGTGAGAGACCAGATCGTGAAAGGAATATTCTTCAGACATGGCCTTATTCTGAAGCGGGAGAGGGCTCCAGATCAATATGTGATGTATCCACTTCTACCGGTGGCTGCTCGCGGCGTTCGTTGGCAGCCAGTACATCGCTGCCCGCAGGGGCCACGGAAATATCCGCCACGTTCAGGTCCACAACCGGCTGCCTGGGACGCTCTTCCGGGCGCAACAGGTTGGCGCCCACCGGGAACAGCGTCCAGGGTTCGTCGCTGATATCGTCTTCCGCTGGCTGCTTGCCATCTTGAGTGGTTTTTACCTTGGCAGTCGCACCGCCCTGGCGTACCTGCACCACAGCACCGGCTCGCTCCATGGCCTGCTGATAGCGATTGGCGGATTGTTCATCCAGATTGCGGCGAATCACCACCGGGCGGCCACTGAACAGCTTGGCCAGCTGTGCGTCGTCGGCTTTAAACAGTTCCCGCAGGTTTTCCCTCACCTCAACCATGGTATTACCGGGGACGATGTCCCCACGGAAGACAATTTCTAATAATGAAGAGTCGAGAGATGAGTCAGACACAATACGCCCCTTTAGTTGTTGTTATAGCGGGGAATATTACATCAAAGAGAGGCGATCAGGTCGATTACGCGGTTCTCAATTTCGTCCCTGACCTGACGAAATTGTTCCAGAGGCAGATGTTTGGGGTCTGGCAATGGCCAATCCTGACGCTGGTGGGCACTGATCCCGGAGCAGCGGTCTCCGCAGCCCATGGTGACAACAGCATCAAATTCCAGATCGTTAACCGCTTCCAGACCCTCAGAACGATGCTCATGGAGAGGATAATCCCGCTCCGCCATCACCTCAATAGCCCTTGGATTTACCTGTCCGGAAGGGTTGGAACCGGCGCTGTATACCGCCAGATTAGCGGGTTTGTGGATATGGCCAAAGGCTTCCGCCATCTGGCTGCGGCAACTGTTTTCCACACAGACAAAGAGGATTTTTTTCACAGGGGCTCCAGGTGGTTAATTGATGAATTATTGACCGGAATAACAGCAGATGGTTTCAAAACTGCGCGTCAGCCCCAAAATCTCAACCACACCACACTGCCCCACACCACCGTAAACAGCAGCAATGTCATAAATACCGCCGCCGAACCGAAGTCTTTGGCGTGTTTGGCAAACTCGTCATTGTGAGTGCCAATGCGGTCTACCGCTGCTTCGATGGCGGAGTTGAACAGTTCGGCAATCAGGATCAGCAGCAACGAGGCAAACATCAGCAGAAATTGCACCAGGCTTTGAGACAGCCAATAGGCCAGCGGCAACAGCGCCAGGCCGAGTAACACTTCGGTACGAAATGCTTCTTCATTTTTAAAGCAGGCACGCAGCCCTTGCAGAGAGTAGCGGGTGGCACCCAGTACCCGGCGGCGAAACCAACCGGTGCGATCCAGTTTTTCCAACGCCTGCTGCATGGCTTCACGGGCGGCATCGGTGCGCTCATTCACCGCCTGGCGAGCGGCATCGGCCCGTTCAGTCATGGCCTGTTTAGCGGCATCTGCACGCTCTGTCATGGCTTGTCTGGCGGCATCTGCGCGATCTTTAAAGTCAGGCATTAGTAGATCTTCAATATAATTTTGTCGAGTTTACTGGCGCAGTGCCCACAGGCCTTTTCAGACACGCTGTGAATACATCCTTGTACGCTCGGTGGCCGCTATCCCTGCGGCCAACGGTCTGAAAAGGCCTGTGAACACTGCACCCGGCAAAGTTAGCCTGCAGCACTATTAGTATTTGCACCCAATTGAATAAAGCGGTCAAACAATTCGTCCATATTATCCAGAACTGTCTGCTTGAGTGCCATCTCCGTCTCTGCAAGTACCACAACCAGTGCTTGCGGGGTCAGGCATTCGGCAAACTGACCGGCAACGGGGCGGTAGCTCAGGTGCCAGGGTTCTGGCGCAATACCACCCCGATCCTGCGCATAGGGGCGAAAAAAGCCGCTGTCGAACTGTTGATTCAACCAATCAGCAAGGCGGCCAAAAGGCCCCTTATCACTGTATTCTTCCGGAATCAGTTGCAACTGATAATCCGCAGCTACCGCCGCCCGATCCCACACATCCATATCCGTACCCCAGTGGTGGCGCGACGCCCCGGGCAATGCGCTCCAGCGCATAATGGCATGCACCTGTTGCAACGGCGATAGGGCCGCCATATCCAAAGGCTGACCATCGCTGTCCAGCACCGGGCGCTGGCCACTGGCCTTGGCATTCCAGATGGCCAACTGGCGCTCGAAGGAGCGAAAGCCGCTGGCAATCTGCACATCCATACCCAGTTCAGCCGCGCGCAGCTGCAATTGCGCAAACGCCGGTGCCACTTGAGAGTGCAGCTGTGCACCGTTGTAACTGACCAGATGATCTTGTATTTGCCCGGTCAGCTGACGATGATTGATAGATGCCATGGCGTTGATTCAACCTGTGCAGTTTGCTGCTATTCTACCCATTAACCGGATTAAACACCCACAGGATTCACCATGGATCAACTTTCCCTGGACAACGAATTGCAGCTGTTACAAAACTTTTATCAGATTGTGGTGGAGTTTTTTGCCAACTACAGCTTTCAGCTGGTTGGCGCCATTCTGATTTTCCTGATCGGCCTGTTTGTGGCTGGCAAGGTTTCCAAAGGGCTGAATAACTTTTGCCTGCGCAAAGAGCTGGACCCCACCCTGTCCAACTTTATTGCCAGCATTGTCAAAATTATTATCCTCGCCGGGGTTATGGTGATCTGCCTGAACAAACTGGGGGTAGAAATCACCCCGTTTGTGGCGGCCATAGGCGCTATTTCACTGGGTGTGGGACTGGCCGTCCAGGGGTTGCTGTCCAATTACAGTGCCGGCCTCAGCATTATTGTTACCCGCCTGTTTGTAGTGGGTGACACCATCAGTGTTCAAGGCGTGACCGGGGTGGTGAAGGAGGTGCGCCTGGCCTATACCCTGCTCAGCGACGAAGATGATGTGCAAATACTGATTCCCAACCGCCATATCGTCGGCGAAATTCTGCACAATTCAAAACACGAAAAACTGGTGGAAGCCACCGTTGGCGTGGCCTACGACTCCGATATGAAGAAGGTCAAACAACTGCTGCGCGGCGTACTGGACAAACACCAACTGTGCGACAACCGTGAACCCCAAATCGGCATCGATGAATTTGCCGACAGCAGCGTGAATTTCAGCCTGCGATACTGGGTGCCCACCGAGCAATACCATCAGCTGCGCATGGCAGTAAACGACGATATATTTGCCGAATTACAGCGCGCCAATGTACAGATACCCTTCCCACAAAGAGAGGTGAAACTCCTCGAGAGATAAAGCACTTAACCCCGGCACACTCAACTTGTCACAAGCCCGCCTTTTTGTCTGGCAATGACGGCGATATACTGTGCCCTTCCAGCGAACAAACAGAGAATGTCACCATGTACGTAGTTGGTCTTACCGGGGGTATCGGCAGCGGCAAAAATGCCGCCTCTCATTATTTTCAGGATTGTGATATCGAGATTGTCGACGCGGACATCGCCGCGCGCCGGGTGGTGGAACCCCACACCGACGCCTATATGGAGATTATCGAACACTTTGGTACCGGTGTGTTGTTGCCCAGCAACGACCTTAACCGCAGCGCCTTGCGCGCCCTGGTGTTTGCCGACCCGGAAAAGCGCCAATGGCTGGAAGATTTGTTGCACCCTCTGATATATCAGTGGATGGATCAGCGCCTGCGCACAGTGCGGAGCCCTTATGTGATTCTCGCCTCGCCACTGCTGCTGGACACAGAACAACACAAACTGGTTGATCGCATTCTGGTGATAGACGCCAGCGAAGAACTGCAAATCGAACGCGCCTGTGCCCGGGACGCCACTTCAGAAGCACAAATTCGCGCTATTATGGCCAGCCAAATGCCCAGGGAAAAGCGCCTGGAGCGGGCCGACGATGTGATCTGCAACAGCGGCTCACTGGAAAAACTGGAGCAGCAAGTTAAAGACATACACCAACAATACCTGCAACTGGCCGCAGCCGCAGTCGAGCAACCAGCATGAGCAACACCACCGAATTAAACTGCCCCACCTGCCAAAAACTGATTCAGTGGAACGACCAGTACCCACACCGGCCTTTTTGCTCCACCCGCTGCAAGCAAATTGATTTTGGCGACTGGGCCAATGAAGCCCACAGTATCCCTGGGGAGCCTGTTATGGATGAGGAATTATTGGATCAGACCCAGCATTGATGGTGGATGCCGAGATGCCTACAGATTTTCAATCAAGTGGTTCACTAAAGCCTGATTTGCTTCCGGAAATGGATAATCCCCAAGTTCGCCGGGTTTAACCCATTTCACCGGCTGGCCTTCGGCGCCGTGAGGCTCGCCATCAAAGTCTGTCACATCCCAAAATTCCAGATGAATCTGCTTGTCTGGATAGTCGTGATGGGTTTCCACCAGCCGTTGGCAGGCGGTGGTTTGGATGCCCAGCTCCTCCTGCAGTTCACGCAGCAAAGCCTGCCGAGGAGTTTCGCCTTCATCGACTTTGCCGCCGGGGAATTCCCACAGCCCACCTTTGTGAACATTGTCCGGGCGCTTGGCGATAAAGATTTCGCCGGGGCGCCCGCAGCAGTCACCATGGATAACAGCGGCAACAACGTGGATTCTTCTCAACAGACGGCCTCTTTCATGTGCGATATTCGGCGTTGATTTTCACGTAGTCGTGAGACAAGTCCGTGGTCCAGACTGTCTCGCTGCAATTGCCGCGCCCCAGGTTGATGTGAATATCAATTTCCTCCTGATCCATCACCGCCTGTCCATCTTCCTCACGGTAATCAGAAGCACGGCCGCCCTGCTCAGTGAGCAGTACATCGCCGAGATGAATAATCACATTATTTACATCCAGATTATCGACACCGGCCCGGCCAACAGCCGCCAGGATACGACCCCAGTTCGGGTCGGAGGCAAACAGCGCGGTTTTTACCAGTGGTGATTCCGCCACTGTGAAGGCCACATCCAGTGCCTCCTGCCGGTTGGCGGCTCCATCCACAGCCACTGTCACAAATTTGCTGGCACCTTCACCATCGCGAACAATGGCTTGCGCCAGCTCCACCGCCACTTGCCGTAAAACGTCAACAAAAGCGGCATAGCCAGAGGAATTTTCAGTAATGGCAACAGCGGATTTTCCGGTGGCGACAAGGACCACTGAATCGTTGGTGGAGGTGTCGCCATCCACGCTAATGCGATTGAACGAGCAATCGCAGCACTCCATGACAAGCTGTTGCAGTAACGGCTGATCAATCTGCGCATCGGTGGCGATATAACCCAGCATGGTCGCCATGTTGGGCTTGATCATGCCGGAACCCTTGGAAATACCCGTAACGGTGACAATTTTGCCGCCAATTTCCACCTGGCGGCTGGCACCTTTGGGGCGAGTGTCGGTGGTGAGTATGCCTTCACCGGCATCTTTCCAGCCCTGTTCATCCAGGGCCGCGAACGCATCGGGTATTGCTGCAATAATTTTATCGGCGGGTAACGGCTCGCCAATCACACCGGTAGAAAACGGCAGCACCTCAGAAGCGGGAACCCCGGCAGTATCAGCAAGTGCTTCACACACTTTATTGGCAGCCAGCAACCCTTGTTCACCGGTGCCGGCATTGGCATTTCCGGTGTTGGTAATCAGGTAGTGCGGGGCTGTTTCCGTCAGGTGCGCTTTGGCAATTTGCACCGGCGCGGCGCAAAAGGCGTTTTTGGTAAACACTCCAGCCACGGTGCTGCCGGGAGCCACTTCCATTACCACCAGGTCTTTGCGGCCAGGGACTTTAATGCCAGCGGAGGTGGTACCCAGCTTAAAGCCGGGTACCGGATACATGGTGGGAAAGGTGGGTTTGCCTACGGGCATTTCTTTACGTTCTCTTTATTCTGTAGGGCGGATTAGACGCGTAGCGACGTAATCCGCCAAAGACCCAAGCAATAGGTGGGTTACGCATTCGCTAACCCACCCTACGGATTGGGATGACGATAAACCTGTTACCCCAGCTTGCCGTGGCATTGCTTGAATTTTTTGCCGGAACCACAGGGGCAGGGGTCGTTGCGGCCCACTTTGGGCATTTCGCGCACAAAGGGCTGCGCCGCACCGTCCAGCTTGCCGTGGCAAGCCTTGTATTTTTTACCAGAACCACAGGGGCACGGGTCGTTGCGGCCCACGCCGGGAGGTGCTTGCTGAGGTTGTGCCTGTTGCTGCGCTTCCGGTTCAGCGGCCATGGCGGAAGCCTGGGCGTGCTGGAATTCCATTTGCTGCCTTTGTTGTTGCTCCAGGCGACGCTGTTCCAGCTGTTCTGCTTCATCCGGCTGGGCAATTTGTACCTTGCACAGAAAGCGGGTGGTTTCCAGTTTGACGTTGTGCAGCAAATCTTCAAACAGCTCAAAAGATTCCCGCTTGTATTCCTGTTTGGGGTTTTTCTGGGCGTAGGCGCGCAGGTTAATGCCCTGACGCAGATGGTCCATATTGGCCAGATGCTCTTTCCACAGCTGATCCAACACCTGCAACATGATCTGCTTTTCGATGGCGCGCATATCCGGGCCAACTTCATCGCATTTGGCCTTGTAGTGGGCGTTCAGCTCGGCGTTAGCTCGCTGACGAATGCCTTCTTCATTGAGGCGGTCGTCGCTGTCGAGCCACTCTTGAATCGGCGCTTCCAGCAAAAATTCAGCTTTTAGAGCCTCCTCCAGCCCGTCGATATCCCACTGTTCTTCGAGGCTTTCCGGTGGGATATGGGCACTGATGACATCGTTTACAACATCCTCACGAACCGAGTCGATCACATCGGAAATATCGTCACTTTCCAGCAAATCGTTGCGCTGCTGATACACCACCTGACGCTGGTCGTTGGCCACATCGTCAAACTCCAGCAGGTGTTTGCGAATATCGAAGTTGCGGCCTTCCACTTTGCGCTGGGCTTTTTCGATGGCGTTGGACACCATGCGGTGCTCGATAGCCTCGCCATCTTTCATGCCCAGGGCGCGCATCATGTTTTTCACCCGGTCGGAGGCGAACAGGCGCATCAACGGGTCTTCCAGCGACAGGTAGAAACGGGATAAACCAGGGTCGCCCTGGCGACCGGCACGGCCCCGCAGCTGGTTATCGATACGGCGGGATTCGTGGCGCTCGGTACCGATAATATGCAGGCCGCCCGCTTCCAGTACGGTGGCGTGGCGCTGCTCCCACTCTTTTCTGGCAGCAGCTAGCTGCTCCTCAGACGGGGACTTCATATCCCGCAATTCCGCTTCCCAGTTGCCCCCCAGCACAATATCGGTACCGCGACCGGCCATGTTGGTGGCAATGGTCACCGCACCGGGGCGGCCCGCCTGGGCAATAATTTGCGCTTCTTTTTCGTGGAATTTGGCGTTCAGAACCTGGTGCGGCACTTTGGCTTTTTTCAGCAGTGCTGACAGCAGTTCAGAGGTTTCGATGGAAGCGGTACCCACCAGCACCGGGGCTTTTTTCTCCATGCAGTGTTTGATGTCTTCAATCACTGCCTGGTATTTCTCACCCTGAGTCAGGTACACCAGGTCGTTGAGGTCTTCCCGGGCAACGGCGCGGTTGGTGGGAATGACCACCACGCTCAGGCCGTAAATCTGGTGAAATTCGTAGGCCTCGGTATCGGCGGTACCGGTCATGCCAGACAGTTTGTCGTACAGGCGGAAGTAGTTCTGGAAGGTGGTGGACGCCAGGGTCTGGCTTTCCTGCTGAATCTGCACCCCCTCGCGGGCTTCAATGGCCTGGTGCAAACCTTCCGACAAACGGCGGCCCAGCATTTTACGGCCCGTGTGTTCGTCAATCAGCACCACGTCATTGCCTTCGACAATGTAATCCACATCCCGGCGAAACAGGTGGTGGGCTTTCAGGCCCGCATGAACGTGGTGCAACAGGCCCAGATTGGTAGACTGATACAGGCTTTCGTCTTCACCCAGCAAGCCCTCATTGATCAGCAGACCTTCGATTTTTTCGTGGCCCTGTTCAGTGAGTTCCACCGCGCGGCTCTTTTCATCCACCACAAAGTCGCCGGTATCGAGAATCTGGCACAGGGGCTGTTTGCCCTCCTCCATCATCACCAGGTCTTTGCCCGCTTCGCTGGCTTCTGCCTGGGCAGCGCCTACATTAACCAGTTCTGGCTCGCCGCCATCGCGCTGCAACATAACCTTGGGTAGCTGAATTTTGTCGTTGCGCACTTTGTCGGAATGCTGCTGAGGCTTGAGCAGCTGCACGATGCGGTTCATGCGTTTGTACACTTCCGAGCTGTCGCTGGCAGCGCCGGAAATAATCAGCGGCGTGCGCGCCTCGTCGATCAGGATGGAGTCCACTTCGTCCACCACCGCGAACGACAGTTTGCGCTGTACACGGTCTTCCTGGCGCAACGCCATGTTGTCGCGCAAATAATCGAAGCCAAATTCGTTGTTGGTGCCATAGGTGATATCGGCGGCGTAATTGAGTTGTTTTTCCTCGGCCATTTGCCCGGAATACACCACACCCACGGTGAGCCCCAACTGTTCGTAAATGGGGCGCATCCAATCGGCATCCCGCTTGGCCAGGTAATCGTTGACGGTGATGATATGCACACCTTCAGCTGGCAGAGCATTCAGGTAGGCGGGCAAGGTAGACATCAGGGTCTTACCTTCACCGGTACGCATTTCGGCGATGCGGCCTTCGTGCAGGGTGATACCGCCGATCATCTGCACATCGAAATGGCGCATTCCCAGGGTTCTGTCCGCCGCTTCCCGCACCACCGCAAA
Organism: Porticoccus sp. GXU_MW_L64; assembly: GCF_052983295.1. NCBI lineage: Bacteria > Pseudomonadati > Pseudomonadota > Gammaproteobacteria > Cellvibrionales > Porticoccaceae > Porticoccus > Porticoccus sp. GXU_MW_L64. Next base: position 37,980 of record NZ_JBRKJK010000008.1, on the reverse strand, counting down.
GGCTTCGGGCAACAGTTGGTCGAGGGTTGCACCATCTTGCATGCGCTGACGAAATTCACCGGTTTTGGCGCGCAGCTCAGCGTCGCTGAGCTCCCGCAGCGGCTCATCAAAGCTGTTGATTTGTTTGACTATTTTGCGCATCCGGCGCAATTCACGATCGTTCTTGCTGCCGAATACTTTCTTTATCAGGTTGGCCATCGGTTTCCCTTGGATTCAGTTTGGCGCTGTTCAGTACAGCGCCGCTAAAGGCTATATGGGGTTGTTTTTGCCAGAGACAAATAAAAACTGTGGAATCAGCGGCCCATCAACAAAGGGGCACTGATTTATCGGGGGAATGCCGCGAGTGCGGCCAGAATTCAGAGTACGGTCTTTTTGATATAGGTGGCAGGATCCACCGAGCGGCCGTTTTTAAACACTTCGAAATGCACGTGGGGGCCGGTTGAGCGACCAGTGCTGCCCATCAGGGCAATCACCTGGCCTTTTTTGACCACATCTCCGGCTTTCACCAGATTTTGTTTGTTGTGGCCGTAGCGGGTGACAAAGCCATCGCCGTGTTCTATTTCAATCAGCTGGCCGTAACCGCCGCGCTCGCCAGACCAGGTCACTACGCCAGCGGCAGTGGCCACCACATCGCCACCCTCTTTACCGGCGAAATCCACGCCTTTGTGCCAGGCGCGCTTGCCGTGAAAGGGGTCGGTGCGCCAGCCATATTTGGACGACATCCAGCCCTTGCTAATGGGGCGGCCAGCGACTGTGGTCTGCTGGGTGATCTCGCGATCCACTAGCATGGATTCCATCATCTGCAACTGCAGTTCGCGATCGTCCAGCTGACGTTGCAGTTGGGCAAACAATTGATCCAGGTCGGAGGGTTCGCGGCTGCCGGACTCGTCTCCCAGGCCGCCACCAAGAATGGCTTCATCGGGGCCACCCAGTGCCGGCACCCGGCTGAAATCAAACTCGCCCTGATCCAGGCTGGCCACATCGGTGAGGCGCTCGCCAAGGGCGTCGATGCGCACCAGGCGTGCCTGCATCTCTGCCAATTTGGAAGTCAGGGCCGCCAGCCGGCGACGCGCCTCGGTGCGTTCACCGCTCAGAGTGTCGCGCTGCTGTTGCAGTTCCTCGTGCATGGCCTCTACCGCCTGCACCAGCTCCAGGTCAGTGTTGCGGTCGCTGACCAGTTTGCCAATCAGAAACCCCGTACCGGTGGGCAATGCCAAAAAACACAACGACAGCACCACTTTCGCCCAGCTGTTCAAGCTGACCGTACGGCTGCTGTCCTGATTATTGCCAATAAAGATGATTTTCATAGCACGAGCTTTGCGTTTTTTATTGTCGTTATGGTCGTTCTCGTTGCTGTCGATAAAAGCCACTGATATCACCCGCTACCTTAACGCTACTGAGCCGGACACTCTGTTAACCAGGTCGCATCCAAACCTTCAACTACAGTGCCGCAACCGGCTTGCTGTAGCTGATGGGTGCCTCGGCATCCTCGCCTTCAAAGGTCACCATTTCCCAGGCATCCGGCTGGGCGATCAGTGCCCGCAAAGAGGCGTTATTGAGGGCGTGGCCGGATTTGAAGGCCTCGAACTCACCAATCAGGCTGTTGCCGAGCAAATACAGGTCGCCAATAGCATCGAGAATCTTGTGTTTTACAAACTCGTCTTCGTAGCGCAGGCCATCTTCATTAAGGATGCTGTACTCGTCTACGGCGATAGCGTTCTGCACGCTGGCACCGCGAGCCAGCCCCTTGGAGCGCATGTATTCAAATTCGTGAACAAAACCAAAGGTACGCGCCCGGCTCACTTCTTTCACAAAGGAGGTGGTGGAGAAGTCAATGGCGGAGTGCAGTGCCCGGCCTTTAAATACCGGGTGATCAAAGTCGATGGTAAAGGAGACTTTAAAGCCGTCGAAGGGTTTGAAACGAGCCACTTTGTCGTCGTGGGTGACGGTGACTTCCTTTTTGATACGGATAAATTTTTTCGGGGCTTCCTGCTCGGCGATACCTGCCGACTGAATCAGAAAAACGAAAGGCCCGGAACTGCCATCCATAATGGGTACTTCCGGGGCGGACACGTCGATAATGGCGTTGTCGATACCCAGACCCGCCATAGCGGACAACAGATGTTCTACCGTGGAAACCCGAACATCGCCATTCACCAGTGTGGTAGAGAGAGTGGTGTCGCCGACATTCTCTGCCTTGGCTTCAATTTCCACCACCGGGGAGAGATCGGTACGGCGAAAAACAATGCCGCTGTTCACCGGAGCCGGGTGTAGGGTCAGGTAAACCTTGTCGCCGGTATGCAAGCCAACGCCAGTGGCTTTGATGGTGTTTTTCAGTGTCCGCTGCCTGACCATACGCTGTTTATTCCACGCAAAGTGAGCCGAAAAGCCGCGCATCATACCAGATACCCGGCAACCAGACCACCTGCCGAAAGGACAGGTGGCGATCAGGGTATGACCGTAAAAAGCTCCGATAGTGCCATTCTATCCACAAAGGGGAGAAGTGATGGAATGGCGTTATCATTTAATTGCGCCTATCCCGTCATTGCGGGGCCGAAGGCCGTGGCAATCTCCTGACCCTGGCACTTTGTCCGATGGAGATCGCCACGCTACGCTTGCGATGACGCAACACTATTACTAATCAGCCTGCCTGCGCAGAAAAGCGGGAATATCCAGATAGTCCATATCCTGATCCGCTTTCGGTTCTTCCAGCTTGCGGGCAGTGGCTTCGGTGCTCACCGGAGGCTGTTGCATCTGGGCCTGAGCCGGATTACCCGCCGGGCGGCGAGTTTGCGCCTGACCGCGACGCACCCGATTTACCGCCGGCTTGTCCAGCTCGCCGTAATCCACTTCGCCGTTGTTTTTGCGGGGCTCTGCCTGCTGGGTGGTATTGTCCACCACTTTGGTGGGCACAAATTCCCTGCCGAGACCAGTGGCCACAACGGTTACCCGCAGCTTGTCGCCCAGGCTTTCGTCGATCACCGTACCCACCACCACAGTGGCGTCATCGGAGGCAAACTGTTCCACGGTGTCACCCACATCCTGGAATTCACCCAGAGACAGTTCCGGGCCCGCGGTGATATTCACCAGAATGCCTTTAGCACCCTGCAGGTTGATGTCTTCCAGCAGCGGGCTGTGTACCGCCGACTCCGCCGCTTCGCGGGCGCGCTGGTCGCCAGCGGCTTCGCCACTGCCCATCATCGCCATGCCCATTTCCGACATCACGGTGCGCACATCGGCGAAATCCACGTTGATCATGCCCGGGCGGATAATCAGGTCGGCAATACCCTGCACTGCACCCAGCAATACATCGTTGGCCGCTTTGAAGGCGGACAACAAACTGGTGGAACTGCCCAGTACCGCCAGCAGTTTTTCGTTGGGAATGGTGATCAGCGAGTCCACACGGTCACGCAGGTGCTTGAGCCCTTCTTCGGCAATGGCCATGCGCTTTTTGCCTTCGAAAGAGAACGGGCGAGTCACCACCGCTACCGTAAGGATGCCCAATTCTTTCGCCACATCCGCCACCACCGGTGCACCACCGGTGCCGGTACCGCCGCCCATTCCGGCGGTGATAAACACCATATCGGCGCCCTGCAACACATCGGCAATGCGGTCGCGATCTTCCAGAGCCGCCTGGTGGCCGACCTCCGGGTTGGCCCCGGCACCGAGCCCGCGCGTGACGTTGTTACCCAGCTGCAGGACGGTGGCATTGCCAATGTCCTTGAGCGCCTGGGCGTCGGTATTGGCGCAGATAAACTCCACACCTTCGACGTTGCTTTCGATCATGTGCCGCACGGCATTACCGCCGCCACCACCGACACCAATCACCTTGATTTCCGCTGAATCCGGAATACTGTCTACGATTTGAAACATGGTTTATCCCCTTTGTTTTCCCTGAAATTGTTGATACTGAAAATGATTGAATCTTTGTCATCCTGAGCGCAACGAAGGATCTCGCACTTCGCAGCAATCAAGGGATCCTTCGCTGCGCTCAGGATGACGAAACCACTACTACAAACTGCCCTGAAACCACTGTTTGATACGGCCCACCAAACCCTCTCCACCACTATCAGCACTGCTGCTGGTGCGCCGCACCGGGCCTTCCTGTTGTTGTTGCATGCCGTACAGCAGCAGGCCAACACCGGTGGAATAAATCGGGTTATTCACTATATCGGTCAGCCCGGTGATATTGCTGGGGGCGCCTAAACGCACCGGCATATGGAAGATTTCCTCCGCCAGTTCCACCACCCCTTCCATCTTGGCGGTGCCGCCGGTAAGCACAATGCCCGCCGCCACCAGGTCTTCGAATCCGCTGCGGCGCAGCTCGCCCTGGATCAGGGTAAACAGTTCGTCGTAGCGGGGTTCCACTACCTCCGCCAATGCCTGCCGCGACAGGTCGCGGGGCGGGCGGTCGCCGACGCTGGGCACTTTGATGCTCTCCTCCGGCCCCGCCAGATTCGCCAGCGCACAGGCGTATTTGATCTTCAATTCTTCCGCGTGGGGTGTGGGCGTGCGCAGGGCCATGGCCACATCGTTGGTGACCTGATCCCCGGCAATGGGAATCACTCCGGTGTGGCGAATGGCACCTTCGGTAAAAATGGCAATGTCCGTGGTGCCGCCGCCAATATCCACCAGACACACGCCCAACTGTTTTTCGTCATCGGTGAGCACTGCATAGCTGGAGGCCAGTTGCTCAAGGATCACATCTTCCACTTCCAGCCCGCAGCGGCGAATGCACTTTTTGATGTTCTGGGCAGCGTTGGCGGCGCAGGTCACCAGGTGCACTTTGGCCTCCAGGCGCACACCGGACATACCCAGAGGTTCGCGCACCCCTTCCTGGTTGTCGATAATGAACTCCTGCGGCAGCACGTGAAGGATCTCCTGGTCCGCCGGAATCGCCACCGCCCTTGCCGCATCGATCACCCGCTCTACATCCTGGGGGTTCACCTCGCGATCGCGGATGGCGACAATGCCGTGAGAGTTGAGGCTGCGAATATGGCTGCCAGCAATGCCCACATACACCGAGTGGATATGGCAACCGGCCATTAACTCCGCCTCCTCGATGGCCCGCTGGATGGAGTGCACAGTGGATTCAATATTCACCACCACGCCTTTTTTCATGCCCGTGGAGTGGTACATGCCGGTGCCAACGATCTCCAGCTGACCATCGGGGCTCAGCGAACCCACTATCGCCACCACCTTGGAGGTGCCGATATCGAGTCCGACGATCATGCGTTCTTCGTTACTAGCCATTTTTTGCATCCCCACTCTTTTGTTGACCCACAGCGCGCCAGCTCACGGCAACACCATTGGGGTAACGAATATCAATCTGTGCAATCTCTCCCTGGCGATGGCGCAACACGGTGTCGTACACCGCCAGAAAGCGTTTTAATTTTTCCGTGACATTGCCCTGGCCCACTTCAACTTCCAGGGTTTTGCCCTGGGTGGAGTGGCTGCCGCTGACCGCCACCACTTTCAAATACCAGGCGCGACGGCTGTCGAGGCGAAACTCCATGGTCTTCAACCCCGATGGCAACAACATCTGCGCGGCGTGCTGGTATTCCTCCATAATCAGCCGCGCTTGCCCCTGGGGGCCCAACAACAGAGGCAGATTTTCCAAGCCACTGTTGTCTTCTATATCCAATGCCTGACCGCGGCTGTTGAGAAAGCCGCGGCGGTTCCAGCGGGCGATGGGCATTTCCTCAGTCACTGATATTTCCAGGTACCCGGGCCAGCGGCGGCTTACCACTGCGTTGGCGATCCAGGGGTCGCGCTCCAACTGGCTGCGAATTTTGCCCAGCTCCAGACTCAGGAAACCGCCGTGCAGTTGACCGCGCACCAGACGGGCAATTTGCTCGCGACTGGCGTACTTGAAATCTCCCTGTACCGAAATGCGTTCGATGGGGCGGTCGAGGTGTTGGTACAGCAACACCCCACCCCACAACATGCCGATGGCAAAGCAGCCCCACATCAGAGTGAAAACTGCAGTGCGCAGCAGCGACCACAAGCCCTGGAAGCGGGGCTCGCGATGCTGGCGGCTGGCGCCTTTTCTGTTGGCTACTCTTGTCATTTCAATCCAATATTTCATGTGCGGTGGATTACGCTTCGCTAATCCACCCTACAACCCATATCAACTTATAGAGGTGTTTAAAATTTCCACCACCAACTGCTCCATGGCCAAGCCTTCCGCAGCGGCCGCTTTGGGCACCAGACTGTGGTCGGTCATACCGGGGATGGTGTTTACTTCCAGCACCTGGAAGCGGCCATCGCTGTCGCGCATCACATCCACCCGGCCCCAGCCGCTGCAGCCAATGCTGTTAAATGCTTGCAAGGCCAATTGCTGTAGCTGGTGAATCTCGCCACCGTGTAATCCGCAGGGAATCAGGTAGCGGGTATCATCCAGTAGATACTTGGCTTCGTAGTCGTAAAAGCCGCGATCGGTTTCCAGCTTTATCGGCGTCAAAGCCCGGTCATTGAGTATTGCCACGGTATATTCCGGGCCATCAATCCAGCGCTCCGCCATTACCTCTCCGTACAGTGCCGCCTGCTGCCAGGCATCTCGCAACTGCTCCGGGGTTTCCGCCCGGCGCATGCCGATGCTGGAACCCTCGCCATTGGGCTTTACCATCACCACACCGCTCAGAGATTCCAGGGTCGCCGCCCAATCGCTGCCTTCGTCCAACATGGTGAACTCGGCGGTGGGCAGCTCAATACCGCGCCACAGTTTTTTGCAGCGCCACTTGTCCATGGCCAGCGCAGACGCCATCACGCCGCTGCCGGTATAGGGAATACCCAACAACTCCAGCGCCCCCTGATAAGTACCGTCTTCGTCACCTGGGCCGTGCAGTACCAACATGGCGCGATCCATATCCACGGACTGAATGGTAGCCAGTGGGTTGCCCTCCACCACCACCGGCACCGCGTCTACACCAGCGCGCAGCAGGGCCTCATATACCGCCTTGCCAGATTGCAGCGACACCTCGCGCTCGGCGGAATTGCCACCGTAGATAACGCCGACGCGGCCGTATTGCTTGTTCTTGTTCATTGCCACACCTCAGCAACGAAGTTGTTGTTAGGGGGTCGCACGTCTGACGTCGCACGTCGCACGCTTTGGTTCGGAGCTTGCGTCATTCCCGCCTTCGCGGGGATGACGAAAAACCTGCTGACGCAGTGCTTGGTTTTAGCGTGCGACGTCTGACGTGCGACGTGCGACCGTATATTCATTGCAACTTCCTCTCCGCCAGCATCTTCACCAGTTTGCTGACACTGCCCGCCCCCTGGGTGATGACAATATCGCCGGGTTCAATGATGTCGCGGACGATGTCGGGTACGGCGTCAATGCTGTCGGCGAAAATCGGGTCCACCAGCCCCCGCTGGCGAATGCTGCGGCACAGGCTGCGGGCGTCGGCGCCGGGGATGGGTTCTTCGCCAGCGGAGTACACTTCCGTCAACACCAGGGCATCGCAGCTGGACAGTATTTGCACAAAGTCCTCGTACAAATCCCGGGTGCGGGTAAAACGGTGGGGCTGAAACACCATCACCAGGCGGCGCTGGGGCCAACCGTCGCGCACCGCCTTGATGGTGGCGGCCACCTCGCGGGGATGATGACCGTAGTCGTCCACCAGCATGGCTTCGCCACCGCGACCACCGCCGGTGGATACCGGGAACTCACCGTACATTTCAAAGCGGCGGCCGACACCGCCAAATTTGCTCAGCCCCTCGCAAATGGCGCGGTCGTCAATGCCCTCGTCGGTGGACACCGCAATGGCTGCTGTGGCGTTGAGCACATTGTGGGCTCCGGGGATATTGAGTTCGATGTCCAGGGGCTCTTTCCCGTCCGGGCGCTGCACTGTGAAATAACTGCGATTTTTGTCGCTGCGCAGGTCGCTGATGCGGTAATCCGCCTGCTCGGAAAAACCGTAAGTGAGCATGGGCCGTGACACATCGGGCATCACTTCGCGCACGCGCTCGTCGTCCACGCAAACCACCGCCAAACCGTAAAACGGCAGGTTGTGAAGAAACTCCACAAAGGTCTTTTTCAGTTTGCCCTCGTCGAAACCGTAGGTTTCCATGTGGTCGATATCGATATTGGTGACAACGGCCACCATCGGCTGCAAATGCAGGAAGGAGGCATCGCTCTCGTCCGCCTCCGCCACCAGGTAGCGGCTTTCCCCCAGGCGGGCGTTGGTGCCAGCGCTGTTGAGGCGGCCACCGATAACGAAGGTCGGGTCTTTGTCGCCCTCGGCAAAAATTGAGGCAATCAAACTGGTGGTGGTGGTTTTGCCGTGAGTACCCGCCACGGCAATACCGTGGCGATAGCGCATCAACTCCGCCAGCATTTCTGCCCGGCGCACAATGGGAATGCGCTGATCCCGGGCGCGCACCATTTCCGGGTTGCTGTCATTTACGGCGGTGGAATTGACCACCACATCCACGCCATCCACATTGCTGGCGGCGTGGCCGATAAAAATGCTGGCGCCCATATCCCGCAGGCGTTTGGTCACCGGGCCGTCATTAATATCGGAGCCGGAAATCCGGTAGCCCTGGTTGAGCAGCACTTCGGCAATACCACACATGCCCACTCCGCCAATACCGATAAAGTGGATGCGCTGGATACGGCGCATCTCCGGAATTTCAAACACCGCGTTCACCTTGCCGCCGTCTGTTGCGGTTTTACTCATTTGCATACCTCCTCACAGGCATCCGCCACGGCACATATCGCCCCCGGCCGTGCCAGGGCGCGGGCGTTTTCTGCCATGGTTATCAACTGCTGGCGCTCCCCCAGCAATTGTTGCAATTCCACCGCCAGCTTCTCCGGGCTTAACTGCGCCTGTTGAATCTGGCGGGCAGCATTGTTATCCACCAGCCACTGGCCGTTTTTGGTCTGGTGGTCGTCGATGGCGTGGGGGAACGGAATCAAAATGGAGCCCACCCCCGCCGCCGCCAATTCCGACACCGTCAGGGCACCGGCACGACACAACACCAAATCCGCCCAGCCATAGGCCTCCGCCATATCGTCGATAAAGGGCACCACATGGGCCTCGACGCCGACTTCGCGATAGGCCTCTGCGGTCACCACCGCCTTGTCGCGACCGGTCTGGTGCCAGATATTAGGCCACTCTTTCCGGGGCAGGCGGGCAATGGCCTGGGGCAGCACTTCATTGATAGCCTGGGCTCCCAGGCTGCCGCCCAGCACCAGTAGATTCGGGGTATCGCCGTTGCGTTGCAGGCGCTGCCCGGGCTCTGGCAAATCGATAATTTCCCGGCGTACCGGGTTGCCGCAGTGATCCCCTTTGGGCAGGGAACCGGGAAACGCCTCCATTACCCGCCGCGCCAGCTTCGCCAGCCAGCGGTTGGTGGTACCCGCCACCGCATTCTGTTCGTGAATCACCACCGGTATGCCCAGCAGCCGCGCCGCCAGCCCGCCGGGGCCAGAGGCAAAACCGCCCATGCCGAGCACCGCATTGGGGCGCTGCTGAAGCAACAGCGCACGGGCCTGGGACACCGCCTTGAGCAGTAAAAATGGCGCTTTCAGCAGGGTCGTCACACCCTTGCCACGCACTCCGGCCACATCGATAAAGTGCAGCGGAAAATCGTTGGCGGGCACCAGCTGTGCCTCGATACCCCGGCGGGTACCAAACCATTCGATGGCAACGCCACGGTCGCGCAATTCGCTGGCCACCGCCAGTGCCGGAAATACATGGCCGCCGGTACCACCGGCCATCACCATGATTTTTCTGGGCGCTGTTTGAGCCATGTCGGTCATCGCGCCCTCCCGTCTGCTTTTAAAGGTTTCTTCTTGGCTACCGGAGCATGCAGTTCCATACCAAAGCGCAGAATCAGCGCCACCATCACGCAGCTCACTAACAGGCTGCTACCGCCGTAGCTGATAAAGGGCAGCGTCAAACCCTTGGTGGGCAGTAACCCGGATGCCACACCGATATTGATAAATGCCTGGCCCGCCAGCAGCACGCCGAGGCCAAACACCGAATAAGCGGTAAACCAGTCGCTGCGGCGCACAGCGCGGCGAATAATGGCAAATACCCGCCACAGCAGCAGGGCGAATAGCGCAATCAGCGCCACCACTCCCAACAGGCCAAACTCCTCGGCGTACACCGCAAATACAAAGTCGGTGTAAGCCTCTGGCAGATAGCCCAGTTTTTGCACACTGTTGCCCAGACCCACCCCAAACCATTCGCCGCGACCAAAGGCGATCAGCGACTGGGATAATTGATAGCCACTGCCAAACTGGTCAGCCCAGGGATCCAGATAGGCCACCAGGCGCTTCAGGCGATAGGGCGACAGCACCGCCGCCAAACCCAGCAACCCACCAGCCAATCCCATCAACACTCCCACTTGCCACAACTTGGCACCGGCAAAAAACAGCATGGCCAGCACGGTGGCGGACAACACCACCGAAGACCCCAAATCCGGCTCCAACAGCAACAAGCCCACCAGCACTGCGAGAATACCCAGAGGTTTGCCAATTTCCTTCCAGTTGTCCCGCAACACCTGTTGGTGGCGTTGCAGATAACCCGCCATAAACAGCACCACTGCCAGTTTCACCAACTCAGACACCTGGAAAGTCATGGGGCCCAGCCCCAGCCAACGACGGCTACCGTTAAAACTGCGGCCGACACCGGGAATCAACACAATCAACAACAGGCCAAAAGCCGCCGCCAGCAGCAGCAGCCCATAGCGGTACCAGAACACCACCGGGATGTTGAGTACCACCAGCCCCAATACCGACCCCAGCGCCAGATACATCAGCTGGCGCTTAAAGAAATACAGACTGTCACCAAAGTTCACTTCCGCGAAATTCACAGAGGCTGAATAAATCATCACTACGCCCAGGGTGATCAGCGCCAGCACCGTCAGCAGCAATTTGCCGTCCAGGTGTTGCAGGTCACTCCCAACAAACGACAACGGCATACCCTTGATACTGGCCACGGCACTCATAACAATGCCTCCACTACCCGGGCAAATACCTCCCCCCGGTGTTCAAAGCTGTTGAACATATCGAAGCTGGCACAGGCCGGTGACAGCAACACCAGGTCGCCGGGTTGCGCCAGTTGGCGGGCGCGCCCCACGGCGGCCTGCAGAGAGGGCTGAGCTTCAACATCCGCAGCACCGGCAATGGCCTCAGCTATGCGCGGGCCATCGACACCAATCAGCAATGCCCGCTTAACAGTGGCGGCCACGGCGCTGCGCAGCTCGTGGAATTCGGCACCCTTGCCCTCACCGCCTGCGATCCACAAAATATTGCGACGCTCCCCGTCCGCCAGCCCTTCCAGGGCCGCAAGAGTGGCCCCCACATTGGTGGCCTTGGAATCGTTGATGTAACTGACCCCATCCAGGGTACGCACGGTTTGGCAGCGATGATCGAGGCCGGGAAATTCACGCATGGCCCGAGCCATGGCACTATCTGGCAAGCCAAGCACTGCGCCCATGGCCATGGCTGCCAGTGCATTGGCCCAGTTGTGGCGACCCTTGATGCGCAACTCCTCCACCGGCATCAAATCGCCATCGACGCCGTGTAAATACAGCTCGCCATTGCGATTGGTCACGCCGCACTGATGCTTGTCACCTTCAGTGAGCTCACCCGCTTCCAAGCCAAAGCTGGAAAGCGGCACAGCGCCGTTGCCGGGGCGAGTGGCGTTGTCGTCGCGATTACAGACAATGTGCGCGGCACCCTGGAATATCCGCTGCTTGGCCGCCAGGTAGTTTTCCATGGAGCCGTAGCGATCCAGATGGTCTTCCGACAGGTTCAGAATGGTGGACAGCGCCGGTTTCAGGCTGTGGGTAATTTCCAGTTGGAAACTGGACAACTCCAACACATAAAGCTCGCGATCATCCGCCAACAGCTCCAGCGCCGGAGTACCCAGGTTGCCGCCCACCGCCACGCGCAATCCGGCGGCACGGGCCATTTCTCCCAACAGGGCGGTTACCGTGCTCTTGCCGTTGGAACCGGTAATGGCGGCCACCGGCGCTTTCACGTGGCGGGCAAACAATTCAATATCGCCAATAACCTCGACACCCTGCTGGCGGGCTTCCATCAGCAGCGGTTCGTCCGGAGCCAGGCCGGGGCTGACCACCAGTTCGGCAGCACCTTGCAATGCCCTGTGAGCATCGGCAGCCAAATGGCAGTCAATATCGGGGAATTCGTCGCGAAACTGCGTCAGCAATGGCGGTTTTTCGCGGGTATCACAAACCACAAAGCACTCCCCGCGGCGAGCCAAAAAGCGCGCCACAGACAGCCCGGTAACACCGATACCCAGTATCGCTGTTACGCCTTTTTCTGTGTTGTGATCTGTCGTTTTCATATTCTGTTTGACGTTTGAAGTTCGACGTTTGACGAGGTGCCACAACGAATCACAGATACTCTGTAAGCTCCTGTGGCAGAACACCAAAAATTCACTGCGGTGCCGTCAATGGTTTTTCGTCCAACGTCCAACGTCTAACCCCTTATCTAAGTTTCAATGTCGCCAGGCCGATCAACACCAACATCACCGTAATAATCCAGAAGCGCACAATCACTCGTGGCTCCGGCCAGCCTTTTAATTCAAAGTGGTGGTGGATGGGCGCCATGCGGAACACCCGCTTGCCGGTGAGCTTGTAGGAGGTCACCTGAATCATCACCGACAGGGTTTCCATCACAAACACACCACCCATAATGAAAAATACGATTTCATGGCGCACGATCACCGCAATCACCCCCAGTGCCGCCCCCAATGCAAGCGCACCCACGTCGCCCATAAACACTTGCGCCGGATAGGTGTTGAACCACAGAAAACCCAGACCGGCGCCACCCAGTGCGGCACAGAACACAATCAGCTCACCGGCACCGGCGATATAGGGAATATGCAGGTAGTCGGCAAATTGGCTGTGGCCGGTCAGGTAGGCGAATATCCCCAGCGCGCCGCCCACCATAACCGTGGGCATAATGGCCAGGCCGTCGAGACCATCGGTGAGGTTGACCGCGTTGCTGCCACCGACAATCACAAAATAAGTAAGCGCGATATAGCAAATACCGCCCATGGCGGTCAGAGGCAGTGCCACATCTTTAAAGAACGGCACGTAAAGGGTGGTTTCCGCTGGCGAAGTAGCACTGCAATACAGGAAGATGGCCGCCCCCAAACCGCCCACAGACTGCCAGAAATATTTCCAGCGGGCGGGCAGGCCACGGGAGTTTTTCTCCACCACCTTGCGATAATCGTCCACCCAGCCCACGGCGCCGAAAATAAAGGTCACACCCAACACCACCCAGACGTAGCGGTTTTCCAGGTTGGACCACAGCAGGGTGGCGACAAAAATCGCCATCAAAATCAGCGCACCACCCATGGTGGGGGTGCCGGATTTGCTGAGGTGACTCTGGGGGCCATCGCTGCGCACGGACTGGCCGATCTGCAACAGGTTGAGTTTGCGAATCATCACCGGCCCAAGCCACAGGGAAATACCCAGCGCCGTCAGCACCCCCAAAATGGCGCGAAAGGTAAGGTACTGCACTACCCCAAAAGCACTGACGTACTGCGACAAATAATCGGCTAACCAATAGAGCATTATCGTTCTCCACTTGCGTCGTCTAACCGCAACGCTTTGGTGATTTTTTCCATACCGGAACTGCGCGAGCCTTTCACCAGCACCGCCACACCGCTGCCAAGCAGTGGTTGCAATACGGCGAGCAAGTCCTGTTGATTATCAAAATGCCGTGCGCCGCTGCCAAAAGCGGCACTGGTGCTGGCAGACAAGGTGCCCACCGTAAACAGTTGCTCCACACCGGCACGAGCGGCGTACTCACCCACTTCGCCATGCAAAGCCACTTCGTCATTGCCCAATTCACCCATATCACCCAACACCAATACTGGCGTGCCGGGCAGTTGCAACAGCGCATCCACCGCCGCCTTTACCGAACCGGGATTGGCGTTGTAGCTGTCGTCGATCAGGTAATCACCACTGGCCAGTCGGGATAATTCCATGCGCCCGGCAACCTGCTGCATAGCGCCCAGGCCAGCGGCAATATCCGCCACAGAAACACCGGCAGCCTGGGCCACCGCTGCAGCCGCCAGAGCGTTGGCCACGTTGTGACGGCCACTGATCTTGAGCTTGACCTCTGCCTCACCCTCGGGGCCATGCAGCACAAAACGGCAAAAACCCAGCTCATCGGCGCTGACATCACTGGCAAAAACATCCGCCTCGCGGTTGGCCACGCTGAACGTCAGGCAATTGCGCTCACCAATCAGGCTGCGCCAGCGATCCACATAGGCTTCGTCGAGATTGAGTACCGCCGTGCCGTCTGCAGGCAGGCCGCTGTAAATTTCGCCTTTGGCGTCGGCAATGGCATCGACACTGCCAAAGCCTTCCACATGGGCGGGCAACACATTGTTTACCAGGGTCACTTGAGGGCGAGCCAGCTGACACAGGTAGTCGATTTCACCTCCACCGCTGGCGCCCATTTCAATCACTGCGTAGCGGTGCCGCGACTCCAGATTCATCAAAGTGAGCGGCACACCGATGTGATTATTGAGGTTGCCCCTGGTGGCCAGTACGCCAGCCTCACCCGCCGCCTGAGCAAAGATGGCAGCCAGCATTTCCTTGACTGTGGTTTTGCCTGCGCTGCCGGTAACTGCCACCACACGACCCTGAAAATCCCGCCGCTTGAGGTGCGCCACCTGCCCCAGTGCCACGGTGGTGTCCGGCACTACCCACTGGGGCAATTCCAGGCTGCGATCCGGGGATTCCACCACCAGCCCGCAGGCTTTTTGCGCCGCCTGCGCGAGGAAGCTGTGGGCATCAAAGTTGGCACCCCGCAGGGCCACAAACAATTGCCCGGCAGCGATATCGCGGGTATCCGTAGACAGACCATCAAACTGGCAGTCCGGGTGCATCAACGTGCCGCCGTATTCAATGGCGGCCCGGGACAGGCTGAGTGCAGGCATATCAGTCATCACCCCCTCCCAGACCCACTGGCCCCAAATGCGCAGCCAGATCATCCACCGGCTGCTTCAACGCCCGCTGCCGCAACACCTCAACCGCCTGCTCCACGTCACTGAACCGCAGGCGCTCGCCATTGATCTCTTGATAAGTTTCATGCCCTTTGCCGGCGATCAACACACAGTCGTCATCGGCGGCACAGGCAATGGCCTCACTGATGGCGGTAGCGCGGTCTGGAGCCACCCGCACGGCGGCGTTGTCGGGCATACCAGCGAGGATATCGAGAATGATCTGGTCCGGGTTTTCGCTGCGCGGATTATCACTGGTCACCACCGGGCAATCCGCCAGCCGCGCCACCACCGCACCCATCTGCGGGCGCTTGCCGCTGTCGCGGTCACCACCGCAGCCGAACACACACCACAGCAAACCTTGGCAGTGGCTGCGCAAGGCAATCAGGGCTTTTTCCAGCGCATCCGGCGTGTGGGCGTAATCCACCACCACCGTTGGCAGCAAATCCGCCTCCACCCGAGGGTTCACCAGCTCCATGCGGCCGGGCACAGCCGCCAGTGACGGCAGCTGCGCCAATACTTGATCCAGCGCCCAGCCCTGGCCACAGGCAGCGGTGATAACCGCCAGCAAATTGCTGACATTAAAACGAGCCAACAGCGGCGAGCGCAGCTCACCTTCGCCCCAGGGCGTACTGACCCTGGCACAAACACCCTGCTCCGTAAGCACCACATCCGTTGCCGTCACATCGGCGGTGGAATTATCAATACCGTATTGGTAGCAAGCCACTTCACTGGGCAATTGCGCGGCGATGGTGGCGCTGGCTTCATCATCACCATTCAGTACCGCCAGCGCTAAGCCCGGCTGTTTAAACAGCTGTGCCTTGGCAGCCAGGTAACTGGCCATATCGCCGTGGTAGTCCAGGTGGTCGCGACTGAGGTTGGTAAAGATGGCGGTGTGGAACGGCAGCGCCGCCACCCGGCCCTGCCCCAAACTGTGGGATGAAACCTCCATCGCCACAGAACCGGCGCCGTGATTTTTCAGCTGCGCCAGACACTGTTGAGTACCAATAGCATCTGGGGTGGTCATACCGGTTTCCACCGTTTGCCCACCCACCAGTCCGTAACCGAGCGTACCGATAAAACCGGCGCTGCCCCGGGATTGCTGTAACTTTTTTTGTAATTTTTGTTGCAACTTTTGTTGCAATTGGGCCAATAACTGGCTGCAGGTGGTTTTGCCGTTGGTACCGGTAATGCCGGTCAACTGCAGCTGACTGGCGGGCTCGCCGTAAAAGCGCCCGGCGATGGCGCTGAGTTGTGCGGCGAGGCCGGCCACCGCAATTACCGGCACTGCCCAATCACCAACAGCGAGCCCATCCGCCTCCGCCACAATAGCGGCGGCACCGGCGGCGGCGGCCTGCGCCATAAAATCGCGGCCGTCCACCTTGAGTCCGGGGCAGGCGCAGAACAGGCCACCGGGCACCACCTGGCGACTATCGGCAGTAATGGCACTAACGGCCAATACTTGAAGGTCAGTAGAAAGCGCAACGCCGGGCAGCAATTGGCCCAGCGTTTTCGCTTGTGTCACCTGAGGTTTGTGGGGCTGCGCCATCATGTCGCCCCTCCCACCGGTGGCGACTCTTTGAGGGCCGTCACCTGCTGGCTGTCATCGGTATCTGGCGGCACCCGCAACAATCGCAGCGATTCCGCCATCACCCCGGAAAACACCGGGGCCGCCACCGTGCCGCCGCCGTGACTGTCGCCGACGGTGGGCTCGTCGATCACTACCACACACACCAGTTTGGGGTTGTCCGCCGGAACTGCTCCGGCAAACAAGGCGATGTGGCGGTCACTGTCATAGCCGCCACCCTTGGCCACTTTGCGGGCGGTGCCGGTTTTGCCCGCCACCTGATAGGCCGCCAGCGCCGCCTTGGTGCCGGTACCGCCGGGCTCGGTGACCGCCTTCATCATCTGCAAAACCTGACGGGCAATCTGTGGCTCAATCACCTGTTCCGTACGGGCGGGGACATTGTTCTTTAACAACGTTACTGGCCGCGCCTCACCACCGGCAGCCAGCACCGCATAGGCTTTGGCAATTTGCAGGGGCGAGGCATTGAGGCCGTAGCCAAATGCCAAAGTGGTGCGAGTGACATCGTCCCAGCGCCGTGGCGCCGGCAGGTAGCCTTCGATCTCGCCGGGAAATTCCAGACCGGTGGCCTGCCCCAGACCACCGCGGGCAAACACTTCGCGGACGTGATGGGGGTCCAGCTCCAGGGCCACCTTGGACGTGCCCACCTGACTGGACTTGGCCAACACGCCCGCCATATCCAGCACGCCGTATCCGAGCGGATCCTTAATATCTTTGTAGCCCACCCGCACGTATCCCATGCCGGTATCAACAATACTGCCGGGGGTAAATTTACCGCTCTCCAGAGCCGCCACCATGGTGAAAGGCTTCATGGTGGAACCGGGCTCCACCCGGTCGGTAACCGCGCGGTTGCGCATGGCGGCGGCGGAACGGGAACCTTTGGCGTTGGGATTAAAGGAAGGCTGATTGGCCATGGCCAGGACTTCGCCACTGGCCACATCCAGCATCACCACGGAGCCAGCTTTGGCGCCAAAGCGCTTCACCGCCTCTTTCAATTCCCGGTAGGCCAGGTATTGCAAACGCAGGTCAATACTGAGCGCCACGTCTTTGCCCGGCTGCTCACGACGAATCAATTCCAGGTCTTTGATGACGTTGCCCTTGAGGTCTTTAAGCACCCGTTTGGCACCGGGCTTGCCGGTGAGGTGTTCGTCAAACGCCAGCTCCACTCCTTCCTGACCGCGATCATCCACATTGGTGACGCCAACCAGTTGGGCGGCAACTTCGTGGGCCGGGTAATAGCGTTTGAACTCGCGGCGTTGGTGCACGCCGTCGATTTTCAAATCCATGACTTTTTTCGCATCCGCCGGTGCCAGTTGACGAGCCAGGAACATAAACTCCTTGTTGGCGTAACGGGCCAGGCGTTGCTGCAAATCGTCGACTCTGATCCCCAACTGCGCCGCCAGCCGAGCCAGCACAGCGGGCTCCTTGCTCAGCACTTGCGGATTGGCCCACAGGGTGGCCACCGGGGTGCTCACCGCCAAAGTCTCGCCGTGGCGATCGGTAATCAAACCGCGATTGGCGGGGATTTCACGCACTCGCACGGTGCGCGCATCCCCCTGGTTTTGCAGAAATTCGGCGCCGCGATCCTCATCCGGCATCACCTGCAAACGGGCGATATGCCACACCAACAGCAGCGGCAATACCAGCAGGCAGGCCACCACCGCAAAAAAACGCCAGCGGGAGATGGTGATGCGTGCGGCCCTGATTTTACGGGTAGTAGTTTTACGAGCAGTGGTTTTACGGGCAGTCATGGCCGCACCACCACAATGTCGTCGGCGACCGGTGCGCGCATACCCAGCTTGTCCGCCGCCTGCTGTTCAACGCTGCTAAAGGAACCGTGAGCCGCCTGTTCCAGCAGCAATTGCCCCCACACCACTTGCTGTTCGTGGTGGGCTTTTTCCAGCTGGCTGAGTTCGGCAAACAGGGAGCGGCACTTGTGGCTGACATTCACCACCGCCAGTGCAGACACCATCACGGCCAGCCACAACACAGCTGCGACCCCGGCAAGTGATTTTTTGCTACCTGTGGAACTCATTTCATTTACACCAGCTTTTCCGCCACACGCATAATCGCGCTGCGGGAACGAACATTGTCATCCACCTCACCCCCAGAGGGTTTGAGGGGCTTACCCACGGACTTCATGGGCCGCAACCCGGGCTCATCCCGCACCGGCACACCGCGAGGCAACTGCGGGCCGCGTTCCTGGTCGCGCACAAAGCGCTTGACGATGCGATCTTCCAGGGAGTGAAAACTGATCACCACCAGGCGACCGCCAACCGCCAATACGTCCAGCACCTGCTCCAGCAACTGCTTGAGGTCATCCAGCTCGCGATTGATGTGAATGCGGATACCCTGAAAAGCGCGGGTGGCCGGATGCTTGTGTTTTTCCCAGGCTGGGTGGGCATCGGCGACGATTTTTGCCAACTGGGTGGTGGTGGTAATTTCCTGTTGTTGGCGAGCGCTCACTATCGCTTTAGCCATACGGCGGGCAAAACGCTCCTCGCCGTACTCTTTTAATACTTGGGCGATTTCTTCCTCTTTCGCACGGGCCAACCACTGAGCAGCACTCTCACCGGACTCGGTATTCATGCGCATATCCAGGGGACCTTCGCGCAGAAAGCTGAAGCCGCGATGGTCGTCGTCCAACTGGGGAGAAGAAACCCCCAAGTCCAGCAATACGCCCTGCACCTTGCCGACCAGATCACGACACTTCACCTGTTCGCCCACAGTGGCAAAAGAGTCGTGAATCAATTCCAGGCGCGAATCATCGGCAAAGCGCTGGCGACCGCTGGCGATGGCTTCCGGGTCCTTATCAAAAGCCAGCAGGCGACCATGGACAGACAATTTGTCAAGAATGGCGGCGCTGTGGCCACCGCGACCGAATGTGCCGTCAATATAGATACCGTCCGGATTGGTGACGAGCGCAGCCACCGCCTCATCCAGCAGCACACTTGTATGAGGGTTTGAGTTCTGTGTGGTCTGGCCTTGTTGCATCAGGTTTGGCTCCATATCCACTAGGGGGGTGTTAACAATTAATGAGCCGCTACTGCTGGAGTTCATTTTTTGCTCCAGCAAGACAGAGGGAGTGCCGTGTAGTCACTCTACATAAGCGACCGATAACGCAGCTGGGGCGACTTTCATTACAAAAGTAAGTGAGCCCAGCCCTTCGGGCTGTCCCTGAAAAGGCGTCATCCTGCGTTATTCGTCGCTCATTTGGAGCGACCAAACCGCACTCCTCATGCCTTGACTGACGCCTTTTCAGGGACAACAGTAGTGACTCATTAATTGTTAACACCCCCTAAAGGCTCAGCGAAAGCATCTCTTCTGGTATGGGTTGATCGTCCATGCTTTCTTCCAGACATTCTTCGTGGTGGGCGCCGTAAAGCCCGGCATCCCAGATTTCAAAACGGTGGCCGACACCCAGCAGGCGTACTTTTTTATCCAGGGAGGCGTGCTGGCGCAATTCCGGTGGCAGCAAAATACGGCCACTGCCGTCGATTTCCAGCTCGCGGGCATTACCAATCAGCAAGCGCTGCAAACGGCGCGCCTTGGGGTGGGAAGGCAAACGGGAAATTTTGTTTTCGATCTGAATCCACTCGTCCATGGGATAGAGCAGCAGGCAGCGATCCTGTACATCATTATTCACAGTCACCACCAGGCGACCGCCACACAGCTCCATCAGCTCATCGCGAAACCTGGCCGGTACCGCCATGCGCCCTTTGGCATCTATGTTGATGTCGTTGCTACCCCGAAACACCGGTTTATCCCGTTTTATTGGTTATTTATTGTTCAATTACCCTTGAGCTTGACCGAAAGCGGGTAAAAGAATGACCAAAAATGACACAATTACCCACAATCCGCCACTAAACGACACTATATGCTCATAGAAAGAGAAGTCAAGGAAAGCGGACTGCAAAAAACCAAAAACGTGTGGCTAAAATCGCCGAACTGGACGGCATCTTTCGAGAAATAAAAAACAAAAAGACAAAAGATAAGATAAAACAGAAAGGTATAAACACAACTTAAAGCGACACTTTAAGAAGTGTTATAAATTTTTGGAATAAGAGAGGTAGTTTTGGCTAAAAAATAAAAGAACTGGTTGATTTTTAACCAACATTGACCGTCAAGGGTGACTGAAGAGGCGGCGAGCTGCGGGCAGATCGAGCGCAATTGTCATCCTGAGCGCAGCGAAGGATCTCTGTGTTGGACTGAACCACGGGATTCTTCGCTGCGCTCAGAATGACGGGTGGACACCAAACAGCTCGCAGCTGAATCAACCCAACGCATCATCCGCAACATGGTAGGTGGGATCTTCCATGACATTCACCTCCACCAGCTTGCCCGCCTTGCGCAACAGCAGGCGGCATTCCGGGCTGAGGTGGCGCAGATGGAGGGTGCGGCCAGCATTCTGATAGCGCTCCGCCAGGGCGTCGATGGCCTCGATAGCGGAGTGGTCGCAGACACGGGAATTTTTGAACTCCACAATCACGTCTTGCGGGTCAGTGCGGGCGCTGAACAGGTCGCGGAAGTTACTCACCGAGCCAAAAAACAGCGGCCCGTGAATGTCGTATATTTTCGAGCCGTTTTCATCGATGCTGATTTCCGCACGAATGTGTTTGGCGTGCTCCCAGGCAAACACCAGCGCGGAAACAATCACCCCCACCACCACGGCAATGGCCAGGTCCGTCACCACGGTAACCCCAGACACCAGCACCAGCACAAAGGCATCGCCTTTGGGAATCTTGCCCATTATGCGGAAGCTGGACCACTCGAAGGTGCCGATCACCACAATAAACATCACCCCGATCAACGCCGCCAGGGGAATCTGCTCAATCAGGCTGGAGGCAAACAGAATAAAGCACAGCAAAAACAGCGCCGCTGAAATACCAGACAAGCGCCCGCGGCCACCGGAATTAATATTAATCATGCTCTGGCCAATCATGGCGCAGCCGCCCATGCCGCCGAAAAACCCGGTCACCGTATTGGCAACGCCCTGCCCCACACACTCTTTATTGCCACGGCCACGGGTGTCGGTGACTTCGTCGATCAGCGTCAGTGTGAGCAGGGACTCGATCAAACCAATGGCTGCCAAAATAATGGAGTAAGGCAGCACAATCATCAGGGTATCCCAGTTAAAGGGAACCGCAGGAATATGAAACTCCGGGAAGCCGCCAGCTACCGAGGCCACATCGCCTACGGTTTTGGTGTCAATAGAAAGGCCAATCACCAGCAGACTCACCACCAGAATCGCCGCCAGGGACGCGGGAATGGCTTTGGTGAGTTTCGGCAAACACCAGATAATCGCCATGGTCAAAGCAATCAACCCGGCCATAATCCAGAACTGGCTGTAACCCATCAAGGCACTGAACCCTTCACCACTCAACAGGCCGGATTCCACCTCCGGCACCGGAATCTGCCCCAGTTGAGCCAGGAAGATCACAATCGCCAGGCCGTTTACAAAGCCCAGCATCACCGGGTGCGGCACCATGCGGATAAACTTGCCCAGCCGCAACACCCCACAGAGAATCTGAATTACCCCCATCACCACCACCGTGGCAAACAGATACTCCACGCCGTGTTCCACCACCAGTGACACCATCACCACCGCCAGCGCACCAGTGGCCCCGGAAATCATTCCCGGTCGGCCGCCAACAGCTGCGGTAATCAGCCCCACAATAAAAGCGGCGTACAACCCCACCAGCGGATCCACATGAGCCACAAATGCAAAAGCCACCGCTTCCGGCACCAACGCCAAAGCAACGGTAAGGCCGGAGAGCAAATCGTTCTTGATGCACTGGCGCGACGGAATAGCAGCGAGAGAGACGCTGGACATGGGAACTCCTGAGGGGTGGTGGGCGGTGGATTTCAGGCGCGGGATGCTATCACAAACAGCCGGTAATGATAATGAGCGAAGGAGTGTGCGCAGAGGCAACGTTTTGGTGGCGACCGGGAGTCAGGGGAATTTCTTCAGGCACATCGTAAATACATCCCTGTAGATTCTTCTGCGGCATCCTTGCCGCAGACGGCCTGAAGAAATCCCCCCGGCTCCCGATCTTCATGCCGAGTATTGGAACCTTTAGCAACCGTTTATCCTTACTCGTCACGCACCAACCCGTGAGCAATACGCATTTCGTGTACTGCCTCGCGCACCAGCACTTTCTTTTTGCCAATCAGAAAATAACGGTCCTCGTCGGTACTGCCAACAGACTCATACCACTGGCCGCCGATATAAATAGACGCTGCTCCGGAAAACATATTGGTTTTAAAATCCACCTGACCGTCCATACCGTAATCCTCCACCTCCATAATATGACCACCGTTTTTATCCAGCACGGAGTAAGAGAGCAGATCAAAAACACCATCGCCGTCGATATCGGCGAGTGTGACGTAAGGCTTGTCGGTATTGCGTTGATAGATGCCGATGGAAGCGCTGCCTTTTGATTCGCCATCGACGGTCATATAGACGTCGGGGGTGTTTTTATTGCCGATTATGTGGGTGACGGGTTCGGCGAGCAAAGTAACGCTAGCTAAAGCAAAGATCAAAATTAGTACAATATTTTTCACAGCTTTCACCGTCTGCCAAATCAAAAATTTTCAACGTCTCTCAAGCCTGTAAACGCATTGAGAAGTATTACAAAAAACATAACAAGAGCAACCCCTACCGATCCCAAATCCAATGTAGGACCATTCACGCCTTCGACAAAAACAGCGTAAAGCCTGACGCCCAAACAAAAAAATACCGTCAAAAAAATATTAGAACTTACTATAAATACAAAGGCTTTTTTTTGGAAAAGCGTTTGCTTTTAGCCTTCCGAACAAATACAGAAGTTGTCACATGAAGCAAAGTTAAATGTATTGCAACAAAAATATATGTCATTACAAAGCCCCCCCAGCACTCTCCAACAACCCTCGCTGGTAATAAGCCGCACTTTTGTCCACTTCACCCAGCTGCGCCATCAGCCTTGCCAACTCAGCATAAACCTCCGGCGCGGGGGATAGCCCCAGGGCCGTTTCCAGGTAGTCGCGGGCCTTGCCCCACAATTCCGCTTTTTGCGCCAGCCGCCCCAACGCCAATAACAATGCCGGGTTATTGGGATGCTCCCGCAGCCAGGCTTCGGCGATCACCATTTGGGTGTTTGTGTCGCCGCCCACCAGTAAACCGTAGCGACGTACCAGGCTGTTGTCCCAATAATTGTTGAGGGCGTTGTGCAGCAGTTTTTCCGCCTGCCGGCCATCGCCTCGGGCTTGCAGGTGGTCGCTGTAAATGGCAACCAGTTGCCCGTTGCGCTTTACCGCTGAGGGCAGGGATTGCCACAGTTGCTCGATACTCTGCTGGTGTTTGTTTTTATCGCTGTCGCTATCTGCTTTGCCCCAGCACTCTGCCTGGGACGCCAATTGTTTGGCGTAGACTTCAACTTCCAGTTGCTGAAATTGCTGCCGATCGTAGCCGCTGTCTTTGCGCAGCTGTGGCAGTAGTTGTTGCAGGTTGTGCCAGTCGTTGAGACCGCGATAGGTTTTTTCCAGCAGGCGCAATACATTGCTGTGGTTGGGGTATTTCTGGTGCACGCGGTTGAGGATGGACAGCGCTTCTTCATAGCGTTGTTCTTTCATGTATAACCGCGCCTTGGCAATTTCCACAGCGGGATTATCGTCCTCAGCGATTTCCTGGGCCTTGTTGAGCAGGGTTTGCGCCGCTTCCCAATTGCCTTCTTGGTAAGCGGCGGTGGCGGCAGCCAGGTAGTTCACCAGGGGCATACCCGACTGGTGGGCACCGCGCACCAGTTGTTGACGAGCCCGCTGCCAACGGCCCTCGATAAAGTACAGCAGGCCGCGGGCGGTTTGCGCCCGGCGGCGGCTCAGCCGTGCCCGACGCCAGCCGGCAAACACTTTCAGGGAGCTGAGCAACCGCCACAGCAGGCGCACCAACAGCCACAACAAAATCAGCGCGATAACTGCTGCCCACAGGTTCATTTCAATGGTGGTGTTGCCCACGGCGATCAACAAATAACCGCTTTCCCGGCTCATCAGCCAGGCAAGACCGGTGCCCAGCAATAACGCAGCGGCGAAGATCAACACCAATCGCCTCATGGCCGCTCAACCTCGCTGTCGGCCCGGCCATCTTTGGGGGCATCGTGACGCAAATGCCACAGGTTGATGTAGTTGCGCAACGCCTGCAGCGAGGCGCTGATTTCCGGCAGTTGGCTGGTGACTATCTGGGTGGACAGAACATCCAGTTCACTGGCAAACACCTGGGCAGGGTGATCGTCGGCAAAGTGTTGGCTTAACCACTGGCGGCATTTTTCCAGGCTGGCGCGATACACCAGGGGCTCTTCTCGCAACAGCGCCAGCTGCGCCTGCTCCAGCATCACCCGCAGGTTGTGGCGCAGGTATTGTTCTTGCTCCACTCCCAGCAATGGTTCGATGGGCTTGTCCCGCTGGCGGATGCGCACGTAGTCTTTCAGCCCGCTGGCAAATTCACCAAAGTGGTCAGCCACCTGCTCGCCCCAGCTTTGCTCCGTATCCTGCGGCTGTTGCACTGGTGTTTGCGGTGGCTGTGGGTCTTTCAGGCTGAAGGCCAGAGTCAGTTGGGAGATGGTATTTGTGAGGGCATTGAGCTGCAGATAAAGCCCTTCGCGATCCACTACGGTGGCAATTTTCAGGGCGGTGATGTCGTTGGCTATCTGGCTGCGCACCGCGAACAGGTCCGGGTCGTCGAAATCCTTGAGAATGGCATCGGCGCTCTGCAACAGGGAAACCGGGCTGGCGGTGCTGCGCTCGGTCAACAGGCGCTGGTTAGCCAGACGCAGCAGATATTCTGCCTCTGCCAACAGCCAGTCGTCACGGGTGGAAGTGGACAAATTCCGCAAACGGCTGCCCTGGCTGGTGACTCGCCGTTGCAGTTCATCCAGCCGCTGGCGGTTGCCCTGCTCTGCCTGGCCAGCCTGCTGCACTTGTGCCGCCAGGGTATCCAGTGCGGTAGAATTTTGCTGTTGCTCAAGCTGCTGTTGCAGTTGTTGCAACTGCGCGGCCTGACTGTCCAATCGGGCTTGCAGGGCTTGCTGCTGGCTGTTACCGACAGCCTGCCATTGTTGCCAGTAAAGCCAGCCGTAATAGCCACCCGCACCCAACCCCGTCAGTAATAACAGGGTAACCAACAGCGCCGGCCAAGCGCTGCGGTTTGATTTTTGAGTACGAGGCTTTTTGGCACGAGACTGTTTAGCACGAGACTTTTTGCCAACAGAGCGCCGCTTGGTAGACAGATCATCAATATCCAGCGGGTCCGGCACGTGCCGGGGCTTGGAGTTATCGGCTTTTTTGGCGGGCTGCTGCTCAGCCCGTTTGGTCAGGATGGGAGGCTGCTGGCTGTCTTTGGCCGCAGATTGTCCGGAGCTGCTTTTCCCGGAGCTTTCCTTTTTGGCGCTTTCCGGTTTAGAGCTTTCCGGTGTTTTTTGGTCTTTATCCGTCACTGGCCCATTGCTCTGCGAAATTGATAGATGTCAGTCGCTAATGTAACACCTGCTTACAGCCGAAACCATGTCACCGGGCACAGCGGAGTTGGCGACTTGAAGGTTTACAAAGCCCCTGTCTCTGGCGAGACCCGCTATGCGCTCACTGGGCACCACCAAAGGCAATATAAAAAGGTCAGCATGCAGTGCTTCGGGTACCTGGCTCAACAGGTTATCAAGCAACTCTGCGGAATGTGCCACCGTTGCGCTCACACCATTTTGCAAAGCACTGAGGATATCCGCCCGGTGTTGATCGCTGGAGCAGCGACTGTACAGGTTTAACTCATCCACCTGGGCGCCGCGCTGTTGCAGTTGATCTGCCAGGAACTCACGCCCCCCCTCGCCTTTGCAAATCAGCACTTTACGATTGTGCAGTTGTTGCAAAGCGGGGAGTTGCAACAAGCCCTCACTGGTTTGATTTTGGTTGGGAGCCTGAGCCTCAATACCCTGGGCTGCCAATACCTGACGGCTGCTTTCACCAACCGCATAAAACTGAACACCAACCGGCAACTGGGGCCAGCAGTGGTCTATCCAGTTGCCCGCCAGCAATGCGGCCGGGCGACTGACCACAATAACTGCTTGATAATTGGCCAGCGCCAGCACACGACTTTTAATCTGTTCAATATTGTGGTTGGTGGGCGCGTTACCGAGAGGAATATCGCAGGGCTGAATCGCCATCACCGGCAAGTGCAGGGGTCGTGCGCCGCAGGTGGCCAGTTGCTCGACAAACTGATCAGGTTCCAGCGCCGCCAAGGGCTTGGGGCGAATCACCAGAACCCGTTTACCCGCCAGATTCATTTACTG
Source organism: Porticoccus sp. GXU_MW_L64 (assembly GCF_052983295.1). Lineage (NCBI taxonomy): Bacteria > Pseudomonadati > Pseudomonadota > Gammaproteobacteria > Cellvibrionales > Porticoccaceae > Porticoccus > Porticoccus sp. GXU_MW_L64. The sequence continues at coordinate 11,086 of NZ_JBRKJK010000008.1, read as the reverse complement.
CTGGCCATAGACTTCGGCAAGAATGGCATCGGCACCACGGGCCAATAGCCGATCAGCCAGGGTAATACCCAACTGCTCCGCCTGCTCAGCGGGGCCGCAGATGTCATCCCGCAGAACACGGGAACCGTCCACCGCGCCCACCAGACCGCGCAACCACAACTGGTCGTTTCCCTGTAACAGCGCGTAACAGGCAATGGGCACCTGGCAGCCACCTTGCAGGCGACGGTTCATGGCGCGCTCGGCAGTAACGCACACAGCGGTGTCGCGGTGGTGCAATGGCGCCAACAAATCGATGGTGCGCTGATCGCTGTTGCGACATTCGATACCCACCGCCCCCTGACCACCAGCGGGAAGGGAATCTTCCGGAGCAATACGGCTGCGAATGCGCTCGCCCATTTGCAGGCGAAGCAAACCGGCGCTGGCAAGAATAATGGCATCGTAGTCGCCGTTATCCAGTTTCGCCAAGCGAGTATTGACGTTGCCCCGCAGGTCGAGAATTTGCAAATCTGGCCGGGATTCCCGCAACTGGCACTGGCGGCGCAAACTGGACGTACCCACCCGGCCGCCCGCTGGCAGTTGTGACAAGTCGTTGTACTGGCTGGAAACAAAAGCGTCGGTAGGATCTTCCCGCGGGCAAATGGTGGTCAGCCCCAAGCCCTCCGGAAATTCCATGGGCACATCCTTCATGGAGTGCACGGCAATATCCGCGCGCCCTTCCAGCATGGCCACTTCCAGCTCTTTGACAAACAGCCCCTTGCCTCCCACCTTGGCCAGGGGCGTATCGAGAATTTTATCGCCCTTGGTGGTAAAGCCCAGCAACTCCACCACCAAACCCGGGTGGTGTTTCTGCAATTCAGCTTTTACATATTCTGCCTGCCACAGGGCGAGGGGGCTTTTGCGGGTGGCGATTTTGAGGAGTTGGGACATGGTGGGTTGCGGGTTGCGGGTTGCGGGTTGCGGGTTGCGGGTTGCGGGTTGCGGGTTGCGGGTTGCGGGTTGCAACCATAGCAAAGCAGCGAGCAGCGCGCTACGGGCGGTAAGCAAACCAGAAAAGGAATGTATTAACAGCCTGCTGCAGAGGCTCTTGCCACCAGCCCATACCCCACTAAAGCCGCCGATGCTGCTCAATGGGCATATTTTGTTTCAGCTTTTGAATTTCCGCCAGGTCAATATCAGCACAAATCACTCCTTCGCCGCCGTCCAGTTCAGCCAATACATTTCCCCAGGGGTGGACGATTGCAGAACCGCCCCAGGTGGGGCGTTTGGGGTGGTGGCGGTCGCCCATATTGGCACCGATAACAAAACATTGATTTTCCACCGCCCGGGCGCGCAGCAGCAGTTGCCAGTGGGCTTCGCCGGTGACGGCGGTAAAGGCGGAAGGCACCAAGACAATTTCCGCACCGCGGTCGGCCAACTGCCGAAACAGTTCGGCAAAGCGCAGGTCGTAACACACACTCAGCCCCAGTTTGCCGAAGGGGGTATCCAGCACTGCGGGCTCAATACCCGGGCGATAGTCGTCGGATTCCCGATAATGCTTATGGGCGTCTCCCACATCCACATCGAACAGGTGTATTTTGTTGTATTGGCCTTGTTCGTTGCCGTCACTGTCAACCACCAGGCAGGCGGCGTAGCCGCGCTCATCCCCCGGTGACACCACAGGAAGGGTACCGCCGACAATCCACAGCCGATGGCGTTTTGCCTGTTCACTGAGAAACTGGCGTACCGGGCCACTGTTGTCGGCTTCATCGCGGGCCACCTGGCGCAGCTCCTTGCAGCCGTAGTAGGCAAAATTTTCCGGCAGCACGGCCAACCGGACACCCTGCTCTGCGGCCTGCGCCAGCAGCGCCTCCGCCCGTTGCAGGTTGTGCTGCAGGTCGCGGGTACTGCACATTTGAATGGCGGCAACTTTGGTCATTACGTGCCTTGCTCCTGATCTTCTGACGGTGAGGTTTTTTCTTCAACTACGCTTTTTTTGTCGGAGAACACTTTTTCAATTTCAAACTCCGGGTCATCCCAGGAGCCTTGAATTTTGTAGCTGAGGCTGGAGAGTTTGTTCACCTGTTTTTTGAACACTTTACTGATTACCCAGGCACCGGCGGCAGCGGGCAGGTTGACCGCCAGAGCCGCCACCCAGGGCAGGTTGGTACCCACCGGCAAGGTGGCCACCAGCTGGGTGTCTATCTGCTCGTTGATCAGGTCGATATTGCCGTACATTTTCATGGTGCCCGAGGGACCTTTGGCAACAATGGCTTCGGGGAAGCGCAGGTAGCCGTTGTCAAATATCAGGCTGCCGTTGATGTAGTCGTAACTCAGCCCCTTGCTGAACACATCGGAAAAATCCAGCCTCAGACGACGCAGCCAGGTGCTGAAATTCAGCAGCCCCACCACGCGAATAAACGGGCTGGCGCCGCCGGTACTCTGCTGGATGGTGCCATCAGTCAAAATAAACGTTATCTGCCCCATCAGGTTATTGCGGTCAAACTCCCAGGGCCGCCCGGTCCAGTTCAGTTCGCTTTGCAATACCGCATTGTCGCCTTTGATGATGGGTTCCATACCGATATTTTCCAGCACCTGGGCAATGTTGGTTGACTGTACGGTGCCGGTGTAACTGCTGCTGTGTTGCTGGCCGTCAAAGCGCCACTGGAAATCCCCGTCTGCCTGCAGGCCGAGTACCTGGGCATTCAATTCACTGATGGTCAACCCTTGTTCACTGGCATCCAATGCAAAGGACACCGCCCCCAGCTGACGTTCGCCCAGCTGCAGATTGTCCACAGAAAAAGTCATGCTGCGCAGGGTGCGGGGGTCAAAGGTGACTGCGCCGCTTTGTTCGCCACCTGGCTGTGACAGCTCCGGCAGTTTCAGGTGATCGAGAGCGATCACCATGGGCCGACTGTTATCCAGGGGGATGTTCAATTTGCCAGCGGCGCTATCGGATTCCAGGCTGGTGCGCAGCACCGAGCCCACCAGTGTGCCATTGAGGTGGGCGTTTTCCAGGCTGAGGGCAGACACCCCCAGTTCACCCACACGCACATCGAGAATGGCCGGCGGCAGCCAACGCCTTGAGGGGTTTTCACCCTGGCTTTGTTCGGGGCTGTCAAACAGGGTCAGCAAGCTGGACTGCCAATCCACCAAATTGACATCGCTGACATCCGCCGCCAACAGCAACACCTGATTTTCCGGCAGCGCCAGATCAGAGCGATTCACCCCCAGGTAGCCGCGCTGCAAATACTTGCCCTGCCACTGGGAGCCGGCGCGAACACTCTGGCCATAGGAGGCTTCGATATCCACCAGGTCACCGAACGTCAGCAACGCCTCAAAATTTTGCGACTGGCTCGCCTCCTTGCCAAAAGGCTGTGGCAGGTCAACCGCAATACCTTGCAGCTGGCTTTGTACCTTGATGGAGCCGGACTGTTCGTCGCCATCACCGGGCAGGATCACCACCGCCTGATAACGGCTCTGACCCTGAATCTGCTGGCCCACATCCACATTGAAGTGCTGCGCCAACAACGCTGGCTGCAAAGCGCCGTCCACGGTCAATTGCAGGCCTTCATCCTCCGTGACCAAATTGGCGGTAGCGGGCATACCCCACAAGCGACCTTTCAGCGAATCGCCGCGCAGCCCCTTGTCCAGATCGAACCGCATCTGCCCGGCAACGCCATCAATACGCACCTGATATTCCGGCTGCACAAGCGCCCCATCAACCACATCCGCCACCACCTGATAACGGCCAGTTTGCCAGTCGTCTTGCAGGGGTACTTGCAGGTCCACACGGGCGCTGACATCTCCGCCCAGCTGCCAGCCTTCCAAGCCATCCACTCTTTCCCGCAGCGGTGAACGCCGCAACAATTGCCGGGTTTGTTCCGCATTGGCACTGCCCGTGGCGCGAATATTGAGGCGCTGCTCACCCAGGGCATCCATGGTCAGCTCGCCGCCATGAACAGCCAAACCACCCATACGACCGGCGCTGATGTCCCCTTGCAAGTGGCCGCCGTGATACAGCAGGCGACCGGAAAACTCCTCCAGTGCCGGCCATTCCGGGTGGTAGATCAGGCGCTCGCCATTGGCGGCCACATGAAGCTGAATAGTGCGCCTGTCTTCCTGCCCGTTGCGCACCGAACCGCGGTAGATAACCCCGGCTTCCGCCACGCTGACATTGTCCAGGGCGCGGTCCAGCCATTCAGTCAGATTGGGGTTGAGAATGGCGGGCACAAATTGATCCCGGTAGCGGGAGTGGCTGTTGAGCACCCCAAGCTGCAGGAACAGTTGCGCCGCATCGTCGCTGCGCACAATCGGCTGGTACAGGTAGAACTGCCCCTTCATTTGCCCCGCCGGGGAATCCGCCTGCAGCAAACTGCTGGTCAGGGTGATCAGCTGGCGCTGGCGATCCCAGGACCACCCCAGGGTGCCGGAGACCCGATTCACAGCAATGGCACTGGTAAACAGCTTTTCGAAATGGATACTGGCATCGCGGCTGTCCAGGGCCAGCATGCCGTCATCAATGGTGGTTTCCAGATAGCCACTCACACCGCTGGCCGCGGGAACCCCCTGATAGGCGTTGATAGCCACATCGCGCAGATTCGCCTTCAACACCAAATCCGGCAGCCCGGTATCGGACAGCACCGCGTCCAGGCTGACGTTGTCCACGTGGCCGCTGGGCTCAATGGCGGCCAGGGCGTCTGCCACTTGCTGCGGCAAAAATTCGCTGTTGACCAGTAATTTGCGCAGCGCGTCCACACTGAGATAATTGATGTCCAGGCCGAATTCGCCCCAGCGATCCCCAACCCTCTGGTTAAAGCGAATATCCAGCGGCTGAATATTTTCCTCACCCCACTGAAAGTGCAGCCCTTGCAGCGCCAGGCCCCAGTCCTCACCGGGCTGATACCAACCGGTAACGTCGGTATTCAAGCCGGTGACCTCCGGCAGTGCCATGGCCCTGTCCAGGGGCAGTTGATCGGTTTGCAGGCGGCCGCGCATATCCACCCGGCCATGCTCTCCCCATTGCAGCCACAGCTGGGTGGCGACACTGCCATCCAGTGCCGTCAGTTTGTCTTCATAGGCCGGAAGCAACTGGGCAAAAAACCTGGTTACGGAAGCCAGATTGAGTTGCTGCAGTTCCACGTAAGCCTGAGCATGAAATTCGTCCAGATCGCGGTAATCTCCCTCTCCCTCAAACACAAAGCGGGCCAGGGATTGTTGATCGGTGCCGGATTCAGTGGCTGATTGCTCGCTGTCCGGCTCCTCACCGCCAGCAATAGCGGCGACGATGCGGTGAAACTGGTCGTTGTTTTCAACCAGGATATCGCCAGCATTAAAGGTCAATTGGGCACCGGAGTAAAAGTGCAGTGCAACCGACACACTGTCCACTTCAATCAGCGAGCTGTAGAGCAACATATCCAGAGGGCGAATACCACCGCCACTGCCGCCGGTAAGAGGAAAGCCCGCCAGTGACCAGCGACCGCTGGCATCTTCCACCAGCTGCAAATTCACCTGACTGAGGCTGAGCTTGCGCCAGATCAGCTGGCCATGCCAAATGCTGGCAAATGGCTCCAATTCCGCACTCAGCTGGCCAATACCAATATGCCCCGTGTCATCTGCGGTTATCTGCACACCATCCGCAGACAGAGTGGGCGCCAGTCGCGGCCAGGTGCCAGACAGCCGCTGCAACTGCACCTGCGCCCCCAACACATCGGAAAGCTGTTGCGCCACCTGGGGGCGATAATCGTCCAGATAGGGCAACAGGGTACGCCCCAGCACCACCAACACGGCGTAGCTGATCACCACTGCGGCCATGGTAAACCACAGCCAGCGAGTCAGTTTGCTTACGTATTTCAGTGCTTTCATTTGGATGCCGGGAGATGAAAAATGGGAGATGGAAGACGGAAAACCCTGCACCCTGAATTGAGCGCCGCGTCTCTCGTCTCACATCTCTCGTCTCTCATATAACGCCTAAACCGGAACAATGTCGTACTGCTCCTGAGAGTACATGGACTCCACACGGAATTGAATTGGCCGGCGGATAAATTCTTCCAGGTCGGCAACGTTGGCAGATTCTTCATCCAGCAGGCGGTCGATCACCGGCTGGCAGGCCAGCACCAGAAATTTTTCGCACTCAAAGGCGCGGGCTTCGCGGAGGATTTCTCGCAGGATTTCGTAGCACAGGGTTTCCACAGATTTAACGCTGCCACTGCCGCCGCACTGCTCACAGGGTTCGCACAGCAAATGCTCCAGGCTTTCACTGGTGCGTTTGCGGGTCATTTCAATCAGGCCCAGCTCCGAGGTAGTCAGTACGCTGGTTTTGGCGCGATCCCGTTCCAGCGCTTTCTCCAGAGTGCGCGACACCTGGCGCTGATGTTCCTTTTCGCGCATGTCGATAAAGTCGAGAATGATAATGCCCCCCAGATTGCGCAGGCGCAGCTGGCGGGCAATGGCGGTGGCCGCCTCCAGGTTGGTTTTGAAGATGGTTTCTTCCAGGTTGCGATGGCCCACAAAGGCACCGGTGTTGACGTCCACCGTGGTCATTGCTTCGGTCTGGTCGATCACCAGATAACCACCGGATTTCAGCTGCACTTTGCGCTGCAGAGCCTTCTGAATTTCATCTTCTACAGAGTAGAGATAAAACAGCGGGCGCTCGCCGGGGTAATGCTCGATCAACGGCAACAGATTCGGGTGATATTTGCCCGCAAATGCGCGCATTTTTTCGTAGCATTCTCTGGAATCCACGCGAATTTTTTCCACCCCGTCGCGGGTCATCTCCCGCAGCGTGCGCAAATGCAGAGGCAAATCCTCAAACACGTTGCTGGCCAGGGGCGTCAGTGGGGCGCGCTCGCCAATATCCCGCCACAGGCGTTTTAAAAAGTGCACATCCCGGCGCAATTCACCGGCGGACAAACCCTCGGCGGCGGTGCGAATAATATAGCCGCCATCGGGGTTGGCTTCTCCGGTGAGAATTTTCCCGTCGCCCTCCTCCGACAGAGCAAGCGCCAATTCGCCTTTGAGCCGCTCACGCTCGGCCTCCCCTTCTATGCGCTGGGAGATACTGATATGGGATTCGCGAGGGATATACACCAGGTATTTGGAGCACACCGACAGCTTGCTGCTCAGTCGCGCGCCTTTGCTACCCAGGGGGTCTTTGGCCACCTGTACAGTCACCCCCTGACCATCGTGCAACAGCTGGCGAATATCCTCTACCTTCTGCTCACTGCCATCGGCGGCGGCATCCACATGAATGTCATCCACGTGGATAAAACCGGCCTTTTCCAAACCGATGTCCACAAACGCCGCCTGCATACCCGGCATCACCCGCACCACCTTGCCACGGTAAATATTGCCCACCACCCCGCGCTTGAACGTGCGCTCGATGGCCACCTCTTGCAGCACACCGTTTTCCACCAGTGCCACGCGGGTTTCCATGGGAGTGATATTGATCAGGATTTCTGCGCTCATGGGTGGGGATACTCGGTTGGTGAGCAGTGAGTTGATGCTGCGGTGTGTTCGGCAAGCAGTCGCACGCCGCACGTCAGACGTCGCACGCTTTGGTACGGTACTTCTGTCATTCCCGCGCAGGCGGGAATCCATCTCACCACTTCGTCATAAGTATGGGTCCCCGCCATCGCGGGGAGGACACCAATCTTTCTGACAGAGTGCCAGCTTTTAGCGTGCGACGTCAGACGTGCGACGTGCGACTTGCTGTTCTTTATCTCAAAGCTCATCGCCATCCTCACCCCTCTGCCACACATCGATCCCAAACTCCGCCAGCAAATCTGTCGTTTCCGCCAGAGGCAGCCCCACCACATTGGAATAACTGCCTTCAATACGATCCACAAATACCGCCGCCAAACCCTGTATACCATAACTGCCCGCCTTGTCCGCCGGCTCGCCAGTGAACCAGTAGCGCTGGCACTGCTCCCTGCTGAGAGTACGAAAATACACAGAGGTTTCCACGGCGCAGGCGACAGCATGTTTGGCACCCACCATGGCGATGCCAGACAGCACCTGATGGCAGCTGCCGGACAGGCTCATCAGCATGTCCACTGCATCGTTCTGATCACGGGGTTTGCCGAGAATTCGACCGTTGTGCACCACTGCCGTATCCGACCCCAGCACCGGCAAAACCGCATCTGTTTGCGCCTGAAACCCCGCCTGCGCCTTGGCGCGCGCCAAACGGATAACGTAATCCTCAGGGCGCTCTCCCTCCCGAAGGTGTTCCGGCACATTCGCCGGGGCAACCACAAAACGCACCCCAATTTGTTGCAACAGCTGACGACGCCGGGGTGAGGCGGAGGCGAGGATAAAATCAGCGGTTTGGGTATTCACGGCACAGGCTCAACGGGTCAGGCGCATCATCAGGGTATAGAACAGTGGCCACAGAAGCGCCGAGGTAAGCGCCGGATACCACACCAGCGCCCAACTGGTGCGGCCACCAGCCAGCATATTGACACTCATCACCACCAATTGCGCCGCCGCCACCAACAGCAGCACCACACCACTTTGATGCCATATACGAGCGTGCTGCAAACGCTGACGCAACAGGTGTAACAGGTAAGCACAGACTCCCAGGGCCAACGCATAACGACCAAACACGCCGCCGGTGACCGCATCCATGACCAGCCCGGTAATCCAGGCGGTAGCGATGCCGTAGTAGTTGGGGCGATGAATCAGGGCAAAGGTCAGCACCAGCAAGACAAACTGCGGGCGCCACAGGGCCACACCGCCAAACAGCGGCCACAGTTGCAGTACCAGAGCAACCAGCAGGGCCACAAACAACAGTCCGCGGCGTTGGGATTGTCGGGGCCGCTTCACCGGTTGTTTCCGGCTGGCAGGCCAGCCGCCGACCCCAGCTGTTCTTCCGAGGGGAAAACCAGCAATACCGTGCGACGGCGATTGAGAGGTTCGCTGGGAGCGACTATCACGTCCACAAACGCCTTGCCGGGGTCCCGTTCAATGCGCTCTACGGTGCCCACCGGATAGCCCGCCGGGTAGCGATCACCGAGCCCTGAGCTTTCCAACAGGTCGCCACTGGCAATGTCCATGGTGGGGGAGATATAACGCAGCTTCAGGTTGCCATCGCCAATGCCCTCGGCTATGGCACGCAGACCGTTGCGGCGCACCTGCACCGGCAGGGCGTGGCGGCTGTCGGTAATCAGCAGCACCCGGCTGTGGCCACTGAAGACATCCACCACTTGGCCCATCAAACCCTCGGCACCGAGTACAGCCTGGCCCACAAAAACGCCGTCGGCGCTGCCGCGATTGATGGTAAAGGTGTGGGACAGTGGGTAGTCCGGAGATATGCCGATCAGCTCCGCCACCTGAACCCGGTCCTTGACCATTTCGGTGGCGTTGAGCAGGCTGCGCAGGCGAATATTTTCCGCTTCCAGTCCAGCCATGCGTTGCTGGCTGGCCCGCAATACCAGCAGCTGGGTTTTCAGCTGTTCGTTTTCACTGGCGAGGTCGGCGCGGCTGAGGGTGGATTCCTCACCCCACTCCGCCATACGCCCCGGTAAATCTGCCAGCCAGTGCAGCGGATAAACCACTTCCTCCAGATAACTGCGCGCCGGTTTCAGCCACTGGGTGAAGCTGTCTATCAGCACCAAGATCAGAGCGAGCAAACCCAGCACAAGGATACGCCTTGAGGGAGAGCGACCTTGTGCGAACAGGTTTTTGATAGCGACCCCCTAACGGCGGTTTATAAGACTCTTATTTCGTCATCCTGAGCGCAGCGAAGGATCTTGCAGGTTAAACAAAGCAAAGAGATTCTTCGCTGCGCTCAGAATGACAGATCAACAACACTCAAGGAGAAAGAATATCCAGATTGCGCTTATCCATAATTTCCATAGCGCGACCGCCGCCTCGAGCCACACAGGTGAGCGGGTCTTCGGCGACAATTACCGGCAGGCCGGTTTCGTGGGTCAGCAGACGGTCGATGTCGCGCAACAGGGCACCGCCACCGGTCAGTACGATACCGCGCTCGGCAATATCGGAAGCCAGTTCCGGTGGCGATTGTTCCAGCACCCGCTTCACCGCCTGCACAATACCCGCCAGTGGCTCCTGCAGGGCTTCCAGAATTTCGTCGCTGTTGAGAGTAAAGCTCTTGGGCACCCCTTCTGCCAGATTGCGACCGCGCACGTCGATTTCGCGCACTTCGCTGCCCGGGTAGGCGCTGCCCACTTCGATTTTGATACGCTCGGCGGTGGAATCGCCAATCACGCTGCCGTAGTGACGGCGCACGTAGTTGGTAATGGCTTCATCAAAGCGGTCGCCGCCTATGCGTACGGAGTCGGAGTACACCACGCCATTGAGGGACAAAATGGCGATTTCGGTGGTACCACCACCGATATCCACCACCATGGAGCCACAGGCTTCTTCCACCGGCAAACCGGCACCGATGGCCGCCGCCATAGGCTCTTCAATCAGGTATACCTCGCGGGCACCGGCACTGTCGGCAGACTCGCGAATGGCACGCTTTTCCACTTCCGTTGCCAAACAGGGCACACAGATCAGCACCCGGGGGCTGGGGGGAATCAGGCTGTTTTCGTGCACCTTTTTGATAAAGTGCTGGAGCATTTTTTCGGTCACCTGAAAGTCGGCGATCACACCGTCTTTCATGGGGCGGATGGCGGTAATATTGCCGGGAGTACGACCCAGCATGCGCTTGGCTTCAACCCCTACTGCCTCAACAATTTTCTGGCCGTGGTGGTGACGAATGGCCACTACCGATGGCTCGTTGAGCAGAATGCCTTTGTCGCGAACATGAATCAGGGTGTTGGCAGTTCCCAGGTCAATAGAAAGGTCGTTGGAAAAAAGTCCGCGCAGTCGTCTAAACACCATTTGTTTTTTATTCCTTGTCGGCCGGAACGCCGGGAAAGCATCGTTATGTACAGGGCGGCAACCAGTGCCACCGCTCCCGCGTGAATTTAACTCGCGACTGTAACAACCACGGGGATTCAGGGCAACAACAACCGTGCGATTGCCAGGGCCACCTCATCTAAATTAGCGCCTCCAGTACCTTGACAAGAGTCTGATTGTCCCAACCAGCCAGTTTTCTCATTTGCTTAACGCTGGTTCGCTTGGGCTTCACCGTATTGATGGC